>CAMBWO010000343.1 GCA_945871285.1 Pseudorhodobacter antarcticus | reverse complement strand
AAGACGTTTTCCATGTAAGCCCACCATTCGCCGGGCTTGCGCGTAGCGAAAGGGTCCTGACAGGGATCGGTTTCGCGAAGCCACGCTTGCGTCGCGGGATCGGCGGCTATGGCACGCCCCGAAGCCGCAAAGTCATCGCCGGTGTATTCAAATGTCCCGAACAGCAGATTTTCCGGTTCTTTCAGATAGATATCAAAGTTGCACCAACCATTGCGACGCATCGCGTCCAGCACATCTGGCCAGACATCGGCATGCAGCCGCTTGTAGTCTGCGACACTCTTAGGCTTCAGGCCGATGACCATTCCGAAGCGCTTAGTCAAAATGAAGCCCCCCGTTCAGATCAACGACTTCGCCGGTAATGAAACCAGCCAAAGGCGAGGCGAGGAACATCACGGCATGGGCAACCTCTTCGGGTTCACAAAACCGCCCAACCGGAATTGCCGCAAGCTGCGCCTGACGCTGCGCTTCGCTCAGTTGTTCAGACACCATCGGCGACATCACATAGGCGGGTGCCACGGCATTGGACGTAACACCCTCGCCCGCCACTTCACGGGCGATCGAATAGGTCAAACCGATCATCGCCGTCTTGGACACTGAATAGGCCGCACCCGCCGTCAGCCCGCCTGATTTTGCGGCATAGGACGACATGTTGATCACCCTGCCCCAGCGCGCGGCGCGCATTGCAGGCAGGAACGCCTGCGCCAGCAGGAAGGCAGCATCGACGTTGACGCCCTGCACCCGGTGCCATTCCTGCAAGGATGTCGCGGCGATCTTTGCATTGCTCAGGATGCCCGCGTTGTTGACTAGAATACCAATGCGGCCAAATTGGGCGAGTACATCTGCGGCCATCGCCGAAACCGCTGCGGCGTCAGACAGGTCGACGATCACCGCGTGCCCGCCAAGGACCTCCGCCAGTGCTTGGGTTGGCCCGTCCGCCAGGTCGACCAAAACAACCAGTGCACCTTGATCCGCCAAAGCCTTCGAGATGGCCGCGCCGATCGCACCTGCCGCGCCGGTGACGAGGGCCGTTCTTCCGCGCAGTGTCATCTTTTGTTCGCCTTTCATTCACCTTTTTGCCGCCTTAGAAGACATCAGGTACACCGCAGATACACCGCGCTTGGGCCCCTCGGATGCAAGATCAGAGTGTTGGTCGGTTGCCGCAGCAAGAAACCGAGGATTACCGAAAGCGACAAGCTTAAGCTTGCTATCAAACCAATATATTGGTATTTATTGGCTGTCAACGCAGAGATGCGTACCCGGAACCTGAGATCGTTAGCGAGGATGCGGCGTTGCAAAGCAAACGCACCGAAGCTATCTGTTTTCTAAGATAAGATGGACAAGATGGCGCGACCAAAAAAAAATGATCCGGATGCAGTTTACGCGCCGGACGCCGGTATACAGGGTCTGCCTGATAGTTTGATCAATCTGATCGATCCAGCGCTACCGAAGACATCCCAAGTCTACGGGATCATGCGCCGCGCCATCGTCAACCTGCACCTTTCACCAGGCAGCAACGTCAACGAAAAGCTGATCTGTGATCAATTGGGCATCTCTCGCACACCGCTGCGTGAAGCGATCTTGCAACTGCAGTCAGAAAACCTCGTTTCGGTGATCCCGAACTCGGGCACCTATGTGTCAAAGATCGATTTGCAGTCTGTCTTCGACGGGCAACTCGTCCGCGACGCGCTTGAACTGAAGGTCGTGCGCCTTGCTGCCAGCCGCATGACACCACAGTTCGAGAGATCACTGGATTTCAACCTTCACCAGCAAAAGCGGATGGCGGCCGATCTGGATTACGACGGCTTTTATGAACTGGACGAGGCGTTCCACACGATGATCTGCGAGTTTGGCGCCTCAGCTCATATCTGGAAAATCATCAACGGTGCCAAAGCACAGCTTGACCGAGTCCGCCGTCTTTCGTTCCCATTGCCTAGTCACCTTGAGGTGGTTCTGAATGAACATATGGCCGTGGTAGACGGTCTGAAACTGCGCGATCCGGACGCGGCAGAAGCGGCCATGAAAACCCATATCGACCGTGTGTTCACCATGATCCGCCGACATATCGTCGAGCGGCGCGATTACTTCGCCGCTGATGCGGGTGAGGTGCTGGACGGCTACGTGAATGGTCGCTGATCTGATGACTGGACCAAAAATCGCCTGCATCGGCGAGTGCATGATCGAGCTTACACGATCATCAAGGATTACGTTCGGGAGCGCGAACGGCGGGGCCAGGAGATGTTCGTTCCGCTGGTCCATCCGCCGGGACAGGCCCAGGCGGATTTCGGCGAAGCCATCGTGGTGATCGGCGGCGTCGAGCAGAGGGCCTACTTCTTCGTCATGGACCTGCCGCACAGCGACGCCTGTTTCGTGCGGGCCTATCCCGCCGCGACGGCGGAGGCCTGGATGGACGGCCATGTCCACGCTTTCCCCTTCTTTGGCGGGGTGCCGCAGTCGGTGCTCTATGACAATGATCGCTGCCTGGTCTCCAAGATCCTGCCAGACGGGACACGCAAGCGCGCATCGCTGTTCAGCGCCCTGCAGTCGCATTACATGTTCCGGGACTGCTACGGTCGGCCGGGCAAAGGGAATGACAAGGGCAGCGTCGAGGGGATTGTTGGCTTTACCCAGCGGAACTACATGGTGCCGATTCCGCGTTTTGCCCGCTGGGAGGAATTCAACGCGGGCCTGACCCACCACGTCAACATCCTCGAGATGAACGGCGAGAGCTATCGTCTGGCGCAAAGCCGCACCCGAAAATCCACCGAAACTGCCTGAGCCGACCCGCGCTGGCTTGGCCCTTGAGGGCCAAGGCGGCCAGTCAACCGCCAGCTATCTGGGGAGCGCGGCTGACTGGCCGCCGCCTCGTGGCGCGCGTCATGCCCAAACCCAAAGTGGCCTACTTTTGCGCCGCCCATTGGCCGGTTTTTACTCCGCCGTTGACATATTCCAACGTGGATAAGTAGTGGTAAAAACAGCTATTATGACGCTCAAAGCATCAAAAATGCCTTTACTGGTTTGGCCACTTGTCGATATGTCGGCATCCCCGATCCAGGGAGATCTAGATGCTCAAGCCCAAAACTTGACTCATTTCAATCACGACCGGTCTTAGCCTTCCCCTTGCGTCATCCCGACACTTTTACATTCTTGTATCTGCCCACCCTTGCATCGGAATGATGAAAGGCCCACAAAGTTTAATGTAGCCAGCGGTGTTTGCCCGGTTGCTTCCTTCCTTATGGTTGATCGGAATGACACCTCCCAAGCGACACTACATCACTCGCTCCCATAGAACGGCGCGAACTCTGGTAGGACATCGGCGGTCTGAAGCAAGAGATCTTGCACTGGCGACCGTGTTGGCTGCCATAGCTGGTGCTGCGAACGCTGGTGGCTTCTTCGCGGTGGGCAAGTACACGTCCCATATGACAGGCTATATTTCGCAGCTCGCCGACAACGTCGCCATTCTGAACTGGCAGGCTGCGATGATAGCCAGTCTTGCAATTGGGGCGTTCGTTGCCGGAGCGGCTTTCAGCACGGTCTTGATCAACTGGACACGTCACGGGAACCACAGGCACCAATACGCCTTGGCTCTGGCGGTGCAGGGTTTCTTCATGTTTCTCTTTTGCTTCGGCGGGATATTCACCAGCGACCTTGGCCGTCTCTTTTCGCTCGCCTGTCTGTGCTTCATCATGGGAATGCAGAATGCCACGATTACGAAGATCTCAGGTGCCCGGGTGCGGACCACTCACGCCACGGGCATGGTAACTGACATCGGGATCGAAATCGGGCGAATGATCATTGTTGGACTTCTTGGGTTTCCGGGGATCGCCGCGAACTGGCCCAAACTGAAGATTCTTTTGAGTTTGGTGTTCGCATTCCTGGGAGGCGGCCTGATTGGTGCAATAGGGTATGGCCATGTCGGTTTTTTCTTTTCCTTGCCCCTATCGTTAATTCTTCTCGGTATTTCACTGCCAACTCTGCTTTTGGAGACGACACCAGCTCAACCCCGAGATGAATCATGATAGCAGTACGGCTTGGGATCACCGTGCGTTCGACGCGGCCCTTGAGTACAAGCTTCGGCTCAACTGACGTATTGGACAGCAGATAGATGAGGCTCTTACTGGTCTCGCGCGACAAATGTGGCATGTGCGCTTGCCCCAAATGCGGCCGCTGCGACGCTAAGGATGGCGGCCCAAGCAATGCGGCCATAGCGTAAGCGCCGTCTCTGTCCCATTGAATTGGCGTATTTCTGAACGCGGTGCGTGCTGTCAGAAGGTCTCTCAACGCATTGGGAGGTCGGCATGGCGGATGGTGGGGACGGGTTTGTGGGTCGGTGCGAGGTAGTTGAACCTCGGCGCG
>CAMBWO010000342.1 GCA_945871285.1 Pseudorhodobacter antarcticus | reverse complement strand
GAAAAACCTTACCGGCCCGCACAAACCCGACAATGTCAGCTTCACACTCCACCGGGGCGAGGTTCTGGGACTGGCAGGGCTTCTCGGCTCTGGCCGCTCGGCGCTTGCCCGGGTGATCGCGGGCATCGAACCGGCCACATCGGGCGAGATTCGTATCAAGGGTCTACCCGTCGCAATCCACAAACCCTCCGACGCCATCGCTGCCGGTGTGGCCCTTGTGCCCGAAGCCCGCGCGACCCAAGGCATCATCCCCGCCCATTCGGTGGCGTCCAACATGGTGCTGGCGGTGCTGGACCGGATTTCCAGCAAGGGAGTCGTGGACCGCGCCCAGGCGCAGGCCATCACTGATGACATGATCAAGCGTCTGTCGATCAAGACCGCCAGCCGAGACCATGCTGTGTCCACCCTGTCGGGCGGCAATCAGCAAAAGGTGGTAATCGGCAAATGGCTGGCCACCGATCCTGACATACTGGTGCTCGACGAACCCACCGCCGGTATCGACATCGGGTCCAAATCCGAAATCATCCGCCTGGTCCGCGACCTTGCGGCGCAAGGCAAAGGGATCGTGATGATCTCTTCCGAGCTTTCCGAACTGCTGACGGCTTGTGATCGCATCCTCGTCATGGCCGATGGCCGCGCCCATCAGATTATTGACCGCGCCACCCTTGACGACCCGACCGAACCGGATCTCGGCCACCGCCTGCAAGGCGCAGAGCGCCAGCTGCAAATCGAAATTCAAAAGGCCCTTTCACAGGAGATCCAGCATGGCTGACCGCATCCCCTTCCTCGCCAACTGGCGGCAGAACATCATCTATATCGGTTTTGTGGTGATTTTTGCGGTTTTCGCCGTGACCCTGGCCGACAAGGGCTTCTTGAACCCCACCAACCTGCTCAACATCATCCGCCAGACCGCGATGATCGCGGTGATGGCTGTGGCCATGACTTTTGTGCTGGCAAGCGGCGAGATTGATCTGTCCATCGGCGCCGTCGCGGGCCTCGCGACTGTCACCGTCGCCATGGCCATTGCCGTCGCGGGGCCGCTGGCGGGCGTGCTGGCTGGCATCGCCACCGGCATCGCGGTCGGCTGTTTCAACGGCTGGCTGACCACCCGTATCGGCATTCCGTCCTTTCTGACCACGCTCGCCATGATGGGCATCGCCAAAGGCGTCGCCATGTGGATTTCCGACACCGCCGCCGTGCCCATCCTGTCGCCTGGCTATTCCTGGGCGTTTGGTGGCGGCTCCCTGGGCCCGGTCCCGGTTTTGCTGTTCTGGATGCTGGTGGCGGGTGCCGTGGGTCACTTTGTCCTACGCCGCACCGGGTTTGGCCGCCGCGTCCTCGCGACCGGCGGCGGCGAAACCGCAGCCCGCTATTCCGGCATCGACACCGCCAATATCAAGTTCAAGGTGCTGGTCCTGTCCTCTACGGCTGCTGCCATCGCAGGCATGCTTTATGCCGGACGCCTGCAATCGGGCCGCTTCCAACTGGGCGAGGGGGACGAGCTGTCCGTCATCGCCGCCGCCGTCCTGGGGGGCACCAGCCTGTTCGGCGGCAAGGGCACCGTCATTGGCACCATCGTCGGCGCGTTGATGATCGGCCTCATAAACAACGGCCTGATCCTGATGGGACTCGAGTTCAGCCAGCAACTGATCGCCCGTGGCGCCATCATCATCCTGGCCGTCGCCCTCAGCCAGAAAAGGACCTGAGATGTACACCATCATCGGCACCGTCACCGCCCGCCCCGAATCCCGCGAAGAACTGGCCACGCTGCTGGGGGCGCAAGTCGCCCCCACCCGCGCCGAACCCGGCTGCATCAACTATGATTTCCATGTCGATGCCGCCGACCCCTGCGTCTTTGTCTTCTACGAAAACTGGACCAGCCGCGCCGCTTTGGATGCCCACCTCGCCATGCCCCATCTCCAACCGCTGTTCTCGCAACTTGATCGTTTGCTGTCCCGACCCGTCGACATCCGCCCCCTGACCATGCTCAGCCCACCAAAGTGACATTCGGAACGGCCTGGATACTGCCAGCCCATCACCGGAAACTTGCAGGACTTCAGTCAGAAGATTGACTGTATCGTGTGCAATCAGCAGTTCGTCTTTGACGAACGCATGCGCGGGCCAAGCCAGACTGCGCAACCGGGCGGAAAGGGCAGGATCACGCAATACGTCCTGAGAGCCGCCTCGTACGCTGAACGTCCGTTGTGTGTGGGCCGATCGCGACGCCAGCCGGACCCAGCCATCTGGACGGCCTTGATGCAAAGAGGCCAAGGCCACCGCAGCGACTAAACATCGAATCCCATTGATTCCACGTCATTTTCCGGATTGACAAAGCTGCCCCTCTTGACCTACCCCTTGATCATCGAAGAATTGCGCCCGGAGGAGACCCCTCGCGGGCGCTTTCGTTTTCCCCCATTGCGGACCCGATCCCGACACTGCCTTGTCCAGGCGGCGTCGATGCGATTGCCCGCCCTGCCCCAAACGAGACCCTACCCCATGGACCTTGTGTTCACGCCGAGCCAAATCGAGACTTGGCCGATCGAACGGCTGCGCCCCTACGACCGGAATGCCAAGATCCACGGCCCCGACCAGGTGACGAAGATCGCCGCCAGCATGGCGAAATTCGGCTGGACCGTTCCCTGCATGGTGGCGGATGACGGCGAGCTGATTGCCGGCCATGGTCGAGTGCTGGCCGCCACCATGCTGGGTCTGAAGGATGTACCGGTGATACGGCTCGGCCACCTCGACGAGGCCGAGCGGCGGGCCTACCGGATCGGCGAAATTCGATCTGAAGGGTGCGGGCAGCGCCGTATTTGGCAAGATGTCGATGCAGGATTTCGGGTCACGGGGCACCGTCGCCGTCGGGGGAACGACCACGACCTCTGGCACCGCCTCAACCGTCCCGGCCAGCGCTGCGGCGCTAGCTACCGCTGCGACATCTGCCGCGCTGCGCGCCTCGATCCACGGCACCTTCGAGATCACCACTGCCGGGACAATCATCCCCTCCATTGCCCTCGATGTGGCGGCCGCCGCGGTCGTCAACGCGGGCAGCTATTTCGAATGCATCTACCTCGGCCCGGCCGCAGCGCTGGGCGGCAGCTGGTCCTGACTGGTCCAACCTGCCCACCCTCTCTCTTCTCCAATCGAAAAGGAGCTCTTCGTGGCAAACCAGAACGACTTCTGGTCATGGATCATGACCGATCAGGCGAAAACCGCTCTCGCTGGCGCTGCAGGCGGCATCGTGCGCTGGGTCACCCTGCGCGAGCGCTGGCAGGACGGCGTGGCCTCCCTCCTCGTAGGCTCGATCTGCGCACTTTATGTCGGGCCTTTCGTCAATCCGCTGATCAGCCCTTTGATCGGCGATCTCGCTCCGAACGGCGACAGCAACGGCTTTGCTTCCTTCATCGTTGGCCTTGGCGGCATTTCCATCGCCGGTCTGCTGATCGACGTGATCCGCACGCGGACCAGCAAGGCGAAAGGAGACAGCGATGCGCAAGGCTGACCGCTTCCGCCACCTCCGCCGCGAGGCGCTGTTCTGGGGCGTCGCGTTCCTGGTCGGCTTCTTCTTCTTCGTCTGTGTCTGATCCGCGAAAGGACATCCCATGATCTACCAAGGCAAGGCCCGCTATCCGGTCACCGAAATCATCCTGCACTGCGCTGACACCCGCCCAGAATGGATGGCGGGTAGGCCACTGGCCGAGAAGGTCGCCGAAATCCGGCGCTGGCATGTTCAGGAACGCGGCTGGCGCGACATTGGCTATCACTGGGTCATTGATCGGGATGGCGCGGTCGCACCCGGTCGCCGGGAAACCGAGCTCGGGGCCCATGTAGAGGGACACAATCGAGGGACGATCGGGATCTGTCTTCTTGGTGGATACAGTGCGAAGGCAGACGATCTGTTTGAGAAGAACTTCAGCGGCGCGCAGGCTTTTAGTGTCAAGCTGTTGATCGCGGAAATCAAGGGCCGTTCGACGATCCTGAAGGTGTTTGGGCACAACGATTATGCGCCCAAGGCTTGCCCGGGGTTCAGGGTGAGGGTCGCCCTGAAAGACGGCTGAGCACCGAGGACTGCGTGCAGTTGCCCTATGGATCGTCGCGCAGTCTGGGCGAGGCGAACCTGGTTTCTCGCTAGACAAACAATGTTGGGGGATGCCGCAGATCGTCAGCGTGCGCGACGCAGTGCTGCGGTGGATTGGCTGAAGGCGGATAGACGTTTGCGCAAGCCGGAGCATCCGGTCACCTGTTCCGATGACATCCGGCCACTTGTGGCGCATCGCCGTGAGGCAATGGGCTTGAGGTATCAGATTTGAGGGTTTTCGTCTGGCGTTTTTGCGATGGTTTTTCGCATGGACTGTCCCTCGA
>CAMBWO010000341.1 GCA_945871285.1 Pseudorhodobacter antarcticus | reverse complement strand
GTCGATCACCCCGCCGCTGATGGCGCAATGAAAGAACAGATCGACCTGATGAAACCCGGTGGCCGGGTCGTGGAATTCGTTGACCATGGCAGGCTGGCCGACTGTCACGGTCAACCCCGTCTCCTCGTGCACCTCGCGCAGCAGGTTGTCGTGCAGCGATGCCCCGACCTCGACCCCACCACCGGGCGCACACCACAGATCAGACCGCCCGCCGGGATAGGCATTGACCAAAAGCAGCCGGTCCTCATGCAGGATCAGGGCGCGAACGGCCAGACGGGGCGAGCGGTGTTTCATGCGCCAAGGCTTAGGCCTTGGCGCAGGATTGTCCAGCCTTTAGGCGGGCACGGCCAGCATCCGCCCCTCGCGTTCGGACCACAGCAGATAGGCCGATCCCGCCAGGATCAGCACGATCCCCGCCCAGTAACTGCCCTCGGGCGCAAAGCTCAGCACGGCCCAGGACACCGCGATGTTGGAAAACAGCTTCAAATCGTCAAACGGTTGGACAAAGGCCGCATCGGCCGCGGCATAGGACAGCGTCAGGCAGTGCTGGGCCAGAAACATCAGCGCACCGCCTGCGATCAGCAGTCCCAGGATGGTGCCGGTCGGAACTTCAAACCCGGCTTGCAACGAAAACAGCCCGTTGATCGGCGTCAGCAACACCAGCAACCACATCGTGATCGAGGTCTGCGGCTCGTCCCGCGTCAGGCGTTTGGTGATCAGGCTGGACCCGCCCCAGCACACCGCCGCCACCATCGGCAACAGCAGGGTCAGGGTGAACCCATTCTCCCACGGCCGCAGCAGCAGCATTGCCCCGGCAAAGCCAAGGCTGGCCGCGATCCAGCGGTTGGGCCCGACCTTTTCGCCCAGTAACAAGGCAGCCCCCACCATCACGAAAAACGGCGATGTCATCACCAGCGCAATCACATGCCAGGGTGCCATGCCGCTGGCAAAGGCCTGGGTGAACGCCTGCACCCCCAGAACGGCCAGCACAACCCGCACGCCGTGCAGCACCGGATGGGCGGTTTTCATCGCCGCCAGACCCGATCGCCAGATGAAGGGCAGGGAAAACACCGTCGCAATGGCATATTGCCAAAACGCGTCCGATTGGGCCTTGAAGCCCATTTTATAGGTCACGGTCCAGGTTATGGCATTGGCGAGGGCAAATAACATGCCCGCCGCCACCATATAGGCCGCACCCTTATAAGCAGTCTGATTCATGTGTTATCCTTTCACGACCACATAAATCAGGGGGATATGCCGCAAAACCCGCCCGTCGCCGGGCAGGGTCACGCCATTCTCTTTCATCCGGACTATACCGTCGGCCCCGGAGTTACACCGGATCTGCTGACCTCGAGCGAAACGTCAGTTTCGCGGGAGCGCTCGCGGGCTATACCGCCGGTGGGGAATTGCACCCCGCCCTGAGAATACCGGACGGATTGTCCGGCCCCGCCTGTCTGGGCCTGCGCGCCGAAATGGTCAAGGGCGAGGGCGCAAATAGCCTCTTGCGCGGGCGCACATTGCCTCTTGCGCGTGCGCGCGGGGGCGGGCCAGATGCGGCCATGCCCCTGTTGCCCCTGCGCCGCAAGACCCGCCCCGACCTGCAGGAACGCGTTGTCCTGCTGCACGGCCTTGGCCGCAGCGAAACCTCGTTTGCGGCGATGGGTCGGGCGCTGGATGCCCGCGGCTATGATGTGGTGAACGCGGGCTACCCCTCGACGGCGGGGGCGATGGCCAATCTGGTGGGGGTGGTGGGGCAGGCGGTCGGCGACTGCCCGGACCCTGTGCATTTCGTCACCCACTCCATGGGCGGCATTCTGGCGCGGCTGTGGCTGGCCGACCACCGGCCCGCGCAGATGGGCCGCGTCGTGATGCTGGCCCCGCCCAATAAGGGGTCCGAACTGGTCGACCTGTTTGGCCATTTCGCGGCCTTTCACTGGCTGATGGGCCCCGCCGGGCGGCAGTTGGGCACTGGCGACGGGTCCTTGCCGCTGGCCCTGCCCGATGCCGATTACCCCTTGGGGGTGATCGCGGGCAATGTGCAACTGAACCCGCTCAGCGGCGCCCTGATCCCCGGCCCCAATGACGGCAAGGTCAGCGTTGAAAGCACCCGCATCGCCGGCATGACCGACCATATCGTCCTGCCGGTCAGCCATACCTTCATGATGATGAACCCGCTGGTCATTGCCCAGACCATGCAGTTTCTGGCCAACGGCAAATTCGATCATGGGCTGACCCTAGCGCAGGCGCTGAAACTGACCTTCACCCCCGACAAACCCGATCCGCACCGCGGCAAGACAACCTGAGGAGGCAAGCATGACAGCCGGATACAAGGGCCTCGCCAAGGCCGTCTCGCGTTTCTGCGGTCGGGCCAGCACGTTTTCGCTGGCACTCGGGGTGATCACGGTCTGGATCGTGACCGGCCCGCTGTTCGGCTTTTCGGACACCTGGCAGCTGGTCATCAACACCGGCACCACGATCATCACCTTCCTGATGGTGTTCTTGATCCAGAACACCCAGAACCGCGACACCGAGGCGATCCAGATCAAGCTGGACGAGCTGATCCGCGCCACGACCGGCGCCCACAACGCCCTGATGGACCTCGAGGAACTGGAGGAAACCCACCTGAACCAGTTCCGCGACCGGTATGAAGCCCTGGCACGCCAAGCCCGCGAACGGCTGGCGCAGGGGTTGCAGGACACCGACACCCCCGAGGCGTAACGGAAAGGCGGCGACATTTGGTCGGCACAGCCCTGAACGGCGGCGGCTGATTATTTGCCGCCAAGTGGTGTCCGGCGCCCTCTGCTCCAGCATTTTCACCCGCGTGGCCCTGACCGGTGGCACCGTCCGGGGGTTGGAGGTGTGAGAGCCGAAGACATATTACCGCAATGTCATGTTCAGCCAAATCAACCTGACGGTCGTGGATGTTCTGGCTGTTGCTCTGTCCGCCACGCTTGTTGATGATGCCGTGATGGCGCGTGCTATGGTCCACGGAAATGACCAAAGGGTCGGGCCTACCGAAAACGACCTGATCGTGATGGGCGGTTGCAAGGACACCTGCAAGGACGGCGATTTCGGCACCTTTGACACGGTATTCTCTGGGGCCGGGGATGACTATCTTGACGGCTTTGATGGCGGGCGGGTCAGGCACGGACAAACTGGTCGTGCTGGATTTTGCGGCCCGGATGGCCGATTTGACCATCCAACAGCAGGGCAGTGACACAAGGATCGGTTTTGGCGCCGGGTCCGTGTTGTGGAAGGGCGTCGCCCTCGCAACCCTGACCGACAGCGATCTTGTCCTTGGTCAGCCCGAGATACTGCAACACGCTGTTGACGCCTGCTATGCTGGCTGGGACTTTTTGCTCTATCGCCCCAACGGCCTGACCCGGTTGACATGGCCCATCTTGCGGCCCGGCCGCGCCTCAGCCTTGCCATACAGATGCAACGCCGCGCCGTTTTCGCGGGCAATGGCAGGGACGCGCAGCATATCGTCGCCGATCAGGTTTTCCATCACGACATCCGAATGCCGCGACCCGTCGCCCAGGGGCCAGCCCACCACGGCGCGGATATGCTGTTCGAACTGATCCACCGCACAGCCATTCTGCGTCCAGTGCCCCGAATTATGGACCCGCGGCGCAATCTCATTGGCGATCAAACCGCCCGGCGTCACAAACAGCTCCAGCCCCAACACGCCCACATACTCCAGCGCGTTCAACACCTTGGCCGCCATCAGCACGGCATCGGTGCGCTGGTTGGCGGTCAGCTTGGCGGGCAGGGTGGTGGTGTGCAAAATCCCGTCTCGGTGCACGTTCTGCCCCGGATCGTAACAGGCCACCGACCCGTCCAGCCCCCGCGCGGCAATGACCGACACCTCGTGGGTAAAGTCGATGAACCCCTCCAGCACCGCAGGCGCACCCTGCATGGCCGCCCAGGCCGCCTCGGCATCCGCAGCCGCACGCAGCCGCACCTGCCCCTTGCCGTCATAGCCCAGCCGCGTGGTTTTCAGGATCGACGGCACACCCACCGCCGCAACCGCCGCCTGCAACTCGGCCAGCGATCCCACGGCGGCATAGGGCGCGCACGCAATCCCCAACCCCGTCAGAAACGCCTTTTCCAGCAGCCGGTCCTGCGAGGTGGCCAGGGCCATCCGCCCCGGCCGGATCGGGCGCAGCGCCTCCAGCACATCCAGTGCGGCGGTCGGGATGTTCTCGAACTCATAGGTGATCACGTCCACCGTCGCGGCAAAGGCGCGCAGCGCGGCCACGTCATCATAGCTGGCCGTGGTCAGCGCATGGGCGACATCGGCGGCCGGCGGGTTGGCGCCCGGTTCAAAGATATGGGTGCGAAACCCCAGACGCGCCGCCGCAACCGCCAGCATCCGCCCCAA
>CAMBWO010000340.1 GCA_945871285.1 Pseudorhodobacter antarcticus | reverse complement strand
TGAAACAACTTTGGCCGCAGACACAACACGGGCAGCGGGCGCCGGCAGAGCAACATCCTCAGGCGCGGCAGGCAAGGGCATGGGCAGACGTTCGGGCATTACCATCAGATCGTTCTCCTGCGCCCCCGAGTGTAAACTTCAGACAGTCGAATGTCTCACTCTTGTTGGCACGGAGGGGGCCCTCTCTATCAACAGTTTGAAACTGCAAGCCCGCTAAGCCAACACGCCGCCTCGGGGACTGGCCCAGCGGCCGTGAATGGCACAACACCACCATCCCAGACCCACGCCCTCACGCCGGTTCTTTGCCCGAGGTTGGGCTGAAAGAGCCATCCAATGACCACAGACTCTACCGATGCCATCCGCTTGATCAAGAG
The DNA here is from genome assembly GCA_945871285.1 of Pseudorhodobacter antarcticus. Taxonomy (GTDB): domain Bacteria; phylum Pseudomonadota; class Alphaproteobacteria; order Rhodobacterales; family Rhodobacteraceae; genus Stagnihabitans. The sequence continues at coordinate 4,035 of CAMBWO010000340.1, read as the reverse complement.
CCCGTTGGATAAGCTCGGCCACCAAAGAAATCCGAACTGGAGAAAACCATGCTGAAACCTGCAATCCTAGCTCTCATCCGGTAAATCCTGACCGTCATAGGCATCGCCCTCGTCGCAAAGGGCTATGTCCAGGCCTCCCATATCGAGCCGGTCATCGGCGCGCTGCTGACCATCGGGTCGGTCGCGTGGTCCGTAGCAGATAAAAGGGGGCGTACCGAACTGCGGCGATGACTCCCTGCGGGCGCGCTATCCCTCGACGGACAATCAGTCCGGAGAATAGCGCGCCCATCTGGCATCGCAGGCATCCAGCCTCCCGGAACACCCGCGTGGTCGGCCATATGTCGGCCGACCGTGGTGGGCTTCGTGCGGGTTCGCCGCCATCCCCACCCCGCGCTTGATCCGACCCACCGTCCGGCGTCTCCCGCGGTCCCCGCGCTTTCGGGTCCGGGTCCCCTTCGTCACTTGCAGGGCATTGGGCGAGCTAGCCCAGAAGCTCTGAGGCAAGCAGCGGTTGTTCCGCCGCCAGCGAACTGGTGATGAAGGGCATCTGGGTGTAACCCGACCCCGGCGGGGTGCCGTAAACGGTTTCGAACGCAAGCGCCATCTGCGCCCGCGCCCCTTGTGCGCGTGCCATGTCAGTCTCCTCGATGTTGGATTGTCAGCCGAGAGGATCGGCCAGCGAATAGTGCAAGACCACCGTGATGACGGCGGCCTTAAGGCTGGCCGCACCCTCCACGGCCAGATCGACCGGCTCCGGTGCTTCTGCCTCGACCCAATCGCAAAGCCCACCCAAGGTGCGATCAGCGGCCAGAGCTGCGCCGATATCCGCTGTCAGCGCATCGAATAGTGCGTCGCGTCCGGTGCCCGCCTGGATCACCACCTCCAGCTCGGCCCGGTGCTCGTAGAAATAAGTCAGCGGTGACATCGTCACTTCCGGCTCGCCCGGCTTGCCGTCGCGCAAATTGATCAGGCCGGCAGCCGGGATGCGCTCGGGCACCACCTCCCCACGTAGCACCGGAACGGCAAGGGTTTGCAGCCGCGCGTGCAGGGCGGCGAGGATGGTTTCGCGTCTTCTGGGCATGGGTTCTTCCAAATCTGATAACCTAGACAACCGCGAGAGGAGCACGAAGGAGACAAGGGTCTAGGGAGATTTAGGTAGTTTCGGAACGGGAACAGGCGTCGTCGGTGACATACCTGGCAAGATGTCTTCCGTAACGCTTTTCCAGCCCCAACAAAGCACTTCCTTCCCGGCTATCGCACAACTATGAGATTCACCGGTTCCGACCTTGGTCGCGCCGGACAAACCTGGAACCATGTAGGGCAGCAGGCCGCTGCCTTCGTCAGGGGGCGGAACGTCTAGGTCTGGCGCTTCGTAGGACATCCCCCAACACCAAACCTTACCATTCGCAACGGCGCAGGCATGGAAATAATCCACGTCCAGGTCAGTGACGCCCGACAGGCCGGCAACAACGCCGAACCCGCCGATGGGATCAGCATTGGTCAGCATCCGGTCAAGCGTTCCCAGTTGCTTCATCACGTTCGAGCCCCAGCAAGCCACTCCGCCGGTTCTCAATATCCCGCAGCCGAAATTCCTTCCGTTCTCGACAGAGATTAGGTCCTTTACTGGCAGCATGACCGGGCGCTTGCTGTTCAGGACGCCGGCCCATGGGGCACCCAAGGCAAGGTCCTGCGTCGGATCGTAGGTCCCCCAGCACATGAGGTCTCCAACCGTCATGACTGCACAAGAGTTGTTGACGCCCGCGCCAATTGCAATCGCCGGCCCGATGCCGTCCACTTTTCGCGGCTTCCAACTGTTATCGGATGTTCCATCCCCGAGTTCGCCCAATGGATTGAAGCCCCAACACCAGACGCCGCCATCGGCTGCCAGAGCACAATGGTGTACGTATCCGATTGAAACCATCTTGACGGGCGGCAGGCCATCCACGCGCACAGGTTTCCATGAATGGACTTGTTTTTGCTCTCTTGTCGAAGCCTGAAAGTCTGTTCCCCAGCACCACGCGCTGCTGTCATCCAGAACCGCACATGCATCCAGCCGCCCTACAGAGATGCTGCGTGCGAAACCCAGATTTTCAATGCGGGTCGCAGTCATGGGCAAGGGCGGCACGCCCGGAAGGTCCGGCAGGATTTCCGCGCCCCAACACCAGACGGCACCGTCATCATACAACGCACAGCCGTTATGCTTACCAATGGCAACATCAACAAGCGTCTGCGCCTGTGATGCGCAGCCAAAAAGCTGAACAGCGATCAGAAGAGTGAGGGTTCTTAGAAATCTGAGCTGCATGGCCAAAGGCTAGCATCGGTGCCGGCCGCTACAATGACATGGATCAAATCCCGCAACACCAATATCTGCGAGTCCGGGCCGCCATGGTGCTTGATCGGCAGGCAAAATCAGGCCATCTTGCTGTCGAACGGCAGCCCACTTGGGGAATGTCGGTTGAATAGTTCCGATCCCACATCGCGGAGAACGATGTGCCTAGGGCTTTCTCTGTCGCTTTGAAGGCAGCGCTTTACGTGACGCTGGTCCTATTGTGCAGCTTTCTTCTCCTGTCGATGTACGAGGGGTTTTCGGATTCCTCACTGCCGAGGAAACTATCGAGCCACCCAATCGACGGCCTGTTGTTGGTCCTGGGTTTGGCTGCCGCGATTCTTGTCTTCATTCGCTTCCGGCACGGAATTTTCGGTCTGTTCGGGACGACAGTGTTGGTGACCCTGCTCCACATCTTCTTCGCACCTAGGCTTTTTGGGGACGTTGAATACTGGGGGCTTGGGCTTTCAATTGCTGGCGGAGTGATGTTTGGACTGCCCTTGGGGATAATTCTGGCGATCGCCTCCTTGGTGTCGGACCGCAAGGTTGCCAGTCAGTCCGAAAGAAATCTTCCACCACCGGACAAGTCGTGACTGCGCGGCACACGACAGTTGATCAGCGGTCAAAATCTGGGGATCTTAAGGTCATACCGCGGTTCATTTGGGGAATGTCGGTGAAGAATTATTCAATCAAACGACCGTTTCCTCCGCAGAGCCGCCGTCAGACAAGCCGGCTATTCACCCATTTCGCCACGATCAGCCCCGGCACTTTTGTCTGCGCCCGTTCGGCATCCCGCGCCAGATCGAGCCGCTTTCGCAGCTTGACCTGTGGCACCAGCAGGAAGATCGGTGCAGTCACGACGCCCCGCCCGGATTTCGACCGTGATGCGACAGCCCGGCCCTTGGAGTTCAGCCGCCCCTCCGCCACCAGCAGGCTCGGGCCCCTGCGGCGGTAAACAAACCGCAGGCGCAGGCCAGTGCGGCGTTCCCATTCGCCGGGAGTGATCCGGCCGCCACGGGTGGACTTGCCCGCCGCTGGCGTGGGGATCGCTAACCAGAAGCCGCTTTTCGAGCGGATCAGCGGGCCGGTGTCATGCGCACCGACGATCACCGGCGCGTTCGACCAGACCAGTGTCGCGGCGTTCAGGCTCTCCCCCGATTTCGGGAAGCTGGCGAGGCGGATCGAGTTGGCGAGCCGCGTGCCCAAGCCGGCACCGGTGATCTGGCCGCGCCAGGCGGACTTCAGCCCCGTCCCGGCCTGACGGATGGCAGCTGTCACGGCGCGTTCCCCGGCCACAGCTTCCTTCGCCATCATGGCGACGAGGTTCGGGGTGATTTCGAGTTTCAGCTTCATGTCGGCCTCAGATCCACAGTCCAGACCAACCGCTCGCGATCGCGGACCGGCTCGCCCTGAATGAGGAAAGCCACAGTGTCGATCTCGATCCGGTCGCCGGGACGCGGGTTTGGCACCTCGGCGACGCGCAGGTCGATCCGCGTGGTTTCCGACCAGAGCCGCGTATCGCCGAACTCGCTGACGGCATCGGCGCGTCGGGCGACGGCCCGCACCAGAACGGGCGCGCCGCCATCGGATGTGTAGATTGCCTCCGCGCCGATGTTTGGATCGGCGAAGAGCATCTCGATGGCGGCGGCAAAGGCGTTCATCACGTCCGCCGCGCTGACCGCAGCACCTGCGGGCGGGTGCAGATCGGC
>CAMBWO010000339.1 GCA_945871285.1 Pseudorhodobacter antarcticus | reverse complement strand
GGCGTCGAATTACATGCGGTGATCGGCCCGGGCTTGGGGCTTCATTGCAGGCAGCATTTCTTGTACTTCCTGCCACTGCCGCAAGGACAAGGGTCGTTGCGGCCCACTGGTGGTGCAGGGTTCTTGAAGAACTCGGTCCAGGGAGCCACACGTAAATCGTTGCTGGCCTTGCGCGCCTTCTGCTGCTCGAAGAATGCATCTGTGTAGCAGTGCCATTTCGACAGTTCGGCGATGGAATCGGTGATCGGGCCTTTGCCGTAGCGGGGGTTGCCGGAGACGCCATTCGCATCACGGGTGGCGTGCAGGTCTTCGAGAAAATGCGAGAAGTCGCAGTAATCTTTGGGGATCACGCCTTTATCGAAAAGCTCGCGAACCGCTTCGGTCATGTCCTCAAGCCCAAGATCGGAAATTGTCTCGGTCCACCCCAGCAGCACATCTGTGGGTGACTTGAGGTGGCGCGTCCGGAAAGTCCGGATGAAATCCTCGATCGCAGGGCGCTGGTCAGGATGATGGTCTGCGATCAGGACCAAGGCGCTCATCAGCGAGCTGCGCGCGAAATCATCGGCGCGCAGGTCGAGAATGGCATCAAACAAAGGCCGCAGATCGCCGTCGAAGGTACCAGCGATGACGCGAAAGCTGACTTCCGTCACCGCATCGCCAAGGGTGTGATCGAGGGTTCTGGTTGGGCGGCGCAGCATGTGAAGCAATGGGCGATAGGCATGTGTGACCTGCCATTCGCCCAGCAGATAAAAGACCGGGATGAGTGCGACCAGATCAGTGTCGCGCATGGAGGACACCTGTTGGCGTCCGAGCCGTTCAACCAGTTCGACGAGGATCGGTGTCATTTCTTCACGCCGTTCGCCTGCGGCGGCCATGGCAGCTTTTGGGAAAATGTCGTTCCGCGCGAGATCGCGCATTATTTCGGAGGGGGTCATGGATTCGCTTTCAGCGGGCGGCAAGTCTCTCAAGTGCAACGCTTTCAAGCTTATGGTCAAATCAAATGACGACGATTGCAGAACTCCGCTCCCGCCGCGACACCCTCTCGACGCAGCGCTCCTCCGGTGTGGCGCGGGTGAGTTATGACGGCAAAACCGTCGATTACCGCAGTCTCGCCGAGATCGACCGGGCCATCGAGGTGCTGGACCGCGAGATCGCCACCGCTGAGGGACGCAAGATCATCCGGCAGGTGCGCGTGATCACCAGCAAGGGACTCTGACGCATGGGCTGGCTCGATGCCTTTCGCCGCCGGGAACCCGGTGGCTCAAAAGAGGTGCATGCGCGGCTGGAAGGCGCGATGTCGCAGCGCCGGCTGCGGGGCTGGCTGCCGCCGCTAGAAAACATCAACTCGCTGGTCGCCTCGGGCGGACCGCGTCTGCTGGCGCGGTCGCGTGAGCTTGTCGTGACCAACGGCTATGCCGCCAATGCCTGCGAGGCGTTCGCGTCGAACCTCGTCGGTGATGGCATCAAACCCTCGTCGCTGATCGAGGATCCGGCCCTGCGCGACCGGGTGCAGCGGCTCTGGCTCGCCTGGACCGATGAGGCCGATGCCGACGGGCTGACCGATTTCTACGGGTTGCAAGCGATGGTCGCGCGCGAGATGTTCGTTGCCGGTGAATGCTTCGTGCGGCTGCGACCACGCCGGGCGGAGGATGGGCTGCTGGTGCCGTTGCAGCTGCAACTTCTGCAATCGGAAATGCTGCCGTTTGATGCCACCGAGACTGCGCCCAACGGCAATCGCATCCGCTGCGGCATCGAGTTTGATGCCATCGGGCGACGTCAGGCCTATCATTTTCGCCGCCGCCATCCGGGCGACAGCACCGATCAGGGCATGATTACGTCTGAAACGGTGCGTGTCCCCGCCGACGAAGTCCTGCACATCTACCGTCCCATCGACGCCGGCCAAATCCGGGGCCTGCCGCATGTAGCACCGGCGATGGTGCGGCTTTTCCTGCTGGATCAGTACGACGATGCCGAACTTGACCGGAAGAAGACGGCGGCGATGTTCGCGGGCTTCATCACCAAGACAGCACCCGAAGAGCAGCTGATGGGCGAGATCGAGGCGACCGACGATAGCGGAGCAACCGTCAGTCTGGAGCCCGGCACTTTGCAGGTTCTGCTGCCGGGTGAGGATGTGAAGTTCTCCAGTCCCGCCGATGTCGGTGGCGGTTATGAGGCGTTTCAATACCGGACTTTGCTGTCGGTCTCGGCCTCGCTCGGGCTGCCCTATCATCTGGTCACCGGCGATGTGCGCCAGGCCAACTATTCCAGCTTGCGCGCCGAGCTGGTGGAGTTTCGTCGCCGTGTCGAGCAGTTGCAGCACGGGGTGGTCGCGCATCAGCTGTGCCGCCCGGTCTGGGCGCGCTGGCTGGAAACGGCGGTGCTGGCGGGGGCGTTGGACCTACCCGACTTCGCCCGATCACCAGCGCGCTATCGCCCGGTGAACTGGATCCCGCCGCGCTGGGATTGGGTTGATCCGCTGAAGGACATCCAGGCGCAGGTGCTGGCGATGGAGGCTGGGATCATCTCGCGCCGCAAGGTGGTCGAAGCCACCGGCTACGACGTAGAGGAAATCGACCGCGAGAATGCATCGGATGCGAAACGTGCCGGGGACATGGGTCTGCACTACCGCACCAGCCCCGGCGAAACGCAGGGCGCGCGGGCGACTCCGCAAACCCTGCCGGAAACCGGCGCGTCCGGATCCGACACACAGCAGGAGGCGTAAGCCAATGAACAGCTGGTACACGATCCGCGCCGAAAGCAAGGGCGCGGAGGTGGTGATCTATGACGAAATCGGGGCTTACGGCGTCTCGGCCAAGGGGTTTCTGGCTGAACTCGGCGCATTGCCGGATGGCACGCCGCTGGCCTTGCGGCTGAACAGCCCGGGCGGCTCGGTCTTCGATGCGGTGGCGATCTACAACGCCATCAAGCGCCATTCCGGCACGGTCACGGTATGGATCGACGGCATCGCCACCTCAGCCGCGTCCTATATCGCCATGGCGGGCGATGAAGTGGTGATGCCGGAAAACGCCTTCCTGATGATCCACGATCCTGCCGGGATGGTCATGGGCACCGCCACCGACATGCGGGCGATGGCCGAGGCGCTGGACAAGATCAAGGGCAGCCTTCTACAGGGTTATGCCGCCAAGTCCGGACGACCGCAGGAGGAAATCGCCCCCTTGATGGCGGCGGAAACCTGGCTTGATGCAAAGGATGCGCTGGATCTCGGCTTTGCCGACCGCATCGCTGAACCGGTTCGGATCGCCGCGAGGTTCGACGTGGGAGGCTTTCGCAATGCGCCGCCCGTGCTGGCCGAGGCTGTTGTCGATGCGGACGAGGTGAACCCGGAGCACACTGCGGTGGCGGACGCCGATGACGAGGACGAAGAAACCGCGTCCGATGCAGCGAGTGGCTATGAAACTCTTGGGGCTCACGAGACTTTCGGCACCGGCACCGGCACCGGCACCGACACCGTCCTGCCTACGGACGCGGCGCCAGTGCCCGAAGCCGATTGCACCGTTGCCGCTGCCGACGATGCAATCAATGCCGCCAACATCCGCGTCGAAGCACTGACCCATGCCCGCGCCGTCGTCGACCTCTGCCGTCTGGCGGGTCAACCGCAGATGGCGGGCCGGTTCCTCGAACGTGACACCGGCCTTGACGAGGTCCGCACTGCCCTGCTGGCCACCCTTGCCGAAGCCGTGCCCGATACTCCGCCGCCCACCCGCAACCCGGCCGCCCCTCTGGAGCGCGCCCCTGGGGCGATGTCATCGCCCGCACCTTCCGTCTGAAAGGATAAGACCATGCCCACGCTTACTGAAACCCGCCACGCGGGTGGCTTCCTCGTCTGGGAGGCGCTGCGCGACTATTGTCGTGTTGAGTTGCGTTGCGTTGCGTTGCGTTGCGTGAACGCACACATCCATTGGTGTTTCCGGTAGTCAACGGCATCGGTCTGAGAGGCTCAGATAATGGAAGCCATCTCCCCAGTTTCACGATTCAGCAAAGAAGTTCGCTCCCAGTCGCAGAAGATCTAACGCGACAGATGCAAAACCTTAACGCCTTGGCCGCAGAAATTTATTATTTTTCATTACGTTACAGAACTTCACCAAAACCGCACAGTCATCAGCTTCGGAGAATATCGGCCGTGAGAGACGCCTTCTGGCCATCTTGGAGGCCGGGCCGGTGCTCAGCCCTACCCGCATAACCCACGAAAACAACGGAAAAATCCGGCGACAGCCGGATCAGGAGAACGCTTTCGTGAGGGCAAGTGGCGGAGGGAACGCGACTGCCATCGAACCTTCTCTGGGACTTAGCCGTCTAATCTGCATGCACATGAACTCCAAACGGCCGTCGACATGACTTACCGGGGAGATCTGCTGGGACTTCTTCCGGCAAGACCGCACAGGCTCTCGGAAGA
>CAMBWO010000338.1 GCA_945871285.1 Pseudorhodobacter antarcticus | reverse complement strand
CGCGGCGAATCCGCCCTGATCGAACGCCTCGCCCCCACCCCGCACGCCGGGCGGGTCTGGGCCGACCTCGCGCAATCCCTCGGCAACCGCGCCCGCCGTGGCAAATCGGTCAACCTTGACCCCGCCGCACTTCTCATGGATATGCTCCTCAAGATCGACGAGACCGCGGGCACGCTCGCACAGAGGTAGCGATGACCCCCGAGATTGTAGACAGCCATTGCCACCTCGATTTCCCCGATTTCAACGGCGACCTGCCCGAAATCTTGTCCCGCGCCCGCGCCGCTGGCGTCACCCGCATGGTCACCATCTGCACCCGCCTGCGCAACGAACCCGCCGTCCGCGCCATAGCCGAGGCGCATGACGGCGTGTTCTACGCCGCCGGCACCCACCCGATGAGTGCCGCCGAAGAGCCGATGACCACCGTCGACGCCCTCATCGCCCTCTCCCGCCACCCAAAATTCGTGGGGCTAGGCGAAAGCGGCCTTGACTACCACTACACCGCCGACAGCGCCGCGGTTCAGCAAACCAGCCTGCGCATCCATATTCAGGCGGCTCAGGAAACCCAACTGCCCCTTATCATCCACGCCCGCAATGCCGATGACGACATGGCCCGCATCCTCGCCGAACACATGAAGATCAAGCCCTATCCCTGCGTCATGCATTGCTTTTCCTCCGGCCCGGCCTTGGCCCAGGCCGCTTTGGAGATGGGCATTTACCTCTCCATGTCCGGCATCGCGACCTTCCCCAAATCGGGCGACCTGCGCGCCATCTTTGCCGCCGCCCCCCTGAACCGCATCCTCTTGGAAACCGACAGCCCCTACCTCGCCCCCTTGCCCCACCGCGGCAAACGCAATGAACCGGCCTACACCGCCTTCACCGCCAAAACCGGCGCCCAGATGTTTGGCCTGACCGAGGCCGAATTCGCCGCCGCCACCACCGCCAACTTCGACCGCCTGTTCACCAAGGCGAGGGCCGCCTGATGGCCACCCTGCGCTTTACCATCCTTGGCTGCGGCTCCTCGGGCGGCGTGCCGCGTCTGGGCGGCATGTGGGGCGACTGCGACCCCGCAAACCCGAAAAACCGCCGCCGCCGCTGTTCGATGATGGTCGAACGCATCACGGGCGACCTTGTCACCCGCGTGCTGATCGACACCGCACCCGACATGCGCGAACAATTGCTCGATGCCGGGGTGGGTGAATTGCACGGCGTCGTCTACACCCATTCCCATGCCGACCACGTCCACGGCATCGACGACCTGCGCCAGATCGTGCTGCACATGCGCCAGCGCCTGTCGGTCTGGGCCGACAGCCCCACGCAAAACGCCCTGATCTCCCGCTTTGCCTATGCCTTCGTGCAGCCCGAGGATTCGCTTTACCCCGCGATCCTGAACCTGCACGACATCCACGGCCCCTTTGACGTGGACGGCCCCGCCGGGCCCATCACCTTTCAACCCTTCACCGTCGACCACGGCTCGATGGACGCCCTGGGCTTTCGCATCGGCCCCCTGGCCTATGTGCCCGATGTCGTCGTCATCCCGGATGGGGCCTGGCCCCACCTGATGGGCCTCGACTGCTGGGTCGTCGATGCGCTGCGCCGCAAACCGCACCCGACCCATGCCCATCTGGCCCTGACCCTCGATTGGATCGCCCGCGCCCAGCCCAAAACAGCGGTCATCACCAACATGCACATCGACCTCGATTACGAGACTCTGGCCCGCGAACTGCCCCCCGGCGTCAGTCCGGCCTATGATGGCCGCGTGATCACCTTTGACGATCAGCCCTGATGGGACTCCTGATCGACGTCGTTCTGCCGGTCTTCCTGATCATCGGCTTTGGCTATGCCGCCGCCCGCACCAAGCTGATCTCGGACAGCGGCGTGGATGGCCTGATGCGGTTTTCGCAAAACTTCGCCATCCCCTGCCTGCTGTTCCGGTCCATCGCCGACCTCGACCTTGGCACCAGCTTTTCGCCCGGCCTGCTGCTCAGCTTCTACATCGGGGCTTTCGCAGGCTTTGCCGCCGGGTTCTTTGGCGCGCACAAGGGCTTTGGCCGCCCTCTGGATGAAAGCGTGGCGGTCGGCTTTGCCTGCATGTTCTCCAACACCTTGCTCTTGGGCCTGCCCATCACCGAACGCGCCTATGGGGCGGACGCCCTGGCTGGCAACTATGCCATCATCGCCATGCACTCGCCGATGTTCTACGGCTTTGGCATCGCGCTGATGGAATGGGTGCGCTCGCGTGGTCAGGGTCTGTCGGGTGCGGCACTGGGCGCGCAGGTCACGCGGGCGATCTTCTCGCAACCCTTGGTCCTGGCCATCGTCTTCGGCCTGACGGTCAATCTGACAGGTCCGCCCGTGCCCCTGTCCGTGGGTGCGGCCGTGGACATGATCGCCCGCGCCGGCCTGCCCACCGCCCTGTTCGGGCTGGGCGGCGTCCTGCTGCGCTACCGCCCCGAAGGCGACAAGGCGCTGATCGCCCTGGTCGTCGTGATCACGCTGGTCCTGCACCCGATGGTGACCTACGGCCTCGCTACTTACGTCTTCGCAATCGACACCGCCTCGCTTCGTTCCGCCGTCGTCACCTCCGCCATGCCCCCCGGCGTGAACGCCTATCTGTTCGCCCATATGTATGGCACGGGCCGCAGGGTGGCGGCGTCATCGGTGCTGATCGCCACGGCGGTATCGGTGCTGACCGCGTGGTTCTGGCTGCAACTGCTACCCTAAGACCCAAATTTCTTCGAAGAAATTTGCAAAACTTTTCGAAAAGTTTTGGTCACCGCGCCCCGCGGGCGTGAAAGATGAAGCCCAGAAAGTTCAGCAGAACCTGCGCCGCCAGAATGGCCGTGCTGCCGGAATGGTCATAATCGGGTGCCACCTCGACCAGATCAACCCCCACGATGTCATGCGTCCGCGCCACCTCTTGCAGCATCTCCAGCACGTCATAATACAGAAACCCGCCATGGCTGGGCGTGCCCGTGCCCGGCGCGATGGACGGGCAGAACCCGTCGATGTCGATCGTCACATACACCCGCGCCCCTGCCGGAATGCGCGCAATCACCGCCTTGGGACCCAAGGCCCGCGCCTGCCGCACCGACAGGATATCCGCCCCCATCGCCCGCGCCGCCTCATACCCCTCACGCGCGGTCGAGGACACGTTGCGGATGCCGACCTGCGTCAACCCCGTGACATAGCCCTTGTCCGCCGCCCGCCGCATCGGGCTGCCGTGGCCGACCCGCACCCCATGCCGCACATCGACGAAATCCAGATGCGCGTCGATTTGCAGGATGTGGATGTCGCCCTGCCCCTCGAACGCCTCGATGATCGGGATGTTGACCGAATGGTCGCCGCCAATCACCACCGGCAGCGCCCCCGCCGCCAGCATCGCCCGAACGCCCGTGGCGATGTTGGCATGGCTGGTCGCCGTATCGGTATGCACGATGTCCGCATCGCCAATATCCACGATCCGCACCGACGCCGGAAGATAAATGCAGTCATCCTCATGGTCATAGGCCCCGGCATGGCCAAAGCTGAACAGCGTCGACGCCTCGCGCACCGCCCGTGGCCCAAATCGTGCCCCGGCCCGGAACTGGGTGCCAAAATCAAACGGCGCGCCCATCACCGCCACATCCGCCTCGATCAAGGACCAATCCTCGACATAGGGCCGCTTGCCAAAAGTCGATATCCCGACGAAGGGCAGGTTCAGCCGCCCGGTTTCATACGAATTGGCCATGACGGCTCCTTACTGAGGGGTCACGCCGCGCAGACGTTCGGACCTGCGGCGCAGAATCTCGACCGTCGCCAGCAGCAGGATGGAAAAGATCACCAGAATGGTCGCCACCGCCAAGATCGCCGGGCTGATCGCCTCACGGATGCCATTCCACATCTGGCGCGGGATGGTCTGCTGATCAGGGCCTGCGATGAACAGCACCGCCACCACCTCGTCAAACGAGGTGACAAAGGCAAACAGCGCCCCCGAAATCACCCCGGGCAGGATCAAGGGCATCACCACCTTGAAAAACGTCGTGCGAGGGTTTGCCCCCAGACTGGCCGATGCCCGGATCAACGATTGGTCAAACCCGCTCAGCGTGGCCGTCACGGTGATGATCACAAACGGAATCCCCAGCGTGGCATGGGCCATGATGACGCCCGCATAGGTCGCCGTCAGGCGGCCGCAGTCCAGGCCCACAATCCCGCACGGGCTGCTGTAAAAGAAGAACAGCCCCGTCGCGATGATGATGATCGGCACGATCATCGGGCTGATCAGGATCGCCATGATCACCCGGCGATAGGGCATTTCCGGCCGCGACAGGCCCAGCGCCGCCAGCGTGCCCAGACAGGTCGCAAGGATCGTCGACCAGAACCCGATGATCAGCGAATTCTTGGCCGCCTTCACCCAGGTCGCGTTCTGCCACATGTCCGACCACCACGCCCCCACACGCGGA
>CAMBWO010000337.1 GCA_945871285.1 Pseudorhodobacter antarcticus | reverse complement strand
TCAGGTCGGCCAGCGCGCGGTCCAGCAGGGTTGACCGCAGGATATCCGCGTTCGCCATGTCGGCCGAGGATTCGCCGCTTTCGGTCTTCATCGCGGCCAGGGTGCCCTCGACCTCATCCCGGCGGGCGGCGATTTCGGCGATCTTGGCGACCTTGTCGGCATGGGCCTTGCCCAGCTGATCGGCGCCATATTCACCGCCCACCGCCAGCATGGCCGCCTGATTTTCGGCCTGCCGCGCCGTCAGCTGGGCTTCGCGGGCCTGCAATTCGGCCAGACGCAGGGCGGAACTGGCCGCCTCGGTTTCGGCATGCAGTGCCAGATAGGCCGTGGCAACGGCCTGCAATTTCTCGGCGGCGAAGGTGGCACTTCTGGATTTGGTGGTCAGGGTGATCAGGCTGTCGTTGCGCTTGACCTCGATCGAGCCGCCCAGATCCGACGCGGTCATCTTGCCGGCATCCAGCGGAAAGCGGGTGGTCAGGCTTTGCGTGGCGCGGTCCAGCACGGGGGGCGAGGCGATATAGCTGGTTTCGGCCTTGACGTAGCTGTCAAAGGTTTTCAGCACAGAATCGTCGCCGGTGCGGTAGAGCACGGTCGCCTCTTGCGGAAAGACGCGGACAATGGCCTGCGCCTCGAAGAGTTGCGTGCCACTGAAATAGCCCAGGGCCCCCAGAACCGGCCCCAGTGCCGCAGCCCCGAGGGCCACCCGTGTCCAGCGCCCGCGCATCGCCCGCGTCAACGCGGCGACAGGGCTGTTTTCCGGGGCGACGGTGGCGGGGGCGGCGGTGAAGGGGTCAAACTCCGCCACGGCGGGCCCGGTCTGGGCGGCGCTGAATGCGGTCATTTCACCGGCACCTTGGCGGTGCGGTTGCCGGTGTCGCGTTCCCACCGCGCGGCGCGGTCGGCGGGTTCGGTGCACAGTTGCACCCGGACCACGGCCATCACCGCGACATAGACCGCCATGTCCAGCCACAGCGCGGGCCGCAGCGCCGCCTTGGACAGCATCGCGCCCACGCTGCCCTCGGCCCCGGTCTGGCCCAGAACGGCGCGCACGGCACGGGCGCCCCGCAGGGCACGGCGGCGCAGATGGATCAGCGTGGCCAGATCGCGGGGTGCTCGGGCGTGAAACCGGCAGTCGGGCACATAGGCCCGGTCGGCGGCGGCAAAGGCGCGGCGCACCCATTCATCATCGGCGGTCACGGGCGGCAGTGGGAACAGACGGTCCGCCCCCTCGGCCGACAGCGCGAACAGGCCGCCAAACTTGCCTTGCGTGAAATAGGGGTTCAGCGCCCAAGCCCGGTAGAACGCCCTTACGGCCCAGGTCGAGCGGCTGTCATCGGGCAGCATCCGCCCGCAGGCCGCCAGGGCTCGGCCGTCTTGCAAGGGCGCGATCAGGTTGCGGATGTCGTCCACCGTCACCGCCAGATCGGCATCCAGACACACCACCGGCAGACCCGGCAGCGCGGATTGGTAGCCCAGGTTCATCGCCTTGGCCTTGCCCGCCACCGGAGTCTCCAGCACGATGGCATGGGGGTTTGCGGCGCGGGCGACGGCGGCGGTGTCGTCGGTGCAGGCATTGGCAATCACGATCACGCGAAACTGCCCCGCCGCAGGGGCCAGTTGGCGCAGCAGCCGGGCGATCACCGTCGCCTCGTTCCAGGCCGGGATCAGGATGGTGGCAAGGGCGGTCATGTTGCCATTCCCCGCGGCCCTGCGGCAAAGATGAAGTCGCGCCGGTTGGCAATCAGCGCGCCCGACGCCTGCGCCGGCCCGACGGTGGTGTTTTGCGGCTGGGCCAGCAGGCGGGTCAGGGCGGGGCCGATATCGCGGGCCTCGTGGATCACCGTCACATTCGGCAGCGCAGCCATTTCGGCGGCGGTGTCGATCTGGTGGTCGTTGCGGTGTTCGCCAAAGACGGCACGGCGGGGCATCAGCAGGATGGGCTTGCCCAATTCGCAGGCCGACAGGATCGTGCCCATCCCGGCATGCGAGACGACCACGCGGGCTGCGGCAAAGGCCGCCGCAAATGCGGCTTGGTCCAGGCTGGCGCTGCACTGCATATGGGCAAACCGTGTCAGCGTGCTGCCGGTTTGCGCCCGCACCGTGACACGGGGGTTCGCGGCCGCCCAGGCATCCACCGCCGCCAGCAGACGGTCAAACGGCAGTTGCGTGCCGACCGTGGCGAACACCGTCACAGCACGGCCCCCCAATGATCGACGCCATTTCTGCGCGCCACATCCGGCCATTGCGAGATCACCCGGTCCGCCACCCCCCGGCACAGCCGCGCCGTGACCGACAGTTTGCGCGCATTGGCGATGGAATCGATGAACACCGTCCGCGCCCCCATCAACCGCGCCAGACGGATCGCCACATATCCCCCCGCCGCCCCGGTCGACACCACCACATCGGGCCGCACCCGCAGCACGATCACCATCATCTGCACCGCCGCCACCGCCAGCCGCCATTTGGTGTCCTTGTTGGCATCGGCATACAGATGCAGCGGCGCGGGGGCGACACCCGCCGCCGCCGAGGGGTCCACCGTCGCATAATGCACCTCGGCCCCGGCAAAGGCCGGACGCAGGCGCATCAATTGCACCCAGTGGCCCCCGCCCGAAGCGACGGCAAGGATACGGAGGGATTTGCGAAGGTGGGCCATTGTCGTAAACTCGATTCATCTTTTCGGTGTGAAGATGATCCTTACGAACTGTTCCGGCCGGGCGGGGGGGGGGTCAGCCGGGTAACGGCGGCAACCTGATGGGCGGCCGGCTATACGGTGGGATAGGTTGGGCACCCCGTCAGGTCGCGGTAAAGGTCCAACGGCGCCTCGGTCTTGGTCGCCCACAGACCCTGCGCCAGCACCTTGGTCCGGGCAGCGCCGCCCAGACGGGCCAGCAAAGCGGGGTCCGCCGCGCATTGGCGCAGGCATGCCGCGATGTCATGGGCAAACTGGCCGGGCGTGGTGACGGGAATGCGAAAGCCGCAAGCGTCATCCACGATGAAATCGGGGCCACCCCGGGCGGCGGTCAGGATCGGCATGGCGCTCCGCATCGCCTCATACAGCACCCCACCGGCCGGTTCGCGGAACGAGGGGAAGGCAAACAGGTCATGGCTAAGGTACAGCGCCTCGACCTGATCGCGGGGCAGCTGGCCCAGAAAGGTGACGCGGTCCGCCACCCCCAGCCGCGCAGCCTCGGCCTGGCACAGCGCAATCTCCTCGCCCGCCCCGGCGCTGGTCAGGGTCAGGCCGGGCAGATCGGGCAACAGCGCCAGCGCCCGGATCACATCGCGCAACCCCTTGGTCCGCACCCCGCGCCCGACATGCAGCAACCGCAACCGGCCCGACTCCGGCACCGGGCGGCTGACCGCTGGCGCATCATCAATCCCCAACTCCAGCATCGCCTGAAACCGCTTCAGCGGAACAGCCCCCAACACCTCCCGCACATAGGGCGCCACCCCCAGCACACAGGCAGCCCCCGAATAGCTGGCCCGCAACCGCGCATCCCAGCGGAACCGCAACGCATCCAACCCCCGCAGCCGCGTGAACAAGGGCGCCGACCCCATCTCGGCCCGAAACCCGGCAGGCGTATCCAGCGCGCCACCCAGGGGGCCAATCACATAGGGTAGCGCAAAATGGCGCAGGGGGCTCGCATAGCGCGCCGCCTGCGGCATCAGCTGATGCGCGATGTCAAAGGTCTCGCCCCGCCCCAGCGCCGCCGTCAGCCACACCCGCACCCGGTGCGCAAACAGGGGCCAGGCCGGTTTCAGCATGGCATTCAACCGCTCATGTCGCCGCACGAGGGCAGGCTCGGGCCAGGTCACCACCCGCACACCGGGCAGTTGCTCGGCCAATGGCACGCGCCCCGGCCGCTCGAACGACAGCAGCGTCAGGTCAACCCGCGCCCCCAGCGCCTCGGCCCATTTGAAGGCAACAAAGGCCTCGCCGACATCGGTGCCATCGACATTGGGCGCGATCAGCAAAACCTTCATGCCGCCACCTTGGCGGGCCAGGCCTTGGCGAACGGCGCCACCACCCGGCGGAAATGCCGGGCCCGGTAGCGGGCGGCAGGACGAACCAGCGCCAGCACTGTCCAGACCACGCTGCGCGACAGGTTGAACGGGCCCAGCAGACCATAACACGCCACCCCCGCCAGCCACCCGCCATGCTTGGCATGCAGGCGCACGGTGCCTTGGGTCAACAGGATGTCGCGCATGTGGTTCAGGCTCTTGACCGAACCGCCGCCGAAATGGGTGATCTCGCCCACCGGGGCAAAGACCACCTGCCAACCCGCCTTGGCAAAGCGGCGGCACCAATCGGTTTCCTCGCCGTAAAAGAAGAAATCGTCATCCAGCAGCCCCACCTGCCCCATCGCCGCCGCCCGCACAAACATCGCACACCCCGAAATCACCTCGACCTCGCGGGTGTCGCGGCGGTCCCAACGCTCCATCCGGTAGCGGTCAAACGCGGC
>CAMBWO010000336.1 GCA_945871285.1 Pseudorhodobacter antarcticus | reverse complement strand
GATATCATCGACATCGGCGGTGAAAGCACGCGGCCGGGGGCGGTGACGGTGGACGAGGCGGACGAGATTGCCCGCACCGCCCCGGTGATTGCCGCGCTGCGCGAGGGGGGGCTGGACCTGCCGATTTCCATCGACACGCGCAAGGCCGGGGTGGCGCATGCGGCTCTGGCGGCCGGGGCGGCTTGGGTCAACGACGTGACGGCGCTGCGCTTTGATCCAAGGATGACGGCGGTTGTGGCGGGGGCAGGGTGCCCGGTCATCCTGATGCACTCGATTGCCACGCCCGACACGATGCAGATTGACCCGGTGTATGACGATGTGCTGTTGGATGTGTTCGACGCGCTTGTCGGTCGGGTTACGGCGGCCGAGGCGGCAGGCATTGCGCGGGACCGCATCGCCGTGGACCCCGGTATAGGGTTTGGCAAGACTTTGGCTCACAACCTGACGCTGCTGGCGCGGCTGTCGCTGTTTCACGATCTGGGATTGCCGGTGCTGCTGGGTGCTTCGCGCAAACGGATGATCGGCGTCATCGCGCGGGAGGGGGATGCCGCGCGGCGGATGCCGGGGTCGCTGGCGGTGGCTTTGGCCGGGGTGGCGCAGGGGGTGCAGATGATCCGCGTGCATGATGTGGCCGAGACGCGGCAGGCTTTGACGCTGTGGCAGGCCGTAACCAAAGGAGTTGAGGCATGACCCGCAAGCTGTTTGGCACCGATGGGGTGCGGGGACGGGCGAACACCTATCCGATGACCGCCGAGATGGCGTTGAAGCTGGGGGCGGCGGCGGGGCGGTATTTCCGCCGCGAGGGCTCGGCCGGGCACCGGGTGGTGATTGGCAAGGACACGCGGCTGTCGGGGTATATGCTGGAGAATGCCTTGACGGCGGGTCTGTGTTCGACGGGGATGAATGTGCTGCTGCTGGGGCCGGTGCCCACGCCGGCGGTGGGGTTTTTGACGCGCAGCATGCGCGCCGATCTGGGGGTGATGATTTCGGCGTCGCACAACCCGCATCAGGACAACGGGATCAAGTTCTTCGGCCCGGATGGGTTCAAGCTGAGCGATGAGGCCGAGATCGAGATCGAGGCGATTGTCGCCGCTGAGATCGACCTTGCCGCCGCGGAGGGGATTGGCCGGGCGCGGCGGATCGAGGATGGCCGGGGCCGCTATCAGGAGTTTGTCAAGACGACCTTGCCGTCGGGCGTGCGGCTGGATGGGTTGAAGGTGGTGATCGACTGCGCCAACGGGGCCGCCTACAAGGCCGCGCCCGAGGTGCTGTGGGAATTGGGGGCCGAGGTCATTCCGGTGGGCGTGACCCCGAACGGCACCAATATCAACGACCGGGTGGGTTCGACGCACACCCAGACGGCGGCCGAGGCGGTGGTGATGCACGGCGCCCATGTCGGGATCAGCCTGGACGGCGATGCCGACCGGGTGATGATTCTGGACGAGACTGGCCGCGTTGCCGATGGCGACCAGATCATGGCGCTGCTCGCGGGCCGCTGGGCCGAGGAGGGGCGTCTGCGCGGCGGCACCTTGGTTGCCACGGTGATGAGCAATCTGGGGCTGGAGCGGTTTTTGACGGGCCGAGGGTTGCGGCTGGAGCGGACGGCGGTGGGCGACCGCTATGTCGTCGAGGCGATGCGGCGCGGGGGGTGGAACCTGGGCGGTGAGCAATCGGGGCATATCGTGATGACCGACTATGCCACCACGGGCGACGGGTTGATTGCGGGGTTGCAGTTCCTGGCGGAAATGGCCCGCACTGGCCAGCCTGCGAGCCGGTTGATTGACCAGTTCGTGACCGTGCCGCAGATGTTGAAGAATGTCCGCTTCGGCGCCGGGGCGCGGCCTTTGGAGGCACCGGCGGTCAAGGCGGCGATTGCCGGGGCAGAGGTGCGGCTGACGGGCAAGGGGCGGCTGTTGATCCGCAAATCGGGCACGGAACCGCTGGTGCGGGTCATGGCGGAATGTGAGGACGAGGCGTTGCTAATTGCAGTGGTGGACGAGATTGTGGGCGCGGTTCAGGCGGCTGTTTAGGGAATGTCCACGTGTGGACACTTTATAAAATGAAGGTTTATCAATGGTTTGACGAATTTCGTTAACCTGATGGCAAGGTATGGCCAGTGAGTTGGAGCGGGATTTGGCCGGTGGGTGAGGCGGATTGGAACCACGCGGGCGGTCGCTGGTTGTCTGGGTATCTGAACTCTGAGGATGCCCGACATGGACTTTACCTGGATTGTGCCCCTGCTGTCGTTGATCACGCTGCTGGCGGTTGGGGTGCTGGCGCTGGTCAGCAAGGTTGAGGTGGAAGAACGCCTGCACGACCCCAACCAACCGGTTTCGACCCTGGCCAAGGACGGGCCGCAGGGCGGGGTGGCGTTTTTGATCCCGCTGAACGAACGCATCCGGCGCGTGCCGGAGGTGGAGCCGGTGCTGGATTGATGGAAGCCGGGGCCGGCCCTGTGACCGGCCCCGGTTTGAGTGGGATCAGTTCCGCGCGCGGTCGACCATTTTGCCTTTGGAAATCCACGGCATCATGGCGCGCAGTTTTTCGCCGACTTTTTCGATCTGGTGTTCGTCGTTGCGGCGGCGGGTGGCCTTGAAGAAGGGCTGGCCGACGGCGTTTTCCTGCATGAAGTCGGAGACGAATTTGCCGGACTGGATGTCTTCCAGCACGGCTTTCATGCGGGCCTTGGTTTCGGCATAGGGCAGGATGCGCGGGCCGGAGACGTATTCGCCGTATTCGGCGGTGTTGCTGATCGAGTAGTTCATGTTGGCGATGCCGCCTTCATAGATCAGGTCGACGATCAGTTTGACCTCGTGCAGGCATTCGAAATAGGCCATTTCGGGCTCGTAGCCAGCCTCGACCAGGGTTTCAAAGCCCATGCGGATCAGTTCGACCAGGCCACCGCACAGGACGGCCTGTTCGCCGAACAGGTCGGTTTCGCATTCCTGACGGAAGTTGGTTTCGATGATGCCCGAACGACCGCCACCGATGCCGGAGCAGTAGGACAGGCCAAGCTCCATGGCCTTGCCCGACGCGTCCTGATGGACGGCCACGAGGCAGGGCACGCCGCCGCCCTTGACATATTCGCCGCGCACGGTGTGGCCTGGGCCCTTGGGGGCCATCATGATGACGTCGACGCCGGGCTTGGGCTCGATCAGGCCGAAGTGGATGTTCAGGCCGTGGGCAAAGGCGATGGCAGCGCCGTCACGGATGTTGTCGTGGACGTATTTCTTGTAGGTTTCGGCCTGCAATTCGTCGGGCATGGTGAACATGATCAGGTCGGCCCAGGCGGCGGCGGCGGCGATGTCCATCACCTTGAGCCCCTCGCCTTCGGCCTTTTTGGCGGAGGCGGAACCGGGGCGCAGCGCCACGACGAGGTTTTTGGCACCCGAATCGCGCAGGTTCAGGGCGTGGGCGTGGCCTTGGCTGCCGTAGCCGAGGATGGCGACCTTTTTGTCCTTGATCAGGTTGATGTCGCAGTCACGGTCGTAATACACGCGCATTTGGGCGCTCCTTTGCTGGGTTATGGGCGCAGCATAGGGGTTTTGGGGCGGTTTGCGGTGCATTGTTTGACGAGAGGGGGCCATTCTGCGAATAGTCATGCGTCAAATGGGGCATAGGTGCACAGATCATGCAGGTCGATGAGACGGATCGCCGTATCCTGCGGCACTATCTGGCCGAGCCAGGTCTGGCCCGCGCCGTGCTGGCCGAGAGGGCGGGGGTGACGCAGGCCACGCTGTGGCGGCGGTTGGAGCGGTTGACGCAAGGCGGGGTTTTGCGCGGCGAGCGGGTGGTGATCGACTGGCGCAAGCTGGGCTATGAGGTCGAGGTCAGCTTGCGCTTTACGCTGGACAAGACCAACCCGCGGGCCTTTGACGAGTTCATCGCGGCGGCGCGCCTGGTGCCCGAGGTGGTGGGGATCGAGACGTTTCTGGGCCGGGTGGATGTGCGGCTGACCGTGATTGCCCGCGACATGGCGCAGTATCAGGGGATTTACCGGGCGGGCATCCTGGCCCTGCCGCATATTGCCGAGGTCGAGGCGTTGATGCTGATTGCGACGATCAAGGAGAGCGAGGGGTTGCCGCTGTGATTGACCTGGATGATCTGGACCGGGCGTTGTTGCGCGATCTGGCGCGGGAGGGCAGTCTGTCGGCGGGGGCGCTGGGGCGGCGGCATGGGCTGTCGCAGCCTTCGGCCTGGCGGCGCATCAAGCGGCTGGAGGAGGCGGGGGTGTTGGCGGGGCTGCGGGTGGATGTGGACCGGGCGGCGCTGGGGTTTGGGGTGACGGTGTTTTTGGGGGTCAAGCTGGCCACCAAGGGGCGGGTTTCCTTGGAGGATTTCGAGCGGGCAGTGGGCGCGATCCCTGAGGTGCAGGTGGTGCAGCATGTGTTGGGGCTGTTTGATTACCGCCTGCGCGTGGTGGCCCGCGACATTGCCGATTTTGAGCGGGTGCTGCGGCGGCGGATCATGACGCTGCCGGGGTTGGGGCAGGTCGAGGCGAATGTGCTGTTGACCGAGGAGCGCAGGCCGGGGCCGCTCTAGACCAGCACAAAGCTGTCCTGCGT
>CAMBWO010000335.1 GCA_945871285.1 Pseudorhodobacter antarcticus | reverse complement strand
GGGTCGGGGTCGCGCAGGGTGACGATGACCGGGGCCAGCGTCAGCGCGATGCGGGCCTGACGGCGCAGGATGGGTTCCCCGGCGACAGGTTGCAGCAGTTTGTCCTGCCCCCGCATGCGGGACGACGCGCCAGCGGCGGGGATCAGGATGGTCAGGTCCGGCATGGGGCAAGGCCGGGGGATTTTCCATCCCCCGGACCCCCTGAGGATATTTGTGAAAAGATGAAATCAGCCACGCATCCTTGCCCCGTCGGCGTCAAACAGCGGGGCCATATGGACCACCGCTTTGCGCCGTTCGCCCAGGATTTCGATCTCGACCTCCAGCCCGTCCACGGCGCGGTCGGCGGGCACAAAGCCTTGGGCCAGCGACTTGCCGGTATAGTGCGAGAAGCCGCCGCTGGTGCACCAGCCGACAACCTCGTTGTCCAGCCAGATCGGCTCCCAGGCCACCACATCGGCGTCCGACGCATCCACGATCAGCGGCACCAGCTTGCGCTTCGGTCCTGCGGCCTTTTCGGCGGTCGCTGCCGCCTTGCCGATCCAATCCGCCTCCTTGTTCCAGCGGATAAAGCGGTCAAGCCCGGTTTCGGCGGGCGTGTAATCGGGGCTGAATTCGCGGCCCCAGGACCCGAACCACTTGTCCAGACGCAGCGACATCATCGCCCGCATCCCGAACGGACGCAGCCCAAGGTCCGCGCCATGGGTGCTAAGCACGTCCCACAAATGGCGCACGGACATGTGATCGCAAAAGATTTCATAGCCCAGATCAGCCGTATAGCTGACGCGTTGCACGATGCAGTTGGCCATGCCCACGGTCAGGCGTTTGACATCCATGAACTTGAACGCCGCCCCTGACACATCGCTGCGGGTGACACGCGACAACAGTTCGCGCGCTTTCGGTCCGGCGATCTGAAAGCCCGAGCGGCTGTCGGAGACGTTCTCGACCGTGACACCCTCCTCCATGTTCTGCTCGAACCAGCGGTAATGCCAGCCTTGCGCGCCATAGCTGGCGGTCAGCTGGAATTCGTTTTCCGACAGGCAGGACACCGTGAAATCGCCGATGATCTTGCCCGAATGGGCCAACATCGGGGTCAGCGACAGGCGGCCCGGTTTCGGGATGTTGCCCGCCATGATGCGGTCCAGCCAGGCGCGGGCGCGGGGGCCCTTGACGACGTATTTGCCGAAGTTCTGCAATTCGTTGATGCCGACACCCTCGCGCACCGCCATAACCTCTTGGCGCGTCGCCTCCCACGCGTTCGAGCGTTTGAAGGTCGGGGTTTCATACAGCGGTTCCCCCGGCAGAGCGTAGTAATTCACCACCTCCAGCCCGTATTGCTGGCCCCAGACGGCGCGCAGCGCGGTGTTGGTGTCATACATCGGCGTGGTGCGGAACGGCCGCGCTGCCGGGCGTTCCTCATTCGGATAGCCCACGGAAAACCGCATCTGATAGTTTTCGATGACCTTGGGCACCGTGTAACCCGCCGTCGTCCAAGTGCCAAAGCGCGACACGTCAAAGCCGCGCGGGTCGCGTTCGACCTCGCCATGGATGATCCATTGCGCCAGCGACAGGCCCATGCCGCCGCCTTGGGAAAAGCCCGCCATCACGGCGCAGGCCGACCAATAGTTGCGCAGGCCTTGCACCGGGCCGATCAGGGGGTTGCCATCGGGGGCAAAGGTGAAGGGCCCATGGATCACCCGCTTGACGCCCGCGCGTTGCAGGGCAGGAAAGCGTTTGTAGGCAAATTCGACCGAATCCGCGATCTTGTCGAACTGGTCCGCCAGCAGTTCCTGTCCCCAGGTCCAGGGCGTGCCGTCGATCGACCAGCCTTCGCAGGGCTTTTCGTAAAAGCCGATGCAGAACCCACGCCCCTCCTGGCGCAGATAGCTTTCGCCGCCGGGGTCCATCACATGGGGAAATTCGCGCCCGCCGCGGGCGACGATTTCAGGGATGTCATCCGTCACCAGATACTGATGCGCCATGGGCAGCAACGGCAGGTAAACCCCCGCCATGGCCCCCACTTCGCGCGCCCACAGGCCCGCCGCATTCACCAGATGTTCGCAATGGATCGTGCCCTTGTCGGTCACGACCTCCCAGCCTTCGGGCGTCGGGTTGGTGGCGATCACCTTGGTGTGCAGCACAATCTCGGCCCCGCCCATCTTGGCGGCCTTGGCATAGGCATGGGTCGTGCCATAGGGGTCAAGATGGCCGTCCAGCGGGTCATACAGCGCGCCCAGGATGCCTGCGGTGTTCACCATGCCATCGGTCATCTTCTCGACCTCGGCCGGGGTCAGGATGGCGGTATCCAGCCCCATGTAGCGGTGCTTGGCGCGTTCGGCCTTCAACTGGTCGAACCGCTCCTGATTGTCGGCCAGCGTGATGCCGCCGACGTGGTGCAACCCGCAGGACAGACCCGTGATCGCCTCCAACTCCTTGTACAGCCGGATCGTAGAGCCTTGCAGCGCCGCCATGTTGGTGTCGCCGTTCAGCGTGTGAAACCCGCCCGCCGCGTGCCAGGTGCTGCCAGAGGTCAGCTCCGACCGCTCCACCAGCATGACATCCGACCAGCCAAGCTTGGTCAGGTGATACAGAACCGAACAGCCGACGACGCCGCCGCCAATGACCAGAACACGGGTATGGGTTTTCATGGGGTCCTCTGAGATACCAAGCTTTGCCTGCGGTAATACCAACAGGGCGGGCATTGACCTGTCAGGCAGCGACATCACCCGTCGCCTTTGCCAGATGACCCGTGGCAGACCTGCAAAATCATGGGCGCAATCGGGCGCGGCATTAAGGAAGTTTTTACGTCTGACAACTTTAAGTGGATGTTAGAGATTGATTAACCAGGGAACATCGGCGTGGCAAAATTTCAATGGATGGCGGGCAACCTGGGGTTTTATGGCGATGACCGCCTGGCGTCCTATGACCGGACGGCGTTGTCGCAAACCGGCATGACCTTGACCAATGATCCCGATCTGGGGCCCTTGGACCCCACGCTGTTTGCCGCCACGGTCGAGGTCAGCTTTGCCCGCGCCACCAGCTATGTCATCGAGACCGGCCCGGATGCAGGGGCCTTGCGCATCACCGGCGGCACGCTGTCCGGTCTGACCTATCGCAATGCGGCGGGCGATGTCTAGTTGACGGTCACCGGCCTGGGGGTGGCCTTGCCGATCTTTTTGTCCACGCTGGAGCGGGGCGATGCCCTTTCGGCTTGGGCGATGATCACGCGGGGGACCAACACCTTGATCGGCCATGCCGGCACCGGCGATGTGATCGACACCGGCACCGGGGTTGATACGGTGCTGGCGGCGGGCGGGGATGATTACATCAAGGATCAGGGCGGCGCCGACCGCTATGACGGCGGCAGCGGCTTTGACACGCTGGCCTATGACAGCTGGTTCTTTCAACCCCAGAACGCGCTGCGCGGGATCAGTGCAGACCTGAACCTGGGCACAGTCACCGGCCCCGATGGGGTGATCGACACGATCGTCGGGTTCGAGTCCCTGACCGGCACCTACCGGCAGGACCAGGTCCGGGGTGACGGCCTTGGCAACACCTTTGCCGGCATGGCCGGGGCAGACCGGCTGGACGGGCGCGGCGGGTTCGACTTTGCCACCTATGCGCTGGATGCGGGGCAGGGCGGCACCGACGGCATCAAGGCCAATCTTGCAGCAGGCACGGTCCGCGACGGTTTCGGCCATCTGGACAAGCTGGTCAGCATCGAGGCGGTCGTGGGCACCGCCGCCGCCGACAGCTTTGCCGACAACGCCTCGAACAACTTCTTCAACGGCGGGGCGGGCAATGACACCCTGCGCTTTTCGGCCGGCAATGACACTGCCACGGGCGGGACCGGGGCCGATACCTTTGTGTTTCGCGGCACGGCCTTTGACGATGACACGGTCAACTATTTCTCGGAAGACGACCGCATCCTGTTCGACGCGGCCACCAGCTTTGCCCAACTGTCGCTGTCCAATACCGCGGGCGGCGCGGTCTATGTGCAGTTCGGGTCCGGCTCCGTCACCCTTGTCGGGGTGACGGTGGCCCAACTCAGCCCCGACGATTTCGGGTTCTAGGCTATTTTTCGGGCAGCAACCCGCGCGGGCTGAACCGCAGCACCAACAGCAGCGCCACCCCCAGCGTCAGCAGGCGCATCTGCGGGGCCATGTCGATCAGATGGCTTTTCAGCGGCCCGGCCTCCATCCCCGCCGTCACAGCCCCCATCACGATGGGTCCCGCGTTGTCCACGATCAGCCACAACCAGCCGACCAGCAACCCGCCCAGAACCGAGCCCCAGTTGTTGCCCGACCCCCCCACGATCACCATGATCCAGACCAGAAAGGTAAAGCGCAGCGGCGAATATTCCCCCGGCACCAGCTGCGTGTTCATCGAGGTATACATCGCCCCCGCAACCCCGACGACCGCCGAGCCCAGGATGAAGATCATCAGATGCTGCCGCGTCACATCCTTGCCCATCGCCGCCGCCGACACCTCGTTGTCGCGGATCGCCCGCATCATCCGGCCCCAGGGCGACTTCAGCGCCCGCTCCAGCAGCCAGACAAACAGCATCAGCACGAC
>CAMBWO010000334.1 GCA_945871285.1 Pseudorhodobacter antarcticus | reverse complement strand
CCACACATCCGCCCGGCCACCGCCGAAGCCAAAGGATTTGAAGCCCATGTCTTCCATGCCGACATTGGCGGCATAGATCATCAGGTCGGCCCAGGAGAGGGCGTTGCCGTATTTCTGCTTGATCGGCCAGAGCAGGCGGCGGGCCTTGTCGAGGTTGACGTTGTCGGGCCAGGAATTCAGGGGCGCGAAACGCTGGGTGCCCGAGGAGGCGCCACCACGGCCATCGCCGGTGCGGTAGGTGCCGGCGGAGTGCCAGGCCATGCGGACGAACAGCGGGCCGTAATGGCCCCAGTCAGCGGGCCACCACGGCTGGCTGTCGGTCATCAGGGCGACAAGGTCGGCGCGCAGCGCGGTCAGGTCGAGGGTTTTGAACGCGTCGGCATAGGAGAAGTCGGCGCCCAGCGGGTTGGAGGCGGCACCGTTCTGGTGCAGGATGCGGATGTTCAGCTGGTTGGGCCACCAGTCGCGGTTGCCGCGCAGGCTGGAGACGGCGTGTTTGACAGCCCCGTGAAGCACCGGGCATTTGCCGCCGCCGTTGTCGTTTCCGTCCATGAGAGACTCCTGATTTTGTTGGTTGGTGAGACAGTAGCAAAATCGTTCCATTAGTTTAAGTAGAATTTCCTGATTGCGATGATAAGGTGAGGTTATGAACCATCTGAGCCTGAAACAGTTTCGCTATTTCGAGGCCTTGGCGCGTCTGGGCCACTTTGGCCGGGCGGCCGAGGTCTGTGCGATATCGCAACCGGCCTTGTCGATGCAGATCAAGGAGATGGAGGCGGCCCTCGGCACTGCGCTGTTCGAGCGGGGGCCGCGTCAGGTGCGGTTGACCCATTTCGGCGAGGCCTTTGCGCTGCGGGTGCGCGAGATCTTGCGGTCGGTCGATGAGCTGAGCGATCTGGCGCGGGCGGCGCAGGAGGGGTTGGTGGGGCGGTTGCGGATCGGGGTGATTCCCACGGTGGCGCCCTATTTGCTGCCGTCGCTGATGGCCACGCTGGCACGGCAATATGCCGGGCTGGAGATTCATGTGCGAGAGACGGTGACGCCGCGCCTGATGCAGGAGTTGGCCGAGGGGCGGCTGGATACGGCGATTGTCGCGCTGCCGGTGTCCGAGCCGTCGCTGACCGAGGTGGCGCTGTTTTCGGAGGATTTCGTGCTGGTGCGCCCGGCCGAGGATGCGGGCAAGCCGGTGCCGAGCCGCGAGATCTTGCGCGAGATGCGGTTGTTGCTGCTGGAGGAGGGGCATTGCTTTCGCGATCAGGCGCTGTCCTTTTGTGCGATGCAGGCGTCGGTGGCGCGGGAGATTCTGGATGCCAGTTCGCTGGCGACCTTGGTGCAGATGGTGGGGGCGGGCATGGGGGTGACGTTGTTGCCGCAGATGGCGGTGGCGGTGGAAACCCGGTCGGCGGCGGTATCGGTGGCGCGGTTTGCGGGGGTGCAGCCGAGCCGGACGATTGGCATGGTATGGCGGCGGACGAGCCCGCTGGCGCGGCAGTTGGTGCAACTGTCGGCGGTGGTGCGGTCGGCGGCGCGGGTTGGACAGGGAGAGATGGAATGATGCTGACGACGATGCGCCCGCCGAGGGTGGACCTGGCCGAAATCGCGGCCTTTGTGGCGGCGCGCTATGGGGTGAGCGGGGAGTGGGTCGCGCTGGAGGGGGAGCGGGATCAGAATTTGCGGGTGACGGGGGCGGCGGGGGCGTTTGTCGTCAAGGTCTGTCATCCGGCGGAGGGGGTGGCGGTGTTGGAGGCTCAGGTGGGGGTGTTGGAGCATATCGCGCGGGTTGATCCGGGGTTGGCAGTGCCACGGGTGCGGCGGGCGCTGGATGGGGCGGCGTTGACGGAGTTGGCGGGCTGTCCGGTGCTGGTGCTGAGCTGGCTGGTGGGGGATGTGATTGGCGGGCGCGGGCTGACGCCTGCGCAGCACCGGGCGGTGGGCGTGGCGATTGCGCGGTTGGGGCGGGCGATGCGGGGGTTTGTGCATGGGGCACCAGCGATGCGGCCGCTGGTGTGGGATACGCGGCTGGCGGGGGGGCTGGCGGGGCATGTGGGGGAGTTGCCGGAGGGCGACCGGGGCTCGGCGGGGGAGGTGTTGGCACGTCATGTTGGGCGGACCGTGCCAGCGCTGGAGGGGATGCGCAGTCAGATCATCCACGGCGATGTGCACCCGTTCAACAGTCTGATGGACGGGGGTGAGGTCAGCGGGATCATCGACTTTGGCGATCTGGTGCAGGGGTCGCTGGTGCAGGATCTGGCCAATGCGGCGGCGGATTTTCTGACGCCGGGGGGCGACCATGGGGCGGTGCTGTTTCAGATGGTCAAGGGTTACGCCAGCGTGACCCCGCTGGAGGAGGCCGAGGCGGATCTGGTGCTGGACATGGTCGAGATGCGGCTGGTGATGACGCCGCTGATCGAGGCGGCCAAGCGGGCGCAGGGGATCGTGTCGGAGGGGTCGCTGACCCATTTCAACGACCGGTCGATGCCGCTGTTGCGCGAGTTGCGGGCGGTGGAGGGGATGCGCAACCTGATCCGGCGGGCGGCGAACTTTGCCCCCCCTGCCCCGGCGGTGACGATGGAGGAGGCCTGGGCAAGGCGGCGGCGGGTGATGGGGGCGAAACCCTATGTGTTTTACGACCCGCCGATCCATATGGTGCAGGGTGAGGGCGTCTGGCTGACCGACAGCGCGGGGCGGCGCTATCTGGACTGCTATAACAACGTGCCGCATGTCGGGCACTGTCACCCCTATGTTGTGGAGGCGATTGCCCGGCAGGCGCGGCGGCTGAACACCAACACGCGGTATGTGACCGATCAGTCGGTGGACTATGCCGAGCGGTTGGGGGCACTGGCGGGCGATGGATTGTCGGCGGTGGTGTTCGTCAATTCGGGCAGCGAGGCTAATGATCTGGCCTGGCGGATGGCCAAGGCCTGGACGGGGCATTCGGGCGGCATGGCGATGGAGTTTGCCTATCACGGCGTGACCGAGGCGATTGACGCCTTTTCACCGTCGAACGCGCCGGGGGCTTGGGCTGCGCCGCATATCCGGCTGTTGCCGCCGCCTGATGATTACCGCGGGCCGTGGCGGCGGGGTGAGGCGGGGTTGGCGGAGAACTATGCCGCGCTGGCGGGGCCGCTGATTGCGGACCTTGGCCCATTGGGGCTGGCGGCGTTCATGGTTGACAGCGCCTTTATGACCAACGGGATTCTGGATGTGGCGCCGGGCTATTTGCAGGCGGTCGCGGCGGCGGTGCGGGGGGCTGGCGGGCTGTTCATTGCCGATGAGGTGCAGTCAGGCTTTGGCCGGATGGGGCAGTTCTGGGGGCATCGGCATCATGGCGTTGTGCCCGACATCATCACCATCGGCAAACCGGCGGGCAATGGTCATCCGGTGGGGGCGGTAATCACGCGGCCCGAGATTCTGGAGCATTTCCTGACGCTTGGGCCATTCTTCTCGACCTTTGGCGGCAACAATGTCGCCTGTGCGGCGGGGTTGGCGGTGCTGGATGTGATCGCGGATGAGGGGCTTTGCGAGAGGGCGCGGGTGACGGGCGAGCATTTGCGGGCGGGTCTGCGCGGGCTGATGGCGCGGCATGGGCTGATTGGCGATGTGCGGGGCGTCGGGCTGGCGGTGGGGGTCGAGTTGGTGCAGGACCGCGAGACGCGAGAGCCTGCCGGGGCGGGGCGGTTGGTGGGGCTGTTGCGGGATGAGGGGGTGCTGCTGGGCAGCGAGGGGGTGCATGGCAACGTGCTGAAAATCCGGCCGCCGCTGGCCTTTGGGCCGGACCACGCCGATCTGCTGGTGCAGGCGCTGGACCGGGCATTGGGGCGGCTGTAGCGGGGGCTACGCCAGGCGGGCGATGACGGCCTGGGCGCGGGGAATGCGGTCGGCAGGCCAGATCTGGTGGCCGCCGTCGCGCAGGACCGCCTCGGCCTCCTGCACCTGTTGCAGAGCCTGCCGGGCCAGGGGCAGATCGTCGGTGCGGTCGGCCAGCAAGGTTAACGCCGCACCCATGTTCCCCCAGGTCACGGCCCAGTCCAGCGGCACGCGGTCGCGGGTTTGCACGGCAAGGGCGGCGCGAAAGGTCTTGACGGCCTCCTCCAGCCGCGAGGTGCCGGACTCGCGCGCGCCCAGTGCGGCCAAGGCCATGCCCAGATTGGTCATGGCGTCCGCCCAGGCGTCCGGGTCGCTTTGCGGTTTGACGGCGGCGACGACGGCGCGAAAGCTGGCGACGCTTTGCTTTAGCCGATCGGGTCGGCCTTCCTGTTCGCCAAGGTCGTGTTGGGTGATGCCAAGGTCGGCCAAGGCCTGACTGTGCTGCACGCCCTTGGTCTGGTCCACATTGGCGCGGGCGAGGTGGAGGGCGACGTTGAGGTCAAAGTTGGCGCCTTGGGCCCTGCCCCGGTCATACCAGCCCTCCCACACATCATGCAGGGCGCGGAATTGGCCAGCCGGGTGGGCCTGGCGGGTCAGGTCGGCCAGGATGCGGTCGGCGGCGCGGTCGGGGGCGGCCAGAAGGCGGGCCTGGTCCAGGCTGATGTTGTGCAGCAGGGCGTCAAGCCCGGCGTCGATCCCGCGCGGCAGGG
>CAMBWO010000333.1 GCA_945871285.1 Pseudorhodobacter antarcticus | reverse complement strand
CCGCCAAAGTTGGGGTTGCGGGCGTAACCTTTCAGCGTGCGGAACAGGGTGTCATAGCCCTCATCCTTGCCCGACATGCCGCAGCCGGTGCCATGGACGATGGGGACGACGCCGTCGATATTGGGGAAGGCGTCAAGCCAGCCGTCCTTTTCGCACGCCTCGGCGATCAGTTTGGCGACGGTGCCCGAGCAGTTGACCGAGGTCAGGATGCCCAGATAATTGCGCGTGCCGACCGAGCCGTCCTGGCGGTGATAGCCCATGAAGCTGCGTTTTTCGGTGACGACGTGCTGGGGGTTTTGTTCGGAGGCAAAGGCATAGTCCAGCTCATGCGCGCCCATGCCGAGGTTGTGGGTGTGGATATGGGCGCCTGCCGGGATGGCTTGGGTCGCAACGCCGATGATCTGGCCATAGCGCAGCACGTTTTGGCCCGGCGCGATGGCGGTGGTGGCGATCTTGTGGCCACGCGGCACGGCCTGGGTCAGGGGGGCGGCCAGGTCGGGCAGGGTGGTGCCGGCGGCAAGGTCCTTGAGCGCAATGATGACATTGTCGGATTGGTGCAGGCGGATGGTGGTGGGCTGCATGGACGGACCTTTCGCGGGCTGGGTGGGGGCCTTGGCTTGACAGGGGGCAGGGCCCGTCTAACATGTTAGTATGCTACAAGGGGATGCCATGCCAGTTCAAGGCCCCGCGTTCGAGGTGAACCTGCCGGAGCGGCGGCCCCTGCGGCCATTGACCGGGTTTGCGGGGTCATTGGCGCAAAAGGTCTATGGGTCCTTGCGTGAGGCGATCCTGTCGCTGCACATGGCGCCCGGTGATTTCATCCGCAAGCCCGAGATCTGCGAGGCGCTGGGCGTGTCGCGCAGTCCGGTGTCCGAGGCGGTGGCGCGGCTGGCGGCCGAGCATCTGGTGCGGGTGGTGCCGCAGGCCGGGACCTTTGTGGCGCGGTTGTCGTTGAGCGAGATCCGCGAGGGGGCGTTCCTGCGCGAGGCGCTGGAGATGGCGGCGGTCGAGCAGGTGGCGGGGGCGGTCACGCCGGAGCAGGTGGTGCTGCTGCGGCGCAACCTGCGTTTGCAGGCGGCGCTGATCGAGGATCATGATTTCGCCGGGTTCTATCAGACCGATGCGGCGATGCATGAGTTGATCCTGGGGTTCACCGGGTTTCCGCGGGTCGCCGAGTTTGCCGATACGGCCTGGGTGCATGTGAACCGGGCGCGGCAGCTGATCTTGCCGCAGCCGGGGCGGATCGAGGCGACGCTGGCCGAGCACCTTGCGATTGTGGATGCGGTCGAGGCGCGGGACCCGGTGGCGGCGCGGCTGGCGACGCGGGCGCATCTGGGAAAACTGATTGGCTTTCTGGAGCCTTTGGCGCAAAACCGCCCCGATCTGTTTGAACCGGAGTGACCGCATGACCCTGCTGAACCGCCCCCGCTATGCCGGCCGTCTGAATGCGTTCAAGGCGGGGTTGCCGGGCAAGCCGACGGTGGCGGACCTGATTGCGCGGGTGGCGTCTGTGCCGGGGATGGATGCGGCGGATTTGAACTATCCGGACCATTTCCAGGGGTATGCGCCGGCCGAGTTGGGCCGGGTGCTGGCGGATAACGGGATTTCGCTGAACGGGGTGGCGATGCGGTATTACACCGATCCGGGGTTTCGGCTGGGGGCGTTTTCCAATCCAGACCCGGTGGTGCGGCGGGCGGCGGTGGATATCACCAAGCGGGGGTTGGACGCCCTGGCCGCGATGGGGGGGCGGGTGATGACGCTGTGGATGGGGCAGGACGGGGTGGATTACGCCTTTCAGGGCGATTACGCGCGGATGTGGGAGGACAGTCTGGAGTGTCTGGCGCAGGTCTGCGACCACAACCCTGATCTGGACATCGCGCTGGAGTATAAACCCAGTGAGCCGCGGGCGTTTTCGTTGATGCCGGATATTGGCACGAACCTGTTGGCGTTGCGGGAGTTGGGGCGGGCGAATACGGGGATCACGCTGGATTTCTGTCACGTGCTGTTTGCGGGGGAGATTCCGGCGCAGTCGGCGCAGCTGGCGGGGCGGTATTCGCGCATCCTGGGGGTGCATCTGAATGATGGCTACGGCAAGCGGGATGACGGGTTGATGGTGGGGTCGGTGCATCCGGTGCAGACGCTGGAGCTGTTTGTGGAGTTGGACCGGCAGGGGTTTGACGGGGTGATCTATTTCGACACCTTCCCCGATCATGGCGGTTTGGACCCGGTGGCGGAGGCGGGGGTCAATGTGATGATGGCCGACCGGTTGCGCGGGATTGCCAAGGGGTTGGCGGGGGATGCCGAGTTGACCGCCGCGATGGCGCGGCAGGATGCGGCGGCGACCTTGCGGCTGGTCGCGGGGCGGCTTTATCAAGGGTAGGGTGCGTGATTTCACGCACCGTGCGGCGTGGTGCGTGCAAGCACGCACCCTACCCTATGCGGTAAAAGGCAGCAGCGGTGGCGCCGTAGATCTGGGCCCGGGCAGCATCGGGCAGGTGGGCGGTCAGGGTTTGGGCGGCGTTATGCCAGATGTCGTATTCCGCCCGCAGGCGGCACACGGGCCAGTCGGAGCCCCACATCACGCGGTCGGGGCCGAAGGCTGACAGGACGTGGTCGACATAGGGTTTGAGGTCGGCCACGGTCCAATCGGGACTGGCTTCGGTGATGAGGGCCGAGAATTTGCAATGGGCGCCGGTGTCAGCCAGGCGGGTCATGCCGTCGGCCCAGGTTTGGAAATTGGCGGCGGAATGGTCGCGGATTTGGGGTTTCATGCAATGGTCGATCACCACGCGCATGGAGGGATAGCGGTGCAGCAGAGTTAGGAAATGGTCCAGGTGGCGGGGGAAGCCGAGGGCGTCGAAGGTCAGGTCTAGGTCGCAGATCGCCTTGTAGGCCCATTGCACATCGTCGCGCAGCATCCAGGTGTCGTCGGGGATGTCCTGGATCATCGGGCGGACGCCCTTGAATTTCGGGTGGCCTTTCAGGCGTTTGAGGGTGGCGGCGTCGGTGGGGTTTTCGAAATCGACCCAGCCGACGACGCCTTGGACAAAGCCCGAGGCATCGGCGAGGCCGAGCATGTATTCGGTTTCGTTCACGGTGGCGGCGGCCTGGACGAGGATGGTGCCGTCGACGCCTTGGCCCGCAAGGATGGGGGCAAGGTCAGCGGGCAGGTAGGTGCGGTTCAGGATGGGGTTGTCTTGCGGCATCCAGGTGTGGTCGCCGCGGCCGGGGGTCCAGAAATGTTGGTGGCTGTCGAGCTTCATGTCGGGGCGTCCTGGCGCATCAAGCCTTGGGATTTCAGGTCGTCCCACAGGGCGGCGGGGATTGTGGCGGCGGCGGCGCGGGCGTTGGCCTCGACTTCCGCAGGCGTCATCGCGCCGGGGATGACGGAGACGACGGCGGGGTGGCGGAGGGGAAACTGGAAGGCGGCGTCGACCATGCGCACGCCGTGGGCGGTGCAGGTCGCCTCGATCTTGCGCACCTTTTCAACGATATGGGACGGGGCGG
The DNA here is from genome assembly GCA_945871285.1 of Pseudorhodobacter antarcticus. GTDB lineage: Bacteria > Pseudomonadota > Alphaproteobacteria > Rhodobacterales > Rhodobacteraceae > Stagnihabitans. The sequence continues at coordinate 1,095 of CAMBWO010000333.1, read as the reverse complement.
GGTCGTAGTTGTAGAAGGCGCCGGGTTTGGGGCCGGTGGCGAGGATGCCGGAATTATAGGGGCCGCCGACGACGATGCCGATGCCGCGTTCTTCGCAGAGAGGGAGGAAGGAGGTCAGCGCCTCTTGTTCCAACAGCGTATAGCGTCCCGCCAGCAGGAACAGGTCAAAATCGCCGCGCTCGGTCAGCCACTGGCAGGATTCCCATTCGTTGATGCCGCCACCGATGGCGCGGATCACGCCCTGGTCGCGCAGTTCGATCAGGGCGCGGTAGCCGCCGGCCATGAAGGTGTCGCGGTAGGCCTCCATTGTTTCGGTGGAGCCGTGGGTCCAGACGTCGAGGTCGTGGACATAGACCACATCGAGGCGGTTCAACCCGGTGCGTTCAAAGGTGAATTCTAGCGAGCGCAGGACGCCATCATAGCTGAAATCATAGGATTTGGTGCGGTGGGGGACGTCGAACCATTTGCCGACGCCTTCGTGCGGTTCGCCGGGTTTGCACAGGTGGAGGAGGCGGCCGACTTTGGAGGAGACGATATAGCTGTCGCGGTCGCGGCCCTGGAGGAGGCGGTTCAGGCGGGTTTCGGATTGGCCAAGGCCGTAAAGGGGGGCGGTGTCGAAGTAGCGCACGCCCAGATCCCAGGCGCGGGTCATTGTGGCGTGGGCCTCCTCAGCCGGGACGGGGCGGTAGAGGCCGCCGATGGGGGCGGTGCCGAAGCCGAGTTCGGTGAAGGTGAGCGCGCCCTTGCTTTCGCGGTTCCAGACCCGTGTCCTCAATTGCCAATCCCCCCTGATGCCTACTAACATGCTATTACCCCGCCCCGGCTGCAACCCCCCAAAAAAGAGTATGTTTCTACTAAACATGAAAGTCCTTAGGCAATAAAGCCAATAGGTTATCAATATCCATGTTTAGTAGGCACATATAACACAACATCTAGTGCTGACCCTACTTCGCACATTCCCGACACATGGTCCTCCCTTGGACCAATCCATAGGAGGCGACATGGCTATTCAATCATGGTGGCAAGACCTGCCTGATCCAATCCTTACTGAGACCGCTTGGGAGCGCCAAATGAACCTCGTTGGAATCGAGTCAT
>CAMBWO010000332.1 GCA_945871285.1 Pseudorhodobacter antarcticus | reverse complement strand
GTGGAGCCGATCCAGTAGATCGGGGCCAGGAACACGACCAGCGCCAGGGCGATCAGCGCGATGGCTGCGCGGTGGCCCAGACGTTGCGAGGTGGAGGTGACGGTTGCCATGTCAACGCTCCTTCGCGCGGTTCAGGTATTTGACGTAGATGTTGGTGATGGTCAGCACCATGATCAGCACGATATAGGCAAGCGCGCAGGACTTGCCGGTCTGCCATTCCTGAAACGCCATCTTGTACAGGCGGATCGAGATCAGTTCGGTGGTGGGCTGGCTGGTCATCACAAAGGCGAGGTCAAAGGTCTTGAACGCCTCCATCGTGCGAAAGATGATGGCGATCAACAGGATGGGCGCGACCAGCGGCAGGGTGATGCGAAAGAACACATAGAACGGCCCGGCGCGGTCGATGGAGGCCGCTTCGTACAGGTGTTTCGGGACGGCGGAGAGGCCGGCGAGGGACAGGAGCATCACGAAGGGCGACCACATCCAGATGTCGGTCAGCGCGACGGCGTAAAGCGCGATGCCGGGGTCGGAGAGCCATTCGAAGGAGCCAAGGCCCAGGGCATAGTTGATGATGCCGAAGTTGGGGTCATAGAGCAGCTTCCAGAACAGCCCCACCACCGCCATCGACAGCATCATGGGCAGCATCAGGAGCGTGGTGATCAGCCCCTTGAACGGGAAGGTGCGGTTGAGGAGGAGGGCGAGGCCGAAGCCGACCAGAACCTGACCCGTGACCGACACCACCACATATTTCGCCGTGATGGTGAAGTTGGTCCAGATGAAGGGGTCGGCCAGCAGGTCGCGGTAGTTTTGCAACCCCACGAAATTGGCGGGCGCCTTGGACGAGGCGCGGAAGTCGGTGAAGGAATAGCCCAAGCTGTAGATCAGCGGGAAGATGTTGAAAATGATCAGGAACGCGATGGTCGGGATCACGAACAGGTTGCGGATCGCAAGGTCGCTGAGGCCACGCGACGCGGCGCGGGATTTGGGGTCAAGACGGGCAATCAGTTCGGCCATGGCGCTGCTATTCCTGAAAAGGGATGCGGCGGGACCATGGGCCCCGCCGCAAGCGGGGCGTCAGCCGCCGCGACCGTATTTGGCGAAGATTGCCTTCCAGTCGGCGGCAAGGGCATCCAGAACCTCTTTCGAGGTGCCTTCGCCGGCGACCACAGCCGGATAGACACGCTGGTTCAGGGCCGTCAGCAGTTCGGCATATTCGGGCACGGCCCAGAAATCCTTGACCTTGAACATCGTGTCATAGAACGCCTTGTTGTAGGGCGTGGCGTTCTGGAATTCGGCCGATTCCAGCACGGCCTTGTTGCAGGTGTAACCGCCCAGTTCGGCCCACTTTTTCTGCACGTCATCCTTTATGAACCATTGCAGGAACTTGAACGCCTCTTCCTGGTTCTGGCTGTAGGACACGATGGAAATGCCCTGACCGCCCAGCGCGGCATACTGGTCGCCATCGGGCCCGGCGGGGTTGGCAAAGAAGCCGGTCACTTTGGCGTTGGGGTTCGAGGATTCGTTCACCAAGGCGGGGAAGAAGGCGAAGTAGTTCATCGACATCGCCGCCAGGTTTTCGGTGATGGCCTGGTTGTTTTCGACAAAGAAGGTCTTGGCCCAGCCCGGCGGGGTAAAGGTGTAAAGCTCGCGGTAGGCATCGAGCGCCGCCACGGCCTTGTCCGAGTTGATGATGCCCTCGACCTGATAGGTCGCCGGATCGCCCAACTCGCCGCCGAACGAGAACAGGGCGTTTTCAAAGCCCATCGCCATGGCGTCATAGGAGTTGTCGGTATAGATCGCGACGCCCGCCCGGCCCTGATCGGGGCGGTGGAAGAATTCGGCGATGTCGCGCAGTTGGGCCCAGGTGGCAGGCGGGGCAAGGTCATAGCCATACTTGGCCTTGAACGCCGCCATTTCGGCCGGATCCTCGAACCAGTCCTTGCGGTAGGACCAGCCCACGGCGTCACCTTCGGCCGGGATGGACCAGTATTTGCCAGAGTTGCCGGGGTATTCGGAATAGAACTTGACCGTGGCGGGCGCCATGCTGTCCAGCACCTTGTTGTCCAGCACGAACTGGGTCAGGTCCACGTAATGCCCCGCCTCGGACGCGGCCCCCAGCCACTGGCTGTCGCCCACGATCAGGTCATAGGCCGAGCCTTGGGCGTTGAATTCGGTAAAGGCCTTGGTCTGGAAATCGGACCAGGGGGTGGTCTCGACCGTCACCTTGACGCCCGTCTCGGCCTCATACTGGTTCACCAGCTCTTGCAGATAGTTGGCCGGGTCCCATTCGGCCCAGAAAATCGTCAGCTCTTGTGCCTGCACAGACGTGCTGGACCACAAAAGCAGGCCCAGTCCGGCCGCAAGGCCCTTGGTCATATTGCGCATGTTTTCCTCCCTATGCACCGTTTGCCGATGGTCGGTTGGGCGTGTTGGCCCCGGCTTGGCCCCTTGGCTGGGGCCTTTTGAACGCGGGCAGCTTGGGCAAACACAAGGCGCCGCGTTGGTGTGAAAGCAAAGTCTGCAACCCGAGCCTGGCAACCCTCCCGTGCGCCGGTGGATCGGGGTCGTTATTCTGTCAGGCCCCTCCTTCAGGCCAAACGGTGTCAGCTTCCATCAGGGCGGCGCGGACAAGGGCGCGGGCGGTCCAGGTCGCCACGTCGCGCATTTCGTCCACGTCAACCTTCCAGATGTCTTTCAAGACCAGCAGCACCTCGAGCCCGAAGGTCAGCGACAGGGCCTGGGCCAGCCGGTCGAACTGGGCCGGGGTCAGCCGGTCACGCAGGGGTCCAAGAGCCTTTTCCAGCAGGTCAATCCGGTGGCCCCGGCGAAACTGCGGGCCGCTGGGCACGGTGCCCGCCCGCTGCTGCGCCCATTGCTGCAACGACAGGCCAAGGGCGGCCTTGAACGTCGCCTCGAACTCGACAATGCGGTGGCTGGACGAGGCGAGCAGGTCCTGCACCCGGTCGGCGGCATCGGGCAGGGCGCTGTCCCATTCCAGGATCGGGCCAAGGGCGTGATCGACAACAGCCTCGACCAGCGCGGACTGGGTCGGGAAATAGCGGTAAGCGGTGGCGCGGGACACGCCCGCCGCCTCGGCCGCCTCGGACACGGACGGGGTCTGGCCCTGCTGCATCAGGCCAACGGCGGTGCGCACCATCAGGTCACGCGTCCGGGCGCTGGCCCCGGTGGGGGCCGTTGAGGCCGGGTCTTCGCTGGAAAATGATACGCCCATGCCAGAATGATACGCACATCTCAAAATGCTTTTCAACGGGCTTGTTTGGGGTCATAAGGGGGAAATCGAAAGGGTGTGCGCCATGACCTTGCCCCAGCGGATTTATGTCGTCGGCACGGCCGATACCAAGGGGGCAGAGCTGCGCTTTCTGGCCGACCGGATAGCCGGGGCTGTGGTTGTTGATGTCGGCACCCGTGCGCCCACGATCACCCCCGATATCACGGCGGCGCAGGTGGCGGGCGATGGCGTTTTGGCCCTGACCGACCGGGGGCAGGCCGTCAGCGCGATGTCGGACGCCTTTGCGCGGTACATTGCGGCCCGCGAGGATGTGGCCGGGGTCATCGGCATTGGCGGCAGTGGTGGCACGGCGATTGTCACGGCGGGGATGCGGGCGTTGCGGATTGGCGTGCCCAAGGTGATGGTGTCCACCCTCGCCAGCGGCGACACCGCGCCCTATGTGGGCGTCAGCGACATCGTGATGATGCCGTCGATCACCGATCTGGCGGGGTTGAACCGCATCAGCCGGGGGGTTCTGGTGCAGGCGGCGGCGGCGATTGTGGCCATGGTGGCGGTGCCGCCGATGCCCGAATCGGGCTTGGCGACCATCGGTCTGACCATGTTTGGTGTCACCACCCCCGCCGTGATGGCGGTGCTGGAGCGGTTGGGCGACACGGTTGAGGGCATGGTGTTTCACGCCACCGGCACCGGTGGGCGCAGCATGGAGGCGCTGGTCGATTCGGGCCTGTTGTCGGGAGTGATCGACCTGACGACGACCGAGGTGGCGGATTTGCTGTGCGGGGGGGTCCTGCCTGCGGGGCCGGACCGGCTGGACTGCATCGCCCGGACGCGGGTGCCCTATGTCGGGTCGGTCGGGGCCTGTGACATGGTGAACTTCTGGGCGCCCGAAACGGTGCCCGCCCGCTATGACGGCCGGCATTTCTACCGCCACAACGCCAACGTCACCCTGATGCGCGCCAATGCCGAGGAATGTGCCGCCATCGGCGCCTGGATCGCGGCCAAGCTGAACCGCTGTGACGGGCCGGTGCATGTGCTGCTGCCCGAAGCTGGGGTCTCGGCGCTGGACATCGCGGGCGGGCCGTTCTTTGACCCCGTCGCCGATGCCGCGCTGATGGGCGCGCTGGAGGCCGGGTTGCAGCAAACCGCCACACGCCGCTTGACGCGGCTGCCGTTGCACATCAATGACCCGGCCTTTGCCGATGCGGTTGTGACCGCGTTCCGCCAGATGACCTGAGAGGTTCCCATGCCCGCCATCCCCCGTTCCGTTTTGCTGGACAAGTTCAACACCATGCGCCGCGAGGGTCGCCCGATCATCGGCGGCGGGGCGGGCACGGGGTTGAGTGCGAAATCCGAGG
>CAMBWO010000331.1 GCA_945871285.1 Pseudorhodobacter antarcticus | reverse complement strand
GCCGATCTGGAACTGGGCCGCATCCGGTTCAAGCCTGACAGCCTGCCGCGGGCCGCGTGGGATGGCGGGATGGTCTATGACACTTTGGAACGGTTGATACGGTGAGCCGGGCCTTTGTCAAAGAGGGCGACGGCGCGCTGGACCCCCTGCCCGACCTGCCAATGTCGCCCCATCCAAACTATGTCACGCCGCGCGGGTTGGCGGATTTGCAGGCGCGGCTGGCCGCCCGGCAGGCCGACCTTGCGGCGCTGAAAATGCGCCCGGACCGGCTGGACAAGCTGCCCGAGGCCGCCGCCGAGCGCGACATCCGCTATCTTGAGGCGCGTCTGCGGTCGGCCATTCTGGTGCCCCTGCCCGACCAGACCGCCGAGGTCGCCTTTGGCCACCGCGTGACGGTGCGCGACGCGGCGGGCCGTCAAACCCCCTATGACATCACCGGCGAGGATGAGGCCGACGCCACCTTGCACCGCATTGCCCCCACCTCTCCGCTGTCCCGCGCCTTGCTGGGGGCGCGCGTGGGCGATACTGTGACCTGGACCCGCCCGAACGGGACTGTGGAATTGGAGGTTCTGTCGATTGCCCCCCTTGATCCGCCCGCTTGACCCCATCACCGACCTTGGCGCTGTCGAGGACCTGTATTCCCGCGCCGCCGATTACTGGATCTTGGCCGACCGCCGCCCGCCTGACCGGCCCAAGGCGGCCGCGTTCTTCACCGACACGCCGCCCGGTTGCGACCCCGCCGCATCGCACCGGCTGGGCCTGTTTCAGGACGGCAGGCTGGTCGGTGTGGCGGAACTGTCCTTTGGTTTTCCGCTGCCCGGCGATGCCTATCTGGGCCTGATGCTGCTGGACGCCACCCGGCGCGGTCAGGGTCTGGGCGCGTGGTTCCTGGCCGAGGTTCAGGCCCGCGCCGCCCCCGCACCCTGCCTGTATCTGGCCGTCTTGCAGGCCAACCCGCGTGGCCGCGCCTTTTGGGAGCGGCACGGGTTTACCGATACCGGCCTCAGCCGCCATGATGCCGACACCGGCCACACCCTGGACCGCATGGTCAAACCGCTGTGACCCGCGGCCCGACCGAGGCCACCGCCACCCCGCCCAAGACCAACACAGAGGCCAGCCAGAACCCCGGCCCCGGCAGTTCCGCCATCAGCACCGCGCCACCCGCCGCCGCAATCACCGGCACCGTCAGCTGCGCCACCGCCGCCCGCGCCGCGCCCAAGCCCGGCACCACCGCATACCACAGCGCATAGCCCAGACCCGAGGTGACCCCACCCGACAGCATCGCCAGACCCACGCCCCAAGCCGTCCAATGCCCCGGCAGCGCCAACACCAGCAGCGCCGCCACCGGCACAGCCAGTATGAAATTCCACGCCGTCGCCGCCAACGCATCGCCTTGGCCCCGCCCGGCCAGCGAATAGATCCCCCAGCCCACCCCCGCCACGGCCATCGCCACTTGCGGCACCACCGCGCCGCCTTGCGGGGCCAAGAGCACCGCCAGCCCGATCAGTGCCAGCAACGCCCCCAGAACCCGCCGCCGCGGCACCACCTCACCCGCCGCCCAGGCGCCGGCAAACATCGTGACCTGCACCACCCCGAACAGGATCAGCGCCCCTGTCCCGGCATCAAGGCTCAGGTAAGCCACCGAGAACCCGAACAGATAGATCAGCAACCCCGCCACACCGGGGCCCCGCCCGTGCCACCCCGGCCAGACCACCCCCCGGCGCAGCACCAGCAGCACCGCCAATACCACCGCCCCCGACCCAAGCCGCAGCACCGCAAACACCACAGGGTCAATTGCCCCCGCCCCCACCGCCATCCGGTTCAGCACCGAATTGGCAGCAAAGGCCAGCATCGCCACACATGTCATCGCAAACAGCCGCATCGTGCACCCCCACCCGCAGACCTCGCACCCCCTTAAGCGTTCGGGCAAGGCCCGACACGCGAGGCAAGAATGACGCGCGTCAGCGCTCCGCCAGGTCACCGCCAACACCGGGGGCGGCCTCAAACGAAAAGGGCGCCCCTTGCGGAGCGCCCTTTCCTATACCTGCCCTTAGGGCAGATTACATCATGCCGTCCATGCCGCCCATGCCGCCCATGCCGCCGCCGCCGCCCTGGCCGCCCGACTTGGGCTCCGGACGATCTGCGATCATGGCTTCGGTGGTGATCAGCAGGCCCGCAACCGAAGCTGCGTCCTCCAGCGCGATCCGCACAACCTTGGCCGGGTCGATGACGCCGAACGCGAACATGTCGCCATATTCTTCGGTCTGCGCGTTGAAGCCGAACGACTTGTCGGTCGACTCGCGGACTTTGCCCGCAACCACAGCCCCGTCAACACCGGCGTTCTGTGCGATCTGACGCAGCGGAGCCTCCAGTGCGCGACGGATGATGCCGATGCCAGCGTCCTGGTCCGAGTTTGCACCCTTGAGGCCGTCCAGCGCGGAAGCCGCCTGCATCAGCGCCACGCCGCCGCCAACCACGATGCCTTCTTGAACGGCAGCGCGGGTTGCGTTCAGCGCGTCGTCGACGCGGTCCTTGCGCTCTTTCACTTCGATCTCGGTCATGCCGCCGACCTTGATGACTGCAACGCCGCCAGCCAGTTTGGCCACGCGCTCTTGCAGCTTCTCTTTGTCATAGTCGGACGTCGTGTCTTCGATCTGCTGACGGATCTGGGCGACGCGCGCTTCGATTTCAGCCTTGACGCCCGAGCCATCGATGATGGTGGTGTTGTCTTTGGTGATCGAGACTTTCTTGGCTTTGCCGAGCATGTCGAGCGTGACATTCTCCAGCTTCATGCCCAGATCTTCCGAGATCACTTGACCACCGGTCAGAACGGCGATGTCCTGCAGCATGGCCTTGCGACGATCGCCAAAGCCCGGAGCCTTGACAGCAGCGATTTTCAGACCGCCGCGCAGCTTGTTGACGACCAGCGTGGCCAGAGCCTCGCCTTCAACGTCTTCCGAGATGATCAGCAGCGGCTTTTGCGACTGGATCACGGCTTCCAGCAACGGAACCATCGGCTGGAGCGAACCCAGCTTTTTCTCGTGCAGCAGGATCAGGACGTCTTCCAGATCGGCAACCATCTTGTCGGCGTTGGTCACGAAATAGGGCGACAGGTAGCCGCGGTCGAACTGCATGCCTTCGACGACTTCGGTTTCCGTTTCCAGACCCTTGTTCTCTTCGACGGTGATCACGCCTTCGTTGCCGACTTTTTGCATCGCTTCAGCGATCTGACGACCGATTTCAGCTTCGCCGTTGGCCGAGATCGTACCAACTTGCGCAACTTCAGCGGTGTCCTTGACCGGACGCGAGGCAGCCTTGATCGCTGCGACGACTTTGGCGGTTGCCAGGTCGATGCCGCGCTTCAGGTCCATCGGGTTCATGCCGGCAGCGACGGCTTTCATGCCGTCCTTGACGATGGCTTGGGCCAGAACGGTGGCGGTGGTGGTGCCGTCGCCGGCCTCGTCATTGGTCCGGGAAGCAACTTCCTTGACCATCTGGGCGCCCATGTTCTCGAACTTGTCAGCCAGTTCGATTTCCTTGGCAACCGTCACACCGTCTTTGGTGATGCGCGGGGCGCCGAAGGATTTGTCGATGACCACGTTACGGCCTTTCGGGCCCAGGGTCACTTTCACGGCGTCGGCCAGAATGTTCACGCCGCGCAGCATGCGGTCGCGGGCATCGCCTTCAAAACGTACGTCTTTAGCAGCCATTTGTTCAGCTCCTCAAAAAGTCGGTTGGGGTAGGGTGCGTGATTTCACGCACCTTGCGCAAACTCAGGCGAAAACGCCGAGGATGTCGCTTTCCTTCATGATCAGCAGGTCTTCGCCGTCCAGCTTGATCTCGGTGCCCGACCACTTGCCGAACAGGATCTTGTCGCCGGCCTTGACGGACGGTGCGATCAGCTCGCCCGAATCCTTGCGGGCGCCCGGACCAGCCGAAACGACCATGCCCTCTGCGGGCTTTTCCTTGGCGCTGTCGGGAATGATCAGCCCGCCTTTGGTTTTGTCTTCGCCTTCGATGCGACGCACCAATACGCGGTCATGCAGCGGTGAGAATTTCATCTGGTAACGCTCCCTTGGGTTTCCAGGTTGGATGGAATTAGCACTCACATCAGGCGAGTGCTAACGATGCTGAATTAAGGGTTGACCGTCGGCGAGTCAACCACCCACAACTTGAAAATTGTCGCTTTGGCCGTCAGGGCGCGCTAGGCTGAACGCCAGATGCAGGGGGTGGAATGGTCACGATTCTGACAGGTCAATGTGGGTGCCGCGCGGTGACCTATGCGGTGGAGGATGGTTTTGCCTATGCGCTGAACTGCCACCGTTCAAACTGTCGCCGCACCACCGGATCGGCGTTCAAGCCTTTGGCGGGCATCCCGATTGACCGCATCCGCATCGTTCAGGGGGCCGCCCATGTGATGACCTTTGGTGAGGGGGTCACCCATGACCTGCATTGCCCGGTCTGCGGGTCGCTGCTGTATTCGGTGGTGCGCGAGGGGGCTTGGGCCCATGTGGCGATGGGCACTTTGGTGGACGCGCCCAGCATCCGGCCCAGCGCGCATATTTTCGTGGGGTCCAAGGCGCCATGGCACGACATCACCGACGATCTGCC
>CAMBWO010000330.1 GCA_945871285.1 Pseudorhodobacter antarcticus | reverse complement strand
GGGCCGTCCTCCGGGTGATACAGGGTGATTTCGTTCGTGTACGGGTCGACCACCACGGACGCTTCAACATATCCGTCAGCTGTTTCAACCCATATCGACTCGTAAGGCTCACCATCGGAGAGGATGCCTGCAGTCTGCAGGCAGGAACGGTCAGCCAAACTCAGCCCGGCAAAGAACTCCGGGCTGAATTCAGGCTTGTCGTGATCGACGACCGCAATCAGGGTTTCGAGGAGCGGGCGACCAAGATCCATCCGCATCAGGATGCAACATCCTCAAAGATACCCCAACGGCGGAGATACTTGTTTCCAAGGAGGCGTTCCTTCGCCGTCTTCTCGGTAAGGTCGCAGCCATTCGGATGGCGAAGGCGCACCGAAATCCTCTTGCCGCGCGGATTACTGCGATCAGGTTTGAAATGCACCATGAGCACGGCCTCGTAAACTGTGGAACCGGCCAGCGTTGGCGCACGATCGCCGAACAGTTCCTGCAGCACCGACAGCGCGGTGTCGTTCTTGTCCCTCGGCTCAATTGTAATGAAGGCGCGCCCATGCGCAGGCAGAACCTTCAGCAGCTTGACGCTGACGCTGCTGATCCCGTCCGCGGGATCCGAGTGAAACGGCCGGGGATCAAGGAACCGCGCCATGTTGATGTGGCGAATAGGAAGGGGCGTGGCATCGTGATCGATGTCGAGAAGATGCTTGACGAACATCTGCGCAAGCTTTGCGCGGCTGGCTTTGGAGTTCGACACAACTTCAATGCCGCCGGTGGCAGCGTCATAGGTGAATGCCACCTCGCGCGCGGGGCGATAGATCAGCAGATCGAGATCGTTGTTGCGGAACACGAGGGTGCTGTTGGGCATGCATTCGCGGAAGACCGAAACGTGGATCAACTGGCTGACAGTGCCATCATCGGCGATCCGTTCGCGCGCAAAGACTTCCGCCTTGCAGATGCTGCCCTCGGCGAACAGAGATTGGATGTCCTTTTCAAGGGCGCCCAATGCGACAACGTCACGCCTTACGATTTTGCCAGCAAGAGTGTGGTACCCATCCCAGGTGCGCACGCTGCGGGCGTTCTCAAAGAAACTGACATCTGCAGCCTGGTCGAACTTCGCCAGATCACAAGTGTACAACCAAAGAGCGCGCGCGTAGTGAGAGTCCATCGCTGCGAGTGTCGCGCGCGTGGTGAGATCGACGACCGACATGATGGCGGTCTGCCCAACCTCGGTTGTCATGCGGTCAATGCGTTCGGCGTCGAGGTTGAGACGATTGCGGGCAACATCATCAAGACCGTCAACGACGCCAAGAACCTGTTTGAGTACAAGGCTCTTGGGTCCGGCCCATTCTACCGGCCCAAGAAACTCGGCGCTGCGGCTGGCAAAATAGGCTTTGAGATCATCGGCCGGGGTGTGACGAATGAGTTTAGCAATGGCGGGCATAGGCGGGCGCTCCTTTCAGCAGAATCCGTTAATCCGCTTAAGAGCGTAGAGAAGCCCGCAGCGTAGTCAATCAAAAAACTACGCTGTTTAGCGGATTTGCGGGGATAACTACGTGAACAACCCGGCCTGGCCGCCGCCGGAAGACAGGAGATTCAAAGCCTGAAGTCGGATTCGTGCAGCCTCTTCAGATACTTGGTATTCGACCCTTACTGACTGGACCAGTATGCGGGCGTGTTCGGAGGCGATGTTCACAGCACCGAACAGCTGCTGAGGTTCGCAGTACTCCTTGAACAAGCTCCGAATCGATGACGCCGGCATCAGTATGGCACCGCTGATATAACCGGCCTGCCACTCCATCCAATCGGACTGGCGCGCATTGAGGATCTGATCGCGCTTGCAGACCGCCGTGTTGTCGATATCGCGCTTTGCAAAGAGATTGCCGGTGGCAAGTTTGTCGGCCCACAGATGGCGATGAAATCGAACATGTCCGAACTCATGCGCCAGCGTCGTGCGCAGCCGGTTCTCGCGGCGTGGGTCATTGGCGAGGCGGTCTGAGATTTTCACCTCGGGCCCACGATCAGGATAGAAGATGGCGACGCCTTCGACATCTTCGCCATATTTCGACAGATCGACGCTGGAGTCGAGGTCAGCACCTTCCTCCTCGATCAAGACTTGCAGGTCGTCCGTCGAAATCGGAAACGTTACGCTGCCGCGCCGCTTGCTCAGGAACTTCGAGACAATGTGCTCACACTCCCGATCCAACTCCTCGGGCTTGTAGAACGGACGCTCTGCAAAACGGCCTGTTGGATCTGAGAGCATTTTCACCATGCGATATCCTACTTCTTCGTGATTGAGGTCCTGAAGCTCATGAAGGCCTCGGCGGCCTGGTCGGTGTTTCTGATGCGCCTGCGCAAATCATCCGGGATCTTCCCCGCCAGTACGAACAGAAGGTCTTCCTTCAGGTCGAGAGCTTTCGCGAACTGACGTATCAAATGATCCGACGTCGGACTGCGGCGATCATGTTCAATGTCGTTGAGATATTGCGGCGAGATTGCCGTGCTGTCTTCTTCCTTGAGAATGATCCCAGCCAAATCCTTCTGGCTGAGTGACTTTTCCTTGCGGGCCTTCGAAATGGTTTGCCCGAAAGTTGGTCCCTGGTCCGTCATCGATTCTCCATGGCTATTGCCACTCCCTTGATTGTCACGCAGTTACGCGGATTGACGTAGAACGCACCAAGCCCTGCCGTCAAACAGTTTTTTACATCCAGAGCATTCACCGCGACGCGCACGGTGATTCGCGAGCACAGTCCGCTTGCCGCCCGTTCTGCAGCCAAATCTTCCACACGCAGGATTTCTCGGCACTTACTTCTTTTACGCAAGCCATTGAAGTTGCTTGTATTCCCCATTTTTCTTGGCATCTCTTGCTCATCAACACCATCACAAACGGTCTTCATGAGCATGCCTTCCCAACCCCCAAATTGGACCCCACCCGAGCGCATGACAGCTTCTGAGCGGCTCGATGAGTTGGCGCAAATTCTTTGCGTCGGCTTGCGTCGTATTCAGCCCGAACAGTCCAGTTCTTTATCTGCGCCCGACCGAGACAGTTTGGTCGACTTCTCGCCCCTGAAGAGCGGTGTACGTCGTCACAAACTACGCAACAGAGTTGGAGGCTGATGATGAAAACTGCGACGAAACCCAAACCCGAGGCGCTGCTGCGCGCCGGTGAAGATGCAAGGTCCGACTGAACTGTGCTGGCCCAGCTGGCAGCCCTGCAGCGCCTATCCGTGAACGAGCTCAAGGCAAAGTGGGAAGACCTCTTCGCCACGGCGGCACCAAACAACAGCCGCGGGTTTCTGGAAGTTCGGATTGCCGGACGGATCCAGGAGCTGACCTATGGCGGGCTTACCCGCGACACGCGCCGCACACTGGACAACCTTGCCGACGAGGTCGAGGGCAAGATCACGCGCAAGGGCATGGCCGATGATGCCCGCAACCCGCTGCCGGGCACGAAGCTGGTGCGCGAGTGGAACGGCACGGAGCACACGGTGACCGTCTTGGCTGACGGCTACGACCTCGCGGGCAGGAAATTCAAATCGCTCTCCGCCGTGGCCAAGGCCATCACGGGCACCAGCTGGAACGGGTTTCGGTTTTTCGGGCTGCGTGACAAGCAAAGGAGCGGGGCATGAGCATGTCATCCATGGCCACGATGCCGCGCCGATCCCGATGCGCCGTCTACACCCGCAAGTCTTCCGAAGAAGGCCTCGACATGGAGTTCAACTCGCTGGATGCCCAGCGTGAGGCCTGCGAAGCCTTTGTCACCAGCCAGAAGGCGGAAGGCTGGGTTGCCCTGCGTGACCGCTATGATGACGGTGGCTTCTCCGGCGGCACGCTGGATCGTCCCGCGCTAAAGCAACTGATCCGCGATATCGAGGCTGGGCTGATCGACGTCATCGTCGTCTACAAGATCGATCGCCTGTCGCGCTCGCTGATGGATTTTGCCAGACTGGTCGAGGTCTTTGACCGCAACAACGTCACCTTCGTTTCCGTGACCCAGGCGTTCAATACAACCACATCCATGGGGCGGCTGACGCTGAACATCCTCTTGAGCTTCGCACAGTTCGAGCGAGAGGTGATTGGCGAGCGCATCCGCGACAAGTTTGCCGCCTCGCGTAAGCGCGGCATGTGGATGGGTGGCTTCGTGCCGATGGGCTACGACGTCAAGGACCGCAAGCTGGTGGTCAACGAGGCCGAGGCCGCAACCGTGCGGATGATCTTCGATCGCTTCGCAGCCCTTGGTTCCGCATCGATACTCGCCCGTGCGCTGCAGGCCGAAGACGTTCGCAACAAGCGCGGCAAGCGGATCGACAAGGGTTTCATCTACAAGCTGTTTGGCAGCCGCGTCTATCTAGGCGAGGCGGTGCACAAAGGCACGTCCTATCCCGGCGAGCACGACGGCATCATCAGCCAAGACCTCTGGGACCGCGTTCACGCCATCCTAAAGCAAAGCCCGCGCGACCGGCGCGCCAAGAACCGCAACAGTTCTGAGGCGTTGCTCAAAGGCCTCATCTTCACCGACACGGGCACGGCCATGACGCCGACCTACACGCGAAAGGGCGAGCGGCTCTATCATTACTACACGTCGATGGACCTGATCCGAAACCGCGAGACTGGCGGCGCGGGCCCGATGCGCCTTGCCGCCGCCATGGTGGATGGCGCGGTCATCGCCGAGATGCGGCGGA
>CAMBWO010000329.1 GCA_945871285.1 Pseudorhodobacter antarcticus | reverse complement strand
TATTGATGATGACTGGGGCGGAATGGACGCCCTGATCGAGGGCTTCAGCGCAGGCGGCCTCGACGGCCGGCAAACCATCATCGGGCACGCAGCTGAGGATCTGAACCATTTGGCGGTCACCGTCGTCGCTGCCCTTCAGCTTGCGGCGGTTCCGCATTCTGAATGTCGTCGATGACGTGACCCGCGAATGCTTGGCCGCAATCCCGGACACCTCGATTTCAGGTAGGCAGGTGGCGCGCGAACTGAGCACCCAGATCGAGCGACGCGGAAAGCCGGGCATTTTTGTCAGCGACAATGGGACGGAGCTGACCTCAAACGCGATCTTGGACTGGTGCGCGGCACATCACGTCGAATGGCATGACAAGGCGCCCGGCAAGCCGATGCAGAATGGTTTCGTCGAGTCGTCCAATGGCCGGTTGCGCGACGAGTTTTTGAACGAAACGATGTTCCGCAGCCCGGTTCATGCCCGCGCGGTCATCGCGGATTGGGTCACCGTCTACAACATGCAGCGACCGCATTCGGCACTTGGCTACCACACGCCCGCCGACTTCGCGCTCCACTTGATCAGCGCATCCGCCCACCACGCTGCACCGGATGATAGCTCCGCGCGGCAGGCGATTGCTCAACCCGCGCCTAATGGCGTAAACAAAGAAAGGACTCTGGTCACGGCTGGACGAAAGATCAGTGGCAGGTCACCCTATGTCCCCTGCAAATTGCAGATCACCTGCGTTCAGGTTGGCGATGATCCCGCCGTTGTCCGGGTCCATCGGCCCCGCCGCCCCGTTCAGATTGTGCAGACGTCGGCGTCATGCTAAGAAAATCGCGGAGGTGATCCCATGCCCGAAATCCAGTCCAAAGTTGCTTCCGTCGATCCCGTCTGGCGCCGCGTCCGCGAGGAAGCCGCCGAGGCTGTGCGGGCCGAGCCCTTGCTGGGGGGCTTGGTCCATTCCAGCCTGCTTCACCACAATTCCCTCGAACGTGCCCTGGCCTACCGCTTCTCGATGAAACTCGCGTCCAGCGAGATGAGCGAGCAGATCCTGCGCGAAATCGCGGATGAGGCCTATGCCGAGGATGTCGAACTGGGCCAATCGGCCCGGGCCGACGTCATGGCCGTGTTCGACCGCGACCCGGCCTGCCACCGCTTTATCCAGCCGATCCTGTTTTTCAAGGGGTTTCAGGCGATTCAGGCCTACCGCATCGGCCATTGGCTGTGGACCCAAGGCCGCAAGGATCTGGCCTATTTCGTCCAGATGCGCGTGTCCGAGGTGTTCGGCGTTGACATCCACCCGGCCGCGAGAATCGGCAAGGGCATCATGATCGACCATGCCCATTCCATCGTGATTGGTGAGACGGCGGTCGTCGGCGACAACGTCTCGATGCTGCATTCCGTCACGCTGGGCGGCACCGGCAAAGAGGACGGCGACCGTCACCCGAAAATCGGCAACGGTGTGATGATCGGGGCAGGGGCCAAGGTGCTGGGCAATATCAGCGTCGGCTATTGCAGCCGCATCGCCGCGGGTTCGGTCGTTCTGCACGATGTTCCGCACAACACCACCGTGGCCGGCGTCCCGGCCCGTGTGGTGGGCGAGGCCGGGTGTTCCCAACCCTCCGTCACGATGGACCAGCTGATCAACGGCGAAATCTAGCCAAATTGCCCGGAACCGAGGTTCCGGGCAACTCTTCAGGCCAGCATCGCAATCGGGTTTTCCAGAACGTCCACCACGACCTTCAGGAACGCGGCCCCCAAGGCCCCGTCGATCACCCGGTGGTCCACCGACAGCGTCATCGACATCACCGTCGCAATCCCCAGTTTGCCATCCTTCAGCACAACCGGCTTTTTCAGCCCCGCACCAACGGCCAGAATGGCCCCATGCGGCGGGTTGATGACGGCGTCGAAATTCTCGACCCCCATCATCCCCAGGTTCGATATGGCAAAGCTGCCACCTTGATACTCCTGCGGTGCCAGCTTTTTGCTTTTCGCCCGCGCCGCCAGGTCCTTCATCTCGGCCGACAGGGCCGACAGGGATTTCTTGTCCGCGTCACGCAAAACGGGCGTGAACAGCCCGCCCTCCACCGCCACGGCCACCGCCACATCCGACGGCTTCAGCTTCAGGATACGGTCGCCTGCCCAGACCGCATTGGCATCGGGCACCGCCTGCAGGGCATGGGCGCAGGCCTTGATGATAAAGTCATTGACGCTCAGCTTGATGCCCCGCGCCTCCAACCCCTTGTTCAACTGCTCGCGGAAGGCCATCAGCGCATCCAGTCGCACCTCACGCCGCAAATAGAAATGCGGGATCGTCTGCTTGGCTTCGGTCAGACGGGCCGCAATCGTGCGGCGCATCCCATCCAGCGGCACCTCGACAAAGGACCGGTCGGCATACATCTTCATCACAGTTTCCGCTGACATGCCCGTGGGCATCGCCGCCTTGGCCGCAGGGGCCTGGGCAGGGGCCGCCGCCACAACCGGTGCCGCCGCCGGGGCCGCTTTCGCCTCCTCGACATCCGCCCGCACAATCCGCCCATGCGGACCCGAGCCTTGCACCTTGGTCAGGTCCAGCCCTTTTTCGGCCGCCAGACGCCGGGCCAACGGCGAGGCAAACACCCGCTCCCCCGCCGGCTTGGCTGCAACCGGCGTCGCGGTAGCTGCCACCACAACCGGGGCCGCCGTTGCCACAGGGGCGGCCTTGGCCGCGGCCGGGCTGGCATCCGCCGCATCGCCATCCTCCAGCAACACCGCTATGGGCGCGTTCACCTTGACGCCCGCCGTGCCCTCGGCCACCAGCAGGGCGCCCATGACGCCCTCATCGACCGCCTCGAACTCCATCGTGGCCTTGTCGGTTTCAATCTCGGCCAGGATCTGGCCCGACTTGACCTTGTCCCCGGTTTTGACCAGCCATTTCGCCAGCGTGCCCTCTTCCATCGTCGGGGAAAGGGCCGGCATCAGAATTTCAATCGCCATTTCTCACCCTACCTATAGCAAACGGATTTGACCGCAGCGACCACTTCCGCAGTCGTCAGCAGCGCGTGCTTTTCCAGATTGGCCGCATAGGGCATCGGCACATCCTTGCCCGTGCAGGTGATCACCGGCGCATCCAGATAATCAAACGCCCGCTGCATGATGGTCGAGGCCAGATGGTCGCCAATCGATCCCACCGGGAACCCCTCCTCGACCGTGACACAGCGGTTGGTCTTCATGACCGAGGCCAGAACCGTGTCATAATCCAAGGGCCGAAGGGTCCGCAGGTCAATCACCTCGGCCGAAATCCCCTCTTTCGCCAGAATATCCGCCGCCTCCAGCGCATAGCGCATCCCGATGCTGAAGGTGACGATGGTCACATCGGTCCCCTCGCGCCAGATCCGCGCCTTGCCAAAGGGAATGGTGAAATCGGGCAGGTCCGGCACCTCGAACGACTGGCCATACATGATCTCGTTTTCCAGAAAGATCACCGGGTTGTTGTCGCGGATCGCGGTTTTCAACAACCCTTTGGCATCCGCCGCCGAATAGGGCATCACCACCTTCAACCCCGGAATGGCCGCATACCACGCCGCATAATCCTGGCTGTGCTGCGCCCCAACCCGCGCCGCCGCGCCATTCGCCCCGCGAAACACCATCGGCGCCCCCATCTGGCCGCCGGACATATAGTTCGTCTTGGCGGCCGAGTTGATGATGTGGTCAATCGCCTGCATGGCAAAGTTGAACGTCATGAACTCGACAATCGGACGCAAACCGCCCCAGGACGCACCCACGGCAATCCCCGTAAACCCATGCTCGGTGATCGGCGTATCGACCACGCGCTTGGGCCCAAACTCGTCCAGCAGCCCTTGGGAAATCTTGTAGGCGCCTTGATACTCGCCCACCTCCTCGCCCATCAGGAACACCGTGGGATCGGCGCGCATCTCCTCGGCCATCGCCTCGCGCAGGGCCTCGCGCACCGTCATGGTCTTCATCTTGGTGCCCTCAGGCCAATCGGCCGAGGCTTTTGACACCACCGCCGCCGGCGCCGCCGCAACCACCGGGGCCGCCACAGCAACCGCCACCGGCGCCGCCTTGGCCGGGGCCACCTCGGCGCTTTCGCCCTCGACCACCAGCACCGCAATCGCCGTGTTCACCTTCACGCCCGACGTGCCCTCGGCGACCAGCAGCTTGCCGATCACCCCCTCATCGACCGCCTCAAACTCCATCGTCGCCTTGTCCGTCTCGATCTCGGCCAGGATCTGGCCCGATTTGACCGTATCGCCTTCCTTAACCAGCCATTTGGCCAGCGTGCCCTCTTCCATCGTGGGCGACAGGGCCGGCATCAGAATCTCAATTGCCATGGTCTATCTCCCTCAGGCGTACATGTCGGTCCAAAGCTCGGACAGGGCCGGCTCGGGGCTCTCTTTGGCGAACTCGGCGCTCGCGTTGACGATCTCCTTGATATCCTTGTCGATCGCCTTCAACTCCTCATCCGAGGCAAGGCCCGCACCGACCAGCAAATCGCGCACATGTTCAATCGCGTCCTTCTCGGTCTTCATCTTCTCGACCTCCTCGCGCGTGCGGTATTTCGCCGGGTCCGACATCGAATGCCCGCGGTAGCGATAGGTCATCATCTCCAGGATATACGGCCCCTCACCGGCCCGGCAGGCCGCCACGGCCTTTTGCCCCGCCGCCTTGACGGCCAGCACATCCATGCCGTCCACCGCCTCGCCCTTGATGCCATA
>CAMBWO010000328.1 GCA_945871285.1 Pseudorhodobacter antarcticus | reverse complement strand
GCGCCGCCTCCCGCAGCGGCCGCAGGAACAGCATCTGTTCCACCGCCAACTCGCCATGATGCCAATTGCCGCCCACCATGCCAAACCGCGCCTCGATGTCCTGCGGCATCAGCAGTTCCGCATGGGCAACCTGCGCCCGCAGCCCCGGCACATTCGCCTCCAGCACCGCCAGCGTAGTCTCCAACATCTCCGCCCGCGCCGCCTCCAGCCCGGCCTTGGGCGCATGGGGCGCGAACTGCACGATGGCCTACAGCACATGATGGCCCGCGGGCGCCTGACCCTCGTCAAAGGCCGAGGGAAGCACAAACTCCATCACCGGCGCCTTGGGCACCTCATCATATTTCACCGGATTGAACGCCTCTTCCACCGCATTCATCGAGGGCGCAATCACAAACCGTCGCCGCAAATCGCCCAAATCGGGCATCCCAGTCAGGGCCAAATTCAACTTGGCCGCCGCCCCACGTGACCGGATAAACCCCGTCCGCTCATAAAACCCCGCATCCAGATGACGCGGCCCGACCAGTGTCTGAAACGTAAGGCGCGGCGAAATCGCCGACAGCACCACCGGCGCCCGCAATTCCGCACCCGTGGCCAGCACAACCCCCGCCGCCCGGTCACCCTCCACCAACACACGCGCCACGCGGGCACCCGTGCGCAGATCAACCCCCACGGCCCGCGCCGCCTTGGCCATGGCAGCGGCGACCGCCGCCATCCCCCCCTTGGGCATCAGCACATCCGCCCCCATCGCCAGCTGATTCAGCATCAGGATCAGCGTGTTGGGCGACCGTGGCCCCGCCCAGGCCCCCAGCGTCGCGTCAAAGCACAACAACCCCTTCAGCCGATCCTCCGTCAACTCATCATCCGCCACATCGGCCACATTGATCAGGATCATCCGCAAAAACTCGCGGAAATCCGCACGCCCCAGCGCCCTGATCCCCAGCCCATGCCGCGCCAGCCGCCCCCAGTCATTGCCCTTGGTGGTCAGCCTTGGCGGCGTCATCGCCCGAAACGGCGCCAGAACCCGCGCAAATCCCGACAGCTTGCCATGCAGCGCCGCAAAGGCCGCCGCATCGGGCCCCGCCACCTTGCCCTGCGTCACCTCCAACGCCGCACCCCCCAGAACCGAGGTCGCAAGGGCAGGGTGATACCCCAAGCCCTGCCGTGCCAGATCCATGCCCGCCATTACCCGCGCATCCATCCCCCGCATGGTATGGGCCAGCGAGGGCGCCAGATACCCCGGCGCAAACTCCCGCGAACCGGCCCCGCCGCCGGGCGTATCAGACGCCTCCAGCACCACAACCCGCCGCCCCTTGGCCGCGAGCCGGGCCGCACAGGCCAGCCCGTTGGTCCCCCCGCCAATCACGATGGCATCACAAGACCGCATAGGCATCCCTCATCGTCTGGGGCAGCTTCGCCTCGCGCAGAACTTCCGCCGCCGCATTGCGCCCCGGCGCGCCCATCACCCCGCCGCCGGGATGGGTGGACGACCCGCACATCCACAAATCCTTGATCGGGCTGCGGTATTGCGCATACCCCGGCACCGGGCGGTTGAAGAGCAGCTGGTCAAACGTCAACTCCCCCTGAAAGATGTTCCCTTCGGTCAGCCCCACCTCGGCCTCCAGCTCGCGTGGCGTGCGAACTTCGACATGCAACACCCTGTTTTTAAACCCGGGTGAGTATTTTTCGATCTGATCCAGACAGGTCAGGCCAAAGGCATCCCGGTCCGCATCTGTCCACTCACCGCCCGCGATTTTCGGCGGGGCATATTGCACGAAACACGACATGAAATGCTTGCCCGGCGGGGTCATCGTCGGGTCGATCATCGTGGGGATCATCACATCCTGAAACGGATCGCGGCTGAAATGGCCCGATTTCCAGTCGTCATAAGCGCGTTCCATCTTTTCAATCGAGTCAGTGAAATGCAAATCACCCCGCAGGTTCGGCGCCCCCTCCGGCAGCGCCGGAAACACCGGGGCACTATCCAGCGCGATGTTCAACTTGCCCGACGACCCCCGGATCTTGAACGCCTTGACCCGTTTCACGAAATCGCCCGGCAACTCGTCCTCGGCCACATGGCGCAAGAAGGTCTGCTTGACATCCATGTTGGAAATCACCCGCCGCGCCCGCACCTGATCGCCATTGGCCAGTTCCACCCCCACCGCCCGGCCACCTTGCACCAGCACCCGCTCCACCCCGGACCCAGCCCGGATTTCCCCACCCGAGCCCGCCAGAGATTTGGCCAGCGCCTGCGTGATCGATCCCATCCCGCCCCGCGCAAAGCCCCAAGCCCCCACATTGCCATCCACATCCCCCATATAATGATGCAGCAGCACATAGGCCGACCCCGGGCTCATCGGCCCCAGCGCCGTGCCGATGATGGCCGAGACGGCAAGGTAAGCCTTGATCACCGGGTTCTCGAAATACTCGTCCAGAAAATCGGAAATCGACATCGTCCAGAACCGCACCTTCTCGGCCATCTGACGCTCGGACATCTCGCCCATCTTGCGGCCCAGCCACAGCATTTCCTGCAAATCCCGTGCGCGGAACGACGACGGGTCCGGCGGCGTGCGCATCAGCATCGGCCGGATGAAGCGGCAAAACCGCATGATGTCGCGGGAATAGCGGTCATAGGCCTCGGCGTCGCGCCGCGAATGGCGGGCAAACTCGCGGCGGTTGGCGTCGTGGTCGCGGTACATGCCCAGATAACCGCCACCCTCGGTGAACACCGCGCCCCCCTCATAGGGCAGGATTTGCAGGCCATACTTGGGCAATTCCAGATCGCGCATGATCTCAGGCCGGAACAGCGACGAGACATAGGAGCAGTTGGAATAGGTGAACCCCGGATACAATTCCCGACTGACCGCCGCCCCACCGATCCAGTCGTTCTTCTCCACCACACACACCTTCAACCCGGCCCGCGCCAGATAACAGGCCGCCACCAGCCCGTTATGCCCCGCGCCAATGACCACGGCGTCATAGGTCATGCCAGTTGTTCCAGCGTCAGGTCCACCGCCACCTCCACCGCCTTCAGCGTGTCGGTCAGGCAGGTCGCTTCCAACCCGTGCGCCTCGCACATGAACCACGGCTCGCGGCTGTCGGGTTCCACGATGATCCCCAGATCATGCAGATGATAGGCCATCGTGTCGTAAAACGTGTAATCGGACGTCTTCCAGTCCCGATAATTGTCCGGCGCCTTTTCGGCAAAAAACAGCCCGAACATCGACGGATGCCCGGTATAGGAATGCACGATCCCCCGCGCGTTCAAAATGTCTGAAATCCCTGCCATCAGGGCGCGCCCATGTCCGGCCAAAGTCTCCAACGCCGGGGTTTCGTCCAATATCCGCAGACACTCCTCGGCCGCCGCCAAGGACACCGAATGCGCAGTATAGGTCCCGCCATGCGACGCCCCGCCAGAACGGAAATGCCGCATCACCTCCTCGCGCCCCGCAACCAGCGAAATCGGATAGCCATTCGCAACCGCCTTGGCAAAAGTGGTCAGGTCCGGCTTGACCCCCATGATCCCCTGAATCCCGCCCTTACCCACGCGGAACCCGGTCTTGACCTCGTCAATGATCAGCAAAACGCCGTATTCGTCACACAACCGCCGCGCCAGTTGCACATACTCGACCTGCGCCATGATCCCGCAGCAATTGCCCTGAATGGGCTCGATCAGCATCGCCGCCAGCGTGGGGCCGATCCGCTTGAACGTATCCTCCAGCCGCTGAAAATCATTCATCGGCACCAGATGGGCCAGCTGTTTCACCGTGTTGGGGATGCCCTTGCCATAAGAGATCACCTCCGGGTCCGAATTCGAGGTGTGGTCCCAGTCCTCCAGGTTCGCCATCCACATCGCCGCATCAAACAGCCCGTGATAGCCGCCCTCGACCAGCAAATAGCTTTCCCGCCCCGAATAGGCCCGCGCCAGCCGCAGCGCCGCCATCACGGCTTCGGTGCCCGAATTGGAAAACCGCACCAGCTCCGCCGCCGGAACCATCTTGGCAATCCGGTCCGCGACGACCAATTCCTTCTCGGTCGACAGGGCAAAGACCCCACCCACCTCCATCCCCCGCCGCGCCGCCGCATCCACCCGGTCATCGGCATAGCCAAGGATCGCGGGCCCATAGCCCAGCCGATAGTCGACATACCCATTCCCGTCGATATCCCACACCCGCCCGCCCTTGCCGTGGTGGACATAAACCGTTCGGTCATCGCCCCAATAGCGGAACGTCGACGAGACCCCCAAAGGCAGCCGCTTGACCGCCTTTTGGAACTGGGCGTTGGATTTGGTCAGCGTCCGGGTCGGTGCAACCACCATGGGGAACCTCCAGTCAGAGTGCCTCAGCCTCGCAATATTTTGACTGGTCTGTCAATCAAAATTCTGACCCCCCAAATTTCCTGTTTCCCAGGCCGCAGTTTGCACTAAACCTGTCCCAAAGGATCAGGAGCCTGATGATGACCGAACCGGCCACCGCCAAACCCGACGCCCCCCCGCGCAAGATGAGCAGGCAGACCCGGCGCCAGCAGTTGATCGAGGCGACGATTGAAACGCTGGCCCTGCGTGGCTATGCCAGCACCACCCTGACCGAGGTGGCCCGCACCGCCGGGCTGTCGCATGGCCTTGTGAACTTTCACTTCGAGACCAAGGAAAAACTGCTGTCCGAAACCCTGCTCTATCTGTCCGAAGAATACCGCCTCAACTGGCAAACCTA
>CAMBWO010000327.1 GCA_945871285.1 Pseudorhodobacter antarcticus | reverse complement strand
AACGAGATGAACATGTCGGCCTCCTTGGTGGACAGCCTGAAATGCCAGAGGGCTTGACATAAGACAAACGAATAGAAATTATGGCTGACATTCACTGGATTGATGGCAGCCATGATCCCCCTCGACAGCGACCTGATGCGCAGCTTTCTCGCCGTGGCGGAAACCGGGTCGGTCACATTGGCCGCCGACCGGGTGGGGCGCACGCAATCGGCCGTGTCGATGCAGATCCGCCGGTTGGAGGAGAGCCTGGGCCAGCCCCTGTTCCTGCGCCAACCGCGCGGCGTCGCGCTGACCCCGCGGGGCGAGCAATTGCTGCCCTATGCCCGCCGCGTCACCAGCCTGCTGGATGAGGCCGCCGTCGCCTTGCGGGAAAAGCCGCTGGATGGCCCGGTGCGCATCGGCATCCCCGATGAATATGCCGAAACCGTCCTGCCCCGCGCCCTGGCCGCGTTTTCCGAACGCCATCCGGCAGTCGAGGTGACGGTGCGCTGCGATTTCTCGGCCCCGCAGACTCTGGCGCTGGAGGCAGACCAGATCGACCTTGCGGTGATCTATGACAGTTCCAACACCTCGGGCGAGGAGGTTTTGTGCATCGACCCGACCGTCTGGGTGACGTCCATTCAGCATGAGCAGCATCTGCAAACCCCTTTGCCCATCGGCATTTATTCGCGGTCCGACTGGTGCCGCGACTTTGCCCGCCGGTCACTGGACCAGCAGGGCATCCGTTGGCGGGCGGCGTTTGAATGCGACACGTCGGGTTCCCTGCGCATCGCAGTGCGGGCGGGTCTGGCCGTGTCGCCCCTGTCGCGCAGCACGATCCCGCAAGGCTGCCGCGAGTTGACCGAGGCTGACGGTTTTCCGATGATCGACCGCGCCCGCGTCGTGCTGCGCCGCAACCCGCGCGGGTCCTCCGCCGCCATCGAGGGTCTGGCGCAAACCGTGCGCGAGGCGTTCCGCCCGCTGGCGGGGCCGTGATGCAGGCGACCTGCAACAGCCCCCTTGGCCCCCTGACCCTGACCGAGACGGATGGCCGGATCACCGCGCTGGGCTGGCACGCCGCGCCCCAAAACCCCACGCCCCTGCTGGACGAGGCGTTGGCCCAGTTGCGCGCCTATTTTGACCGCCGCCTGACCCGGTTCGATTTGCCGATGGAGTTTGGCACGGGCCTGCACGAACGGGTGCGCCGGGCGATGGTGGCCATTCCGCAGGGCGAAACGCGGACCTATGGCGACCTTGCCCGCGCCCTGGGTGCCCCCGCGCAGGCCATCGGGCAGGCCTGCGGCGCGAACCCCATTCCCATTCTGATCCCGTGCCACCGCATCCTTGGCGCCCACGGCCTTGGCGGGTTTTCGGCCAAGGGTGGGGTGGAAACCAAGGTCTGGCTGCTGAAACACGAAGGTGCGGCCTCGTTGCTGATCTGACCTTGCCGCCGCCCCCTGCCGACTGTAACGGTTTTGCGACAAAGCGGGGTGCCCTTGACCACATTCGTCCTTTTGGCCGTCCTCGGCTCGGCTTTCCTGCATGCCTTGTGGAATTCACTGGTCAAGACCGGGGCTTCGCGGCTTGGGGCCATGGTGATCCTGTCGGTGTTCGAGGTGCCCATCGGGCTGGCCGTCGCCCTGTTCCGCGACGCGCCGCCGCTGGGGGTGCTGCCTTGGGTGGCGGCCTCGGGGATGGCGCATTTCTTTTACAAGTTCTTTTTGACCTATGCCTATGAGCGCGGCGATCTGTCCCGCGTTTATCCCATTGCGCGCGGCACAGCGCCGCTGGTGGTGGCAATTGTCGGCGGGCTGTTTCTGGCCGACCGGATCGAGGCGCAGGAATATCTGGGGATTGCGGTGCTGGGGGCGGGCATCCTGCTGATGGCGCAAGGCGTCTTTGCCAGCGGCGAGAACCGCCGTCTGATCCCCTTTGCGCTGGGGGCCGCCGCTGCCACCGCGTCCTATACGCTGATCGACGGGCAGGGGGCGCGGGTGGCGGGCGATGCGGTGGGCTATGTCGCCTGGATTTTCGTCGTGGACGGGTTGGGATTTTCGGTGGCGATGCTGCTGTGGAAGGGTGGCGCGGTTCTGCCACGCCAGAGGCGGCCTTGGGCCACCGGGGCCGTGGCGGCGGCGGCGTCTTATGGCGCCTATGGCATCTCGGTCTGGGCGATGACGCTGGCGCCCATCGCGCTGGTCGCGGCGCTGCGGGAAACCTCGATCCTGTTTGCCGTGTTGATCGGGTGGTTGGTGTTTGGCGAACGCATGACGCGGGCCAAGGCGCTTGCCGCCGCTGTCATCGTGGCCGGGGTGATGATCACCCGGCTGTAAGCTCAGGCGATGCGGTCAGAGGAGCGGTCGGGGAACAGTTCCTGCGCGATGCCGGCAAGGCACAGATACAGCGACGACACGATCAGGCCCCATTCGACAAAGGGCCCCTCGTGAAAGTCCACCACCGCCGACCATGCCGCAAAGACGAGCCACGCCACCGCCATGGACAGGTTCAGCCAGTGCCAGCGTTTGGTGCGGGTCGGGTGGATGAATTTCAGGTTCAAGAACATGCCAATGGTCAGCCCGACGACAATGATCAGCACCACCCAGGTTGGCGGCGTCGTGGCAAACAGCACCAGCACCACCATGTTCCAGCACGCCGGAAAGCCGGAAAAGCTTTTGTCCTTGGTTTTCATGCGGGTGTCCGAGAAATAGATCACCGACCCGTAACAGATCACGATGATCGCCAGCCACCCGGTCCAGCCGTCCAGCATCCCCGATTTGAACAAGGCGTAGGCGGGGATAAAGACATAGGTCAGATAATCGACGATCAGGTCCATCAAGACCCCGTCATAGAGCGGCGAATTCGTGACCGTATCATAGCGCCGCGCCAGGGGCCCGTCGATGCCATCGACGATCAAGGCCACAACCAGCCAGGAAAACATCAGGCTCCAGTTTTCCTCGACCGCCGCCAGCATGGCGAACATCGACAATACCGCGCCGCTTGCGGTTAAAAGGTGAACGGCGAGGGCTTTGTACCGGATATCCATTCGCGTTTGATGCCGCAAATTCGGGCGCCATGCAAGGGTGGCCCCCTGTCAGGCGCGCGGATGGGCGCGGTCGTAAACCTCCATCAGGCGGGCGGCGTCCACGGCGGTATAGGCTTGCGTGGTGGAGAGCGAGGCGTGGCCCAGCAATTCCTGTATGGCGCGCAGATCGCCGCCGGCGCTCAGCAGATGGGTGGCAAAGCTGTGGCGCATGGCATGGGGGGTGGCCGTGGCGGGCAGGCCCAGTTGGTGGCGGGCCCTCTCCATCACCAGCGCAATCAGGCGCGGATTGAGCGGTCCGCCCCGGACACCTCGAAACAGCGGGGCGTCACGGGTCAGGTCATGGGGGCACAGGTCGACATAGGCGGCGACCGCCTCTTGCGCCGCGGGCAGCACCGGCACCAGCCGTTCCTTGCCGCCCTTGCCGATGATGCGCAGTACCTGCGGCAGGGGTGTCACCGCCCCGGTCAGCCCCAGCGCCTCGGAGATCCGCAAACCGCAGCCATAGAGCAGCGTCAGAACCGCCATGTCCCGCGCCGCCACCCAAGGCTCGGCCGACTGATCGCCCACACGGTCGATCATGGCAAAGGCGGCCTCCTCGCTCAGCGGCCTTGGCAGTTTGCGCCGATATTTCGGCCCGCGTGCGGATAGGGTGGTTGAGGCGTCAAAGCCCTCGCGCTCGGCCAGCCAGCCGGTAAAGCTTTTGACCGCCGACAACTCGCGCGCCAGCGTGCGCGCCGAGACACCACGTGCCCGTTCGGCCGCCATCCAGGCGCGCAGGTCGGTTTGGGGCAGGCTTGCGACCGCGCCCAACCCCTCAACCTCGCCCCTGTGCCCCGCCAGAAAGCCCAGGAACCCTGACACATCCGCCGCATAGGCCTTGATGGTATTGGCCGCCGCCCCGTCCAGCGCGCGCTTGTGGTCCAGCCAGCGTGCCAGCGCGTCGCGCAGCGCGGGCGAGATGAGCAGGCTCACGACAGCCAGCGCCGCATCGTGCGTTCAAACACCCCGCCGAAAAAGCCCAGCAAATCCGTGCCGTGGGTGGATTTGAACTGATGCGGGTCCTCGGCCCCCAGACACAGCATCCCCGGCAGGCGACCCTTGCCGAAATCCAGCTTCATCAGCGCCTCGGACCTTATCCAGCCGGCCTTGTCGCCATAGACCACGTCGGACGTCGGCTGCACCTGCCGCAGGACCACGGGCCGCAGCGGCACATTCTTTCCGCCCGAGATATACTCGCCGACAAAGCCGGTCGGTGCCACGAACAGCACATCCCCCAGCTTGCGCAGCGCCACGTCCTGCTCGCCCTGCACCGATTCCAGCACAAGCCGCACACAATCGACCCGCAGGGTGGGGGCAACGTCGCTGTTCAGGGTTTTCAGGAAATCCTCAAACGTCAGGGGGTCCAGCAATTGCAGGATGGCGCGGTGGACCTGATTGGTGCCGGCGAGGTTCTCATAGGCCGCCGCAATCACGGTGCGGTGGGTGTCCTCCAGCCGGTCCAGCCGCTGGGCCAGCCGCTCCATCGCGATGCCCCGCAAATCGACGATGTTGGACCCCATCGCCCGCTCATTCGCGGCGATCAGGGCGTTCATCACGTCGACATCTTCCAGCAAGCTCTCGGGCGCCGCAATGATGCGGTCCCGCGTGTCCTGATCCATTCTGACCTGCCCGTTTGTTGGTTTGGGGGAAGTATAGCGGGGTTTTGGG
>CAMBWO010000326.1 GCA_945871285.1 Pseudorhodobacter antarcticus | reverse complement strand
GGCGGGGCCAAGGTCGTGGGTGCTGCGGGCAGTCTGGCGGGGGCTGCGCTGGGCTTTGCCGGGGATGTGAATGGTGATGGTGTGACCGACCTTATGATTGGTGCGCCGGGCAGTGGTGAGAGGGTGCAGGTTCTGTATACACCCGCGCTGTGGCAGCCCGATGCCAACATCTATGGCACGGCGGGCGATGACATGATGGGGGCGGGTTTTGGCGGCGTCTTGCACAGCATCGGGGCCGGGGCGGATGCGATCTTGGGGCTGGGCGGCGATGACACGATCGACGGCGGTGCCGGCAATGACCAGATCGAGGGCGGGGCGGGAAATGACAGCCTGATCGGCGGCGCGAATGATGACACTTTGACCGGTGATGCGGGCAACGACACACTGGCGGGCGGCACGGGCAACGACGTTTACGTTGTGGACAGCACCGCCGATCTGGTGGTCGAGGGGCTGGGCGCGGGCAGGGACACGGTCGTGTCCTCGGTCAACCGGACGCTGGAGGCCAATGTCGAAAACCTGACCCTGACCGGGGCGGCGCGGATCGGGGTTGGCAATACCCTGGCCAACCGGCTGACCGGGACCGCGGGCGCGGACAGTCTGACCGGCGGGGCGGGCAAGGATACGATGACGGGCGGTCTGGGCAATGACACCTATGGCGTCACCGATGTCGGGGATCAGGTGGACGAGGCGCTGAACGGCGGGATTGACACCGTGACCAGCACGATCGCCTATAAGCTGGGTCTGCATGTTGAAAACCTGATCTTGCAGGGTCTGGCGTTGAACGGCACGGGCAATGGCGATGCCAACAGCATCACCGGCACCGCGGGTGACAACGTGCTGGACGGCAAGGCGGGGGCGGATGTTCTGCTGGGGCTGGCCGGCAATGATACCTATTGGGTCGATTCTGCGCTGGATCAGGTGATCGAGGGGGCGGGCGCGGGGGTCGATGTGGTCTATGCGACCACCGATTATGTGTTGCAGGGCGAGGTGGAAACGCTGGTCCTGCGCGGGTTGGCGCGGCATGGCACGGGCAGCGCCACGGCCAACACCCTGCGTGGCACGACCGGGGCCGATTTTCTGGACGGCGCGGCGGGCATCGACACGCTGATCGGTGGCGCGGGCAATGACACCTATTACGTCGACGTTGCAGGCGACCGGGTGACCGAGACGCTGGGCAATGGTGCCGACACGGTGGTCGCCGCGGTCGATTGGGTGCTGGGGGCGCATCTGGAGGGATTGACGCTGACCGGCGCGGCCCACAGCGGCAAGGGCAACGGGCTGGCCAACACGCTGGTTGGCACCGCCCTGGCCGATACGCTGGACGGGGCGGCCGGGGCCGACACGATGGCGGGCGGCGCGGGGGATGACCTCTACCGCATCGACAACGCGCTGGACGTGGTGGTGGAGCTGAGCGGCGGTGGCCGGGATACGGTGCTGTCCTGGGTCAGCTATGCGATTGCCGAGGGGGTCGAGGCGCTGACGCTGACGCGCAGCGGGCTGACCGGCACGGGCAATCTGGGCGACAACCTGCTGACCGGCAGCACTGGCCGCGACAGTCTGGTGGGGCTGGAGGGCGATGACACGATCAACGGTGGCAAAGGGCCCGACACGATGGTGGGCGGGGCGGGCGATGACACCTATGTCATCGACAACGCGGGAGATCTGATCATCGAACTGGCGGGCGGCGGCATGGATACGGCGGTCTTGATGCAGGACGGTCTGGTCGTGACCGGCGATATCGAGATCATCCGTCTGGGCGGCACGGCCCATGAGCTGACCGGCAGCGCCAGCAACAACGTGCTGGAGGGCGGGTCGGGCAATGACAGGCTGGATGGCGGCGATGGTGATGACCTGATCCTGGCGGGTGACGGAGATGACGTGATCACGGCGCGGTCGGGGCATGACCATCTGTCGGGCGGGTCGGGCGATGACGTTTACCGCATCAAGGGTGCGGTGGTGGATATCGAGGATTTCCTGGGTCATGACACGCTGGACACCAGCGACAGCATCACGAATGACCATATCGACCTGTCCGGCGACACCGATTGCAGCGTGGATGACGATGTGGTCCACATCAATCCGGGGGGCACCACGGCGGGGCCGCTGGATGTGCAGTTCTTGCAGGACCTGTCGGGGTCGTTTGGCGATGACATCGCCACGGTGCGCGGGTTGGTGCCGCAGATCGTGACGGCCTTGCAGGCGGTTCAGGCAAACTCGACCTTTGGGGTGTCGTCCTTTGTCGACAAGGCGATTGCGCCGTTTGGGGCCGCGGGCGAATGGGTTTACCGGCAGGATCTGGGGTTGACGACGGATGCGGCGGCGCTGACCACGGCCTATACCGGCATGGGCATTCAGAACGGGGCCGACGGCCCCGAGGCGCAGATCGAGGCGTTGATGCAACTGGCGCTGCACGCAGCGGATGTGGGGTTCCGCGCCGATGCGGCCCGGTTCGTGGTGCTGTTCACCGATGCGCCGTTTCACGTGGCCGGCGATGGTGCGGCCGGGGGCATCACCACGCCCAACAATGGCGACGCGGTGATGGATGGCGGCGGGATCGGCGAGGATTACCCGATGCTGGCGCAGCTGAAAACCGCGCTGGAGGCGGCGGGCATCATCCCGGTCTTTGCCATCGCAGGCGGGTATGAGGGCACCTATCAGGCTCTGGCCGACCAGTTGGGGCGCGGGGTTGTCGTGGCGCTGAGCGGCAACTCGTCCAATATCGTGGCGGCGATCACGGCGGGCATGACGGCGGCCACCACGACCAGCATCGAGGATGCCAATTGCGGGTCGGGCAATGACGATGTGCTGGGCAGCGGCGATGACAATGCGCTGGCGGGCAATCTGGGAAGTGACACTCTGGCTGGGCGCGGCGGGGATGATGACCTGTCGGGCGGCGCGGGCGATGACGTGCTGTCGGGGGATGAGGGTTCAGATGATCTGCATGGCGGGGCGGGGGCAGACACCTTTGTCTTTGCCAGCCTGACCGACAGCGCGAGTGCCGCCGCCGACCTAATCACCGATTTCGAATCGGGGGTGGATCATGTCGATCTGATGCTGATCGACGCCGATGCGGCGGCGCTGGGCGATCAGGCCTTTGTCTTTGTCGGAACCGCGGCGTTTTCGCTGGTGGCGGGCGAGGTGCGTTGGGTCGAAACCGGCGCGATGGGTCTGTTGCAGGGCGATGTGGATGGCGACGGTATGGCCGATTTCGCGATTGGCTTTGATCTGGCCACCGGCATGGCACCGGTGCTGGCGGACCTGATCCTTTGAACACCGAAGGCTGGTGCCGGTCATGGTGGGGATGATGCGCTGATGGGGTTGGCCGGGGAGGGCCCTTTGCCCCGGCACCCGAGGTGGACCGGACAGCCAGGCATCAAGCGCGGGAGGCAGCCGCCGGATCTGGTGGGGCCGATTCTGCCCCCTGTCCGCGCCCGCATTGTCGTTTATCACGGGGCAGACGATTGCCTGCGACGGCGGATATCCGCATAGTTCGCGGAGCGAGGAGCGAGGAGCGAGGATCGGGGGGCAAGGGGATGAGGGTTGGCGTCGTTGGACTGGGGTCCATGGGCTATGGCATGGCGGGGTCCTTGCTGCGGGGTGGACATCAGGTTTGGGGGGCGGATGTGAACGCCGATGCCGTGGCGCGGTTGCAGGCCGAGGGGGCTTCGGGCGGGCTGGCTGGCGCTTTGGGCGGGTTGGATGCGCTGGTCGTGGTGGTCCTGAATGCGGCGCAGGTCGAGGCGGTGCTGTTTGGCGCGGCGGCCAGTGTGGCCGCGATGCGCAAGGGGGCTGTGGTCGTGTGCTGCGTGACGGTCGCGCCCGAGTTTGCCCGGGCGATGGCGGCGCGGTGCGAGCAGGCGGGGGTGCTGTATCTGGATGCGCCGATTTCGGGCGGGTCGGTCAAGGCGGCGGCGGGGCGGTTGTCAGTGATGGCCTCGGGGTCTGCGGCGGCGTTTGCGGCGGCGGGGCCGGTGTTGCAGGCGACGGCGGAGAAGGTGTTCGCGTTGGGCGATGCCGCGGGTATGGGGTCGGCGATGAAGGCGGTGAACCAGATGCTGGCCGGTGTTCACATCGCGGCCATGGCCGAGGCGATCACCTTTGGCATGACCCAGGGCATTGCGCCGGAGCGGTTTTTGGAGGTGATCCCCGATTGTGCGGGCACCAGCTGGATGTTGGAAAACCGGGCACCGCATGTGGTGGCGGGTGATTACAGGGCGCATTCTGCGGTGGATATCTGGCCCAAGGATCTGGGCATCGTGCTGGACGCGGCGCAGGCGGCGGGGTTTGACGCGCCACTGACGGCGGCGGCGCTGGCGCAATTCAAGGCGGCGCAGGCGATGGGTCTGGGGCGCGAGGATGATGCGGCGGTGGCCAAGGTTTACGCGCGGGCCGCCGGGCTGAAACTGCCGGGTGAGGGGTGATGGCGACCTTTTTCGGTGCGATTGCCGATGATTTCACCGGGGCGACCGATCTTGCCGCACTGCTGGCGCGATCTGGGGTGCCGGTGTCGTTGCGGCTGGGGGTGCCGGAGGGGCCGCCCAAGGACACGGCGCAGATCGAGATCATCGCCCTGAAATGCCGCACCGCCCCGGTGGCGCAGGCTGTGGCCGAAACGCGGGCGGCGTTGGCGTGGTTGCGGGCGGCGGGGGCGCAGCGGTTTTTCTGGAAGTATTGTTCGACCTTTGACAGCACGCCGCAGGGCAATATCGGCCCGGTGGCCGAGGCGTTGATGGCGGATCTGGGG
>CAMBWO010000325.1 GCA_945871285.1 Pseudorhodobacter antarcticus | reverse complement strand
CTTCAGGTTCTGCGCCAGCGTCGTGTGCAGCCCGAAGATCGGGAAGATCAGGATCTGCGTCGCGACTGCGACGCCATAGCCGACGACCACATTGGCGACGGCTTCGACAAGCGACATGGCGCGCGATTGTTTCATGTCGCCACCTCATCCATCGGCCAGCAATTCAGCTGCCAGAGTTCTGAGCGCATGCGCTGCAACCAAGGGGACCACGCCGTTGCCACAGAGGCGAAGCCGGTCCACCCGTTGGGCCAGCCCATCAGCGCCTCGACGAACAGCGGGTTCAAGGTTCGGCGCACATCGGAGGTATCGCTCCCAGCCACCTTCATCACCAGGACCTGGCGGCCAAGCAGACCGTTGACCGGCGTGTTCACCAATGTCGTCGCCCCGTCCTTGTGATCCCGCGCCGTCGGCGTCATCCACAACCCCGCCGCATGGGTCAGATCGGCCGTCCGGCGGTTGCCCGCGCTCGGCTTGCAACCATCGTTCGCCATCGGCGTCGGCCAATCCCGCGCCATGCGGTCCAGACCCTTCTCGTCCCGCCGCTCGCCACCCCGGCTGCGAAAGCTGTCGGTCTGCGGCGTCGGCCAGAGTGCTGCCGTCGTCGCCAGGTGCATGCCGTGCTGGCCCGCTTCCTGCGAGGGCGTGGGTTTGGTCTGCCGGTTCTCGTTGGCGCTCGCCCTTGGCGTCGGCCAAAGCCGCAGCAGTTCCGTCCGGTTCCCGCCGCTCGACCGGGTTCCAGAGCAGGCGCGCGGGGTCGGCCAACTCGTCCCCCTCGCGGATGGCGAGGATGAAGAGCCGCTCGCGCCGATGGGGCGCGCCGACTTCCGCCGCCGTAAAGAGGCCTGCCGCAAGTTTGTAGCCCATGCCGACCAGTCCTGCGGCGACTTCGGGGAATCCGAGGCGGAGATGATGGGCGACATTTTCAAGGAAGACGAAGGGCGGCTCGACCTCGGTAATAATACGGGCGACATGGGGCCACAGGTGGCGTGGGTCTTCGCTGCCAAGCCGTCGGCCTGCGACGGAAAATGGCTGGCACGGATAGCCCGTTATGTGGCGCGCCACATAACGGGGTTTATGCGGAGCGTGGAATTATGCCGAGTTGCGGCGGCAAGGTGATGTTGCCGCCGCGTTTTCGGGTTTGTCACTCCGCATAATTTCCGGGGCTGGCGGCGGCGTTCAGCATGGCGATCAGCTTGTCCGGGGCCTTGTAGCGGCCCTTCTTCAGGATTGGTGCGCCCAGTTTGGCGAGGGCCTCGAGTTTTTCCGTCGGATCGGCGCGCAGGTAGATTTCCGTGCTGCGGATGCTCGCATGGCCGAGCCAGAGCGCGACCTTCCTGATGTCACCAGTGGCCTGCAGGCTGTGCATGGCGCATGTGTGCCGCAGGACATGCGGCGTGACGCGCTTACTGTTGAGCGATGGTTGCTGCTTGGCAGCCGCCGCCACGTGGCTGGCAAGGATGTATTCCACGCCCGAGCGGGTCAGGGCTCTGCCAACGGCGTTGAGGAACAGTTCCGGGTCGCTGTTCGCCCTACGCACCGCAAGCCAGTTCCGGATGGCGACCGCAGTTTCCTTCCACAACGGCAGAACACGCTGGCGCCGCCCCTTTCCGTCAACCTGGATGCAGGGCGGCTGGCGCCTGTCGAACTGATCGCATCGCAAGCCGACCAGTTCGCCGACGCGCAGCCCGCAACTGTAGGCCAGATGCAGGATCGCCCGGTCCCGCAGGCCCGAGGCCGTTCCCGGATCGGGCGCGTCGAGAACGGCCTGCACCTCGTCGACCGTGAGATAGGCGACCAGTGCCTCGTCGAAGCGCTTCATCGGAATGGCATGGATCTGGCGCGCCTGCGCCAGACAGGCCGGCAGACGGTATTCGAGAAAGCGGAAGAATGACTTGATCGCCGCCAGCCGGGCGTTCCGGGTGCGGGCCGTACATCCGCGTACGGCCTCGAGATGGTCCAGGAACGCCAGCACGGTGGCGGCCCCGAGATGCTCGAGGCACAGGTCAGAGGGCCTGACCCGGTGGCGTTCTGCTGCAAACTTTACCAGGATCTGGAAGCTGTAGGCATAGGACTGGCAGGTGTGCGGGCTCGCGCCGCGTTCGCGCGGCAGGTGCTCGTTGAGGAAGGCGCTGAGACAGGAGGCAAGGTCGTTCATGCGCTGTCTCCCCGGCCGACCTGCACCGTCCTGTGCCGGGCATGAAAGTCTTCCTGTGCCGCGGCGATCCGGGTCAGCAGGGCGGGCGTCGCCTCCAGATACCAGTAGGTGCTCGCAAGATGGGCATGCCCGAGGTAGGTACTCAGCGCCACCATGTGCCGCGACAGCGCGGCACGATCCGCGCCGCAGTGTTCCAGAGAACGGACGGCAAAGCTGTGCCGCAGGTCGTGAATCCGGGGTGTCTTGCCGCCCGGTGCTGTCTCCAGCCCGATGACACCAAGAAGCTTGTGGAACTCGATCCGCACCGTCGCGGTGCAGGGTGCCCTGCCGTGCCGGCTGACGAACAGATCGTCCGAGACGGCGGGTTGCTTGCGGCGTATCTCCAGCCAGGCATTCAGGACCGTCCGCACCGTGGGGTGGAGCACCACCATCCGGCTCTTGCCGGACTTGCCCGCCCGGACGATCAGCCCCTCGCTGGTGACGTCGCCGATCTTTAACCCCAGCGCCTCTGACAGCCGCAGGCCCGTCGCCGCGACAAGGCCGAAGAACAGCGCATACATCTGCGACCGGACTGGGCTCCGGGATGTCCGACCTGCCGCCTCGACCAGTTGGGCGATCTCGTCCGGTGCCCAGATGAAGGGCGTGGGTCGCCCCCCGCGCGCCGCACCGACAGCCTTCGCAGGCGGCACCTCGTGGCCGGGGGTCTCGGCCAGGGCCGCAAGCGCGAAGGCGCGGATGATGTGCAACTCGCTGCGGCTGCTGACGGGCGCATGGCGGCGCGTTACCCATTCGAAGACGCGCGCGGTGCGGATGCGGTCATCGCCCGCCGCCTCGGCGAACCGGACGAACCGGCGCAGCACGAGGCTCTGATTGTAGAAGACGAAGCCTGCGGCCCGGCGCAAGCTGATGTAGCGTTCGACCTCCGCGTTCAGCATGACGTCGCTCCCGGCCAGGGCTGGGCGATCTCGCCCAGCATGCCGACATCGACCCGGGCATAGATGTTGGTCGTCTCGACCGAGCGATGGCGCAGGATCGCGGCGATGCTCTCCATCGTGGCGCCGGCCCGCAGCAGGCCGGTGGCCGCCGAATGGCGCAGCATGTGCGCCCCGCGTGATGGCGCATCGGTGATGTCGGCCCGTTGCAGCGCCCGCTTCACGATATGGGCGACCGCGGGGGACGAGGCCAGCGCCACGAACGGCGGGATCGTCCTGAGAAACAGCCGGTCGTCCGCCACCACCGGCCGGGCATTTTGCAGATAGGCGAACAGCGCATCACCGACGTCTTGTGGAAGCGGCAACTTCACTTCGCGGCGCCCTTTGCCGCAGACCCGCACGGCACCCTCGTCCCAGGCAACAGCATCCAGCCGCATGGCCACGATATCGCCGGCCCGCAGGCCAAGGCGCGCCAGCAGCAACAGGACGGCGCGATCCCGCTTGCCGGCGGATGTTGCCAGATCGCAGGCGTCGATCAGCGCCTCGACCCTGTCCGGCGCCAGATGGCGCGGCAGTGTATCGGTCCCCCTGGCAGACAGCGTGGGGATCGCCTCGGCAAGATGCACCGGACATTCGCCCCGTTCAGCCAGAAAGCGGAGGTAATGGCGCAGCGTCGCAACGAGGTTCTTGGTATGAAAGCGCGACGATACCGCCGCGATGGCGATGATTGCCCGCCGGATCCCGGCGGCATCATAGGCGGTGTCGCGCCCCAGGACGGCGAGGATCGCATTGAGCTTGAAGGTGTGACTGCGGATCGTCTGGTCCGAGACGGCGCAGCGCACTTTGAGCCAGTCCTGGAAGGCCGCGATCCGGGCTGCGCCCGGTGCAAGAGGTGCCACGGGTCGCGTGACGATCCGGGCTTGCGCCAGATACCGCACGAAGGCGCGCACCCGTCCCATATAGGCCGGGGAAAACCCCTGCGCACCGCTGCCCCCGTTGGCGCAGGCATGGCACGCAAATGCTATGATCATGGCATCGTCGATGACTTCGGGGACGAGGCTGCCCCCCGACATCCAGGCCACGAAATGCCGGGCGGCAGAAACATGGCGCAGATTGGATATGGCCGAATAGCCCCGCAACCGCAGAGCTTCAGAAAAGAGCGGGATTTGCGCGGCCAGGATCCCGTCCCGAGCCGTCTGAGTCCGCTTGTAAAAACACGTCGCTGTCATGGTCGTCCTCCGTCGCGCAGGCCACCATGGCCCCGCGAGGATGCAATTATGCAGAGCGAACCGCCCATCCATTACCGGACTTCCAACGCAACATCAGAGAATTACTCAACCAACACCGCCGCAACTCGGCATAATTCCACGCTCCGCATAAACAGTAGTCAGCATCGCCCGGTCCTATGTCCTGCGGCGGGCGTTCGAAAGATGGCGTTGACGCAAAACCTGCCGCTTACTATTCTTCGGTTAGCGAAGACGATCTTGTCGTCTTGATCAAGCCAGAGGCTGGTCAGATCTGAAGGTTAATCCATCAGGTTTCGCTGTCCGGCATGCGGAGCCACGAAATCTCGGGTCTCGCGCGAGCAATAGCTTCCTGCCGGGGAGCGTCCGTCAGGACGCCGCGCATTCGCTTCTCATGAAGTCGAATGGAGTACCCGTGCCATGAAAGCACT
>CAMBWO010000324.1 GCA_945871285.1 Pseudorhodobacter antarcticus | reverse complement strand
CATTGAAGTCCTCTTGGGTCAGGGATGCGAGATCTGTCTTTCGGGGCAGGAAACGGCGCATTCGGCCGATGGCGTTCTCGATGGAGCCCTTCTGCCATGGGCTATGGGTATCGCAAAAGAAGGTTTCGAGATTGAGGGCGCGCAGCCTGCGGCGCGACAATCAGGTTGAGAGTGTTGCGTCAATCAGGATGAGAATGCAGGTAGGCTGGTAGCGTAGGGAGGGCGCAGCCCGACTGGAGTTACCAGCTTACCTGCGGCGCGCTCCTTCTGGGGTGTCTGTCTGG
Organism: Pseudorhodobacter antarcticus; assembly: GCA_945871285.1. Lineage (GTDB taxonomy): Bacteria > Pseudomonadota > Alphaproteobacteria > Rhodobacterales > Rhodobacteraceae > Stagnihabitans. The sequence goes on along the minus strand of CAMBWO010000324.1, from coordinate 4,479 downwards.
TGATCAGAGCCGACCGGGTATGCCGGTGGTTTTTCCGATTTAGGAGGAATCACTTTGTGTCTGGCCGCCACGTAACCGATCACCAGATGAGGCTTTATATGAAGTTCCGTAAGACCAATACGACGGGCGTTGCAGCGGCGCGGGCGTCGATCAGCACGGCCACGGCTTACCGCATCGACAAGGACCCACGCCTGCCGTCTCAGAAGCAGACGCCCCGGCAACGGCGCCGTCCCGACCCACTCAGCGATGTTTTTGATGCCGACATCGTGCCGATGCTGAGGGCAGCCCCAGGCATCCGTTCCGTCGCTATCTTCGAAGAAGTGATCAGGCGTCACCCTGAACTGGGTGAAGGTGTTCGCCGGACACTGGAGCGGCGGGTTCGCGCATGGCGCGCCATCCATGGCGAGGAGCAGGATGTCATTTTCCGGCAAGATCATGTGCCTGGCCGAAGCGGCTTGTCGGATTTTACGGTCATGGACGATGCTGCGATTACGATTGCGGGGGTATCGCTCGAGCATCGGCTCTATCACTTCCGGCTTGCCTATTCCGGTTTCCAGCACGCCCACGTGGTGCTTGGCGGAGAAAGCTTCGTGGCTCTCGCGGAGGGGCTGCAGAATGCGCTGTGGTCGCTGGGGGGCGCGCCCCGCGAACATCGCAGCGACAGCCTGTCGGCCGCCTTCCGCAATCTCGATCGAGAGGCCCAGGACGACATGACCCGGCGCTATGAGGATTTGTGCAGGCATTATGGCATGACGGCCACCCGCAACAATGCCGGCATCGCCCACGAGAACGGCTCCATTGAAGGCCCGCATGGCCACCTCAAGCGCGCCATCGCCGACGCGTTGCTGATGCGCGGCTCGGCTGACTTCGACGATCTGCCCGCCTATCGCTGCTTCATCGACGAGATCGTCAGCCGCCGCAACGCCCGCCATGCCAAACGCATCGACAGTGAGCGCACCGAACTGCAAGATCTTCCCGGCCGGCGCACCGCCGACTACGAGGAGGTCAGCGTGCGCGTCACATCCTCCGGCGGCTTCACGTTGCGCAAAGTGTTCTACACTGTGCCCTCACGCCTGATAGGCCACCGATTGAGGGTACGCCTGTTCGACGATCGGCTCGATCTCTTCATCGGAGGCACCCACCTCACGACGCTGCCACGTGGGCGCGCTGATGCCTCGGGCAAGCACGACCAGGTCGTCGACTACCGCCATGTCATCCATGCGCTCCGCCGCAAGCCGATGGCGCTCCTCAGACTCGTCTATCGCGACCAGCTGTTTCCGCGCCTGGCATACCGGCGAACCTTCGACACTCTCATCGAGCATTTGACAGAACGTCAAGCCTGCCGTGTCATGGTCGAGCTCTTGGCCATGGCTCATGAGCGCAACTGCGAAAGCGAGTTGGCAGAGCAGCTTTCTGCCTGTCTGCATGCCGGACAATTGCCCGACATGAGAGCCTTGCAGACACGTTTTGCTCCCGATCCGGCCCGGCTCCCAACCGTCGTCGTCCATCTTGCTCCGCTCAGTGCCTATGAAGCCCTGCTCGACTCCAGCCTGACGGGAGAGGCGGCATGAAGACCAATACTGCCGTCGATGCCGCCAGGCTCAGCCTGCTTCTCAGCGCCCTCCGTTTACCGGCCATCACGGCTGTATGGGCGCAGTTCGCTGAACAGGCCGACAAGGAAGGTTGGCCCGCCGCACGCTTCCTATCCGCCATCACCGAACACGAACTGGCCGAACGCGACCGCCGCCGCATCGAACGCCATCTCGCCGAGGCCCGCCTCCTGCCAGGCAAAACCCTCGACACTTTCGAGTTCGAGGCCGTGCCGATGATTTCCAAGGCCCAGGTGATGGCTCTCACCGCCGGTGACGTCTGGCTGGAGAAAGGTGCAAACCTTCTGCTGTTCGGCCCGCCGGGCGGCGGAAAAAGCCATCTGGCTTCAGCCATCGGCCTTGCCCTCATCGAGAACGGATGGCGAGTGCTGTTCACCCGTACAACCGATCTCGTTCAAAAACTCCAGGTGGCCCGACGCGAACTCGGCCTCGAAGCTGCCATCAGCCGGCTCGACAAATTCCATCTCCTGATCCTCGACGATCTCGCCTACGTCACCAAGGACCAGGCCGAGACCAGCGTGTTGTTCGAACTCATCAGCGCCCGATATGAACAGCGCTCGATGCTGATCACCGCAAACCAGCCATTTGGCGAGTGGGGAAAGGTCTTTCCCGATCCAGCCATGACGCTTGCCGCCGTCGATCGCCTCGTCCACCACGCCACCATCCTCGAGATGAATGTCGAGAGCTACCGGCGCCGCGAAGCCATCGAGAAAAAGCGTGGCCCAGGGCGCCCGGCGTCACACGCCACACCCGCCAATATCGCCCCTGATTGACGCGCCGCGACAATCAACCAAAAATATAGCTTGCCTGCGACAGTCAATGTCGTGATCATCAGCATCGCCGCGACACCAGACTCTCATCAAGACTGTCGCGCACTTCTCATTCAGATTGTCGCGCTACAGCGCAAGAAAAATACGGAGCTGTGTCAAGGGACACCCAGATTTACGAGCTAACGCGACACCCAGTCTTACGAGATCCCTGTAAACGGAAGCTGCCCCCGGCGGGGGCGCTGACCCCCAGGAGTCAGAGCGCCCCCGCCAAGGGCAGCGGGATGCCGGGCGTGGTGGTCAGTTTTTGAGCGATGCTTCCAGATCGCGCAGACGGTAGCTCCGGCCCCTGATGTTCAGGACATGCGCGCGATGCAACAGGCGGTCGAGAATGGCCGTCGCCAGGACTTCGTCGCCAGCCAGAAGCTCTGGCCAGTCGCGAACGGTCTTGTTGGTTGTGATGATCATGGCGCCCCGGCCGTAGCGGTGGCTGACGAGCCGGAAGAACAGGCTCGCCTCCTGGCGGTTCATCGGGTCGTATCCCATCTCGTCAATCAGCAGCAGCGCCGTTGACATGTACTTGCGGGCCTTGATCCGGGATGCAGGCAGATGGGCGTCAGCCTTCAGCGCCGTCATCAGCTCGTCGAAGCGGAAGTACTGTGCCGAGAAGCCGAGCTCGATGGCCCGGATGCCGAGGGCCACAAGGAGGTGGCTCTTGCCCACGCCCGGAGGCCCTTGCAGCAGAAGCACCTCAGCGCTGCGGATCCAACTGCCGGTGGCCAGGGTTTCGATCCGGGACCGCTCGATGGCCGGCTGGAAGGCGAAGTCGAAGTTCTCCAGCGTCTGCCCGGTGGGGATTTTCGATACCTTGAGCATAGCCTTGATCCGCCGCTCCTCCCGGCCTGCCAGCTCGGTGTCGAGCAGGCGGTCGAGGAACACATGGGCGGGCATCTCATTGCGCACCGCCTCAGCCAGCAGAGCCTCGAGGGCCTCGGCAGCATAGCCGCACCCCAGCGAGATCAACTTCTCACGGCTCGCGTCGATGTCGAGCTTGACACGGGGCGCGCTCATCGGGCGACCTCCGCAAGCTGGGCATATATCTCGATCGAGCGCTGCTGGACCGGGAGCCGCGCGATCTCCTGCAGCCGCCGCCCCATTCTTCCGAGCGGTAGCGGCGGCAGGACCAGTCCGCCGCCATGACCCTCGAAGTGCGCCTCGTCGATGATGATCAGCGCCTCCGTGCCCCGTGGATGGTTGGCGATGGCTTCGCAGTTCTTCATGAACAGCACCCGGTTCGCCAGCCCGCGGACCTCCACCTCCTGCCTGACAAAGCGAAACGGCACCGAATATCGGCGCCCCTCGAAGCTGACGAGGCAGTCGAGGCCGACCGGACGGCGCACGACGATGTCGAACGGCTCGACCAGCGGGTCGGGCAATGGCGTCAGGTACTCGCGTTCGCGCGACCAGGCCTCCGCGACACTGGTTCCGGTCGCCGGGCAGCGCAGCTTCAGCGCCCGCGCCTCGAACCGCCTGTCGGTTTCCGCCTGAAGCTCCTCAAGGCTCCCGGCGGCCAGCTTATAGGGATCGATGACCTCCCGAAGATCCTGTACCGCCCGCTCGACCTTGCCCTTCGCCTGCGGATGACCGGGCTGGCAGGCATCGATGTGGAACTTCAGGTCCCGCGCAAAGGCCCGGTATGTCTCGTTGATCTTGCCCCACGCTCCCGCGCCGCTGGCAATCGCCGTCTTCACGTTGTCGATCCGCAAGACCGCCGGAACCCCGCCCAGGCGCTGCAGAGCCGAAAGATGGGCCGACTGCCATGACAGCATGCACTTCGACCGCGACCAGATCACCGCCCGCTTCCGGCTCCACGACAGCGTCACCACCAGCGCCGACAGGTCGACAATCTCATTGCCCAGCGGCACCATGGGAAACTCCGCCCAGTCGACCTGCGCCTGCGCCCCGATCACCGTCTCGACCCGCCGCCGCGCCCTTATCGCCGGCGCCGGGAATATCTGCTTGTAGTAGCGCTGCACCGCTCTCAGGCTCCCCTCGAAGCCATGCTCATCCCGAAGCCAGGCATACAGCGCCGGAAGGCTCAC
>CAMBWO010000323.1 GCA_945871285.1 Pseudorhodobacter antarcticus | reverse complement strand
ACCTGATCGCGGCTGCGTCTGGCGGTGGTTCCTGCGAGGGGCTGGCCTTCGAACCGCAGGATCGAGCCTTCATCCGGTTGCATAAGGCCAAGGATGCAGCGCGCCAAAGTGGTCTTGCCGCTGCCGGATTCGCCCACAAGGCCCAGGGTTTCCCCCTGACGCAGGTGCAGCGCCACGTCGCGCAGGACGGGCTGTCGCGCGGCGACGGGCTGTCGCGCGGCGGCGTGACCAAAGCTCTTGGCCAAGGCCTCGACCTGCAGGATCGTTTCACCCAAGGCGGCGGTTGCAACAGGCAAGTTTGCCGGGCGTTCCAACTCGCTGGCCCGGTCGGGGTAATGGCATTTGCTGGCCCGAGAGCCGCTTTGGTGAAAGACTGGGTCGGTGCTGCGGCAGGTGGCATCGGCCAGCCCGCAGCGCGGGGCAAAGACACAGCCGGTGCTCTGGGTGCCGGGGCTGGGCAGAAAGCCCGGAATGGTGGCGAGGGCTGCCTTATCCTTGCTGCGCCCGGATTGTGGCAGGCAACTGAGCAACCCCGACGTATAGGGGTGGCGCGGGCTGGCAAAGATCTGATCGGTCGGCGCCTCCTCGACCAGACGACCGGCATAAAGGACGCCGACGCGGTCACAGGTGCGGGCGATGACGGCAAGGTTGTGGCTTATAAACAGGATCGCGGTCGAAAGCTCGTGCCGCAGATGCCGGATCAGGTCCAGCACCTCGGCCTCGACTGTAGCATCAAGGCCGGTGGTCGGCTCGTCCAACACCAAGAGTGTCGGGTTCGAAGCGATGGCCATGGCGATGGCCACGCGCTGCTGCATTCCGCCCGACAATTGGTGCGGGTATAGCTGCATCACGCGGGCGGGGTCGTTGATCTGCACTTTCGCAAGGATTTCGGCCACACGGGCGGGCCACTCAGCGCGCGGGATGCCGGCCAGTTCAAAGACCTCGGCCACCTGCACCCCGATGGGAAGCGAAGGGTTCAGCGAACGGCCGGGGTCCTGATAGACCATCGACACCTTGAACTGCCTGAGTTTGCGCAGGTTAGGGGGCGACAGTTGTCCGATATCCTGCCCGTCAATCAGGATGCGCCCGTGGTTCACCAACCCATTGCGCGGCAGATAGCGGAGCGCGGCAAAGGCGGCAGTGGATTTGCCACAGCCGCTTTCGCCGACCAGCCCATAAGCCTCGCCCTTGGCCAGTGTGAAGGAGACACGCTCCAACACTTGCCGCAGCTGACCTTTGACGCGGTAGGCGACGCTGAGGTCATCAAAGGTTAGGGCGTCGAAAGCGGGGGCATCAGTCATGCAGCGTGCTTTCGATGCCGTCGGCGACCAGGTTGATGCCGACCACAAGGCTGGCGATGGCAAGGCTGTCGAAAAGGACTGTCCACCAGAAGCCACCGCCGATCATGCCGTAATTGGCCGAGATTGACAGGCCCCAATCGGGCGACGGCGGCTGGATGCCAAAGCCGATGAAGCTGAGCGTGGCGACGGTAAAGATCGCATAGCCCAGACGCACCGTGGTTTCGACCAGGATCGGCGGCAGGACATTGGGCAGGATTTCGACGAAGAGGATATAGAGGGTGTTTTCGCGGCGCAGCTCGGCGGCTGCGACATAGTCCAGGCCGACCTCGGTCAGCACGGCAGAGCGGACAGTGCGGGCGATGATCGGAGCAAAGGAAAAGGCGATGACGACCATTACCGTGATGGTTGATGTGCCAAGTGCCGTCAGCGCCAGCAGGGCAACGATGACTGTGGGCAGGGCGAGGACGGCATCGACGAGGCGGCTGAGCACCTCATCCACGATGCCACCGAAATAGCCCATGGTCAGGCCAAGGGCAGTACCCAGAAACGTGCTGAGAAGGGTGGCAATCGGGGCCACGGTCAGGATATCGCGCGCCCCCACAATGACGCGGGAAAACACGTCGCGGCCCAGTTGGTCGGTGCCGAACCAGTGTTCGGATGACGGCGGCAGCAAGGAATTCATCAGATCATCGGCGAAAGGGTCATAGGGCACCAGCGCGGGGCCGAATATCGCACAACCAATCCAGAACAGCACGATCACCGCCCCGACGTCGAAAGTGACCGATCTCAAAAGGCGGCGCAGATCGTCGCGCCAAGTCTGGTCGGGAGCGGTCTGTTCTGGCGCCGAGGCTTCTGTCATTCCCGACCCCCATAGCGGATGCGAGGGTTCAGGCGGGCATAGAGGAGATCCGCCAGCAGCGTGGTCAGCGCGAACAGCGCGCCAATCGACATGACCCCGGCCTGCAGCATGGGGAAATCCTTTTTCTTGGCGGCGGTGTAGATCAGGCTCCCAATGCCCTGATAGTGAAACAGAATCTCGATCACCACCAGCCCGCCAATCAGGTAGACGGTCTGCGTGGCGATGACTGAAATCGTGGGCAACAGGGCGTTGCGCAGAACATGCCGCCAGATGACCTGCGGGTAGCTGAGCCCCTTTAGCACGGCAGTGCGGGTATAGTCGGCGTCCAGCGCCTCGATCATCCCGGCTCGGGCCATTCGGGCGATGTAGCCGAAGAGGATCAGCACAAGCGGGATGGCAGGCAGGATGAGGTGGTAAAGCTGCGTCAGGGGCCCTGCCCCATCTGCCCAAGTGGCCGAGATCGGGAACCAGCGGAGCCAGACGCCAAAGATCATGATTAGCACGATCCCCGATACAAACTCGGGCACCACGGTGGCCGACAGACCGACGACCGACAGGGTGCGGTCCGCAGCACGACCTCGGTACAGGGCTGCCACCACGCCGCCCAGAATGCCCAAGGGCACGACCAGCACAAAGGCCACTGCGGCCAGTTTCGCGGAATTTAGCAGCGCGTTCGCCAGAAACGGTGCCACCGGCGCACGGTAGGCATAGGATTCGCCCAGATCGCCCGTCACAAAGCCCGCTATCCAGTCGCCATATTGCACCAGAAGCGGACGATCGGTGCCCATTTCGCGGTTCAGCACATCAACCGCCGCCTGATCGGCAAAGGGCCCCAGCATGGCGCGACCCACGTTGCCGGGCAGAAGATGCCCGCCGGCAAATATCAGCACGCTGAGCAGCCAGAGCGTCAGAAAAGCCAGCACAAGCCGCTTGATCAAGTAGCGTGAAATTGACCCAGCCCCTTTCCCCGGACCCTGCCGTCCGGACCGCCCGCTGGACGGTCCGAACGCAAGAAAGACTTACAGACTTGCCTGACCCAGCATCAGGTGACCCATGGCCGTTGGAACAACGCCGGTTGCACCGACTTTCGTCACAGTGAGGAAATCGTAGAAGTAGGTCTGGATCAACGGGGTTTCGTCCAACAGCAGGGTCTGGATCTTGCCCGCCGTCGCCCGCTGAGATTCCAGATCAAGCGAGGCGATATAGCTGGTCACTAGCGCGTCATACTCGGCATTGTTGAAATGGGCCGAGTTCCAGGTGCCCGTGCTCATCAAAGGGGCCTGCAGGAAGACGTTCGGCACCCCGCGATGGCCATAGTCGGTAATGCCCATTACGCTGTCCAGCCAGGGCGACTTGCCCGGCACGGCGTCGCCGTAATAAGCGCCCTGATCCATGATGTTCAGCTGCAGATCGATGCCGATTTCCTTGACAGCATTCTGGATCAACACGGCATAATCCGGAATTTCCAGATATTTCTCGGTCGTCAGAGTGGTCTGGAACCCCGCCGCCATGCCTGCCGCCGCCATCAGTTCCTTGGCCTTGGCGATGTCCTTTTGGCGCTGCGGCACGGACGGATCGGTCGACGGATAGGCCGCCATGAACGGGCTGTCGTTGCCGATCGCGGCCCGTCCGCGCATCAGCCCATCCACCAGCTTTGGCCGGTCAAGGCACAGGGCTATGGCCTGACGCACCCGCTTGTCCTTGAAGGGGTCCATGTCGGTGCGCATGTGCACCTGCTGGTGGGCCGAGGACGGCGTGCTGATCACCGTAAAGTTCGGGTCGGACAGAATGGCCACCGCCTGCAGCACCGGAAGCTGCTGGATGATGTCGATCTCACCGCCCTGCAGGGCCAGGATCTGCGGCTGATAGTCGTCATAGAATTTGACTTCGACCCGGTCAGGCAGCGGGGGCGCGCCCCAATAGTCGGGGTTGCGCACAAAGGCAGCGCCGACCTTGGGGGTGAACTTCTCCAGCTTGAAGGGGCCGGTGCCGATCATCGTCGCTTCGTAATCCTCGGGGAATTCGGCGGGGATGATGATCGAGTTGTAGTTGTCGGTCGAAACGGCATAGGGGAAATTGCCATTCGCCACATCCAGGTGGAACTCGACCGTGTGATCATCAACCTTGCGGGTGCCGCCCTTGGACAGAAGGCCCGAAAAGACCGACAGCGCGTTTGATCCCATTTCGGGGTCGGCCAGCCGGTCAAAGGTGGCCACCACATCATCCGCTGTCATCGTCTGGCCGTTGTGGAACTTGACGTTCTGGCGCAGTTTGAATGTCCAGACCGTGCCATCGGCATTGGGTGCCCAGCTTTCCGCCAAAAGGGGCTGCGCCGACAGGTCGGGCGCAGAAAGGACCAGCGTTTCCCCGAATTGCGACATCACCGTCAGGCCGCCGCCATCGGCTACGGTCACCGGGTTCACGGCCCCGGCGGGCACGATCTGGCCATAGCGCAGGGTGCCGCCCGGCGTGCCCGCGCGTGCGAGGCTTGGCGTCATGCCGTAGCCCAGGGCGCCAGTGATCCCGCCCAGCATCGGCGCCGAAAGGCCAAGGACCGAGCCATAGCGCAGAAACTCGCGCCGGCTGACTGCGCCGCGCACCAGCCCGTCAATCAGATGGTTTTCATG
>CAMBWO010000322.1 GCA_945871285.1 Pseudorhodobacter antarcticus | reverse complement strand
AGACCCTTGGCAAAGCGCTTGGCCATCCGCTCGGCATGTTCGGCCTCGAACGTCTCACGCGCCCGCTCGACCAGGGCGACGATATCGCCCATGCCCAGGATGCGGCCCGCGACACGCTCGGCCTCGAACGTCTCCAGCGCGTCCATCTTCTCGCCCATGCCGACAAAGCGGATGGGTTTGCCCGTAACGGCCCGCATCGACAGGGCAGCACCACCGCGCCCGTCGCCGTCCATCCGGGTCAGAACGACGCCGGTGATGCCGACCTTGCCGTCGAATTCCGAGGCCACGTTGACGGCATCCTGGCCGGTCAGACCGTCGACCACCAGCAGCACTTCCCGCGGCTGGGCGATGTCGCGGACGGCCTGCACTTCGTCCATCAGCACTTCGTCGATGTGCAACCGGCCCGCGGTGTCCAGAAACAGCACGTCATAGCCGCCCATGGTGGCCTGCGCCTTGGCCCGCTTGGCGATCTGCACCGCCGTCTCGCCCTTGACGATGGGCAGGCTGTCCACGCCGATCTGACCCGCCAGAATCGCCAACTGCTCCATCGCCGCCGGGCGGTTGGTGTCCAGCGAGGCCAGCAACACCTTCTTGCCGTTGCGCTCTTTCAACCGCTTGGCCAGCTTGGCCGTCGTGGTCGTCTTGCCCGACCCCTGCAAGCCGACCATCAGGATGGCGGACGGCGGGTTGTCGATCTTCAGATCCTCGGGCGGCTCATCCCCCGCCAGAAAGCGCACCAGCTCGTCATGGACGATCTTGACGACCTGCTGACCGGGAGTGACCGACTTGGTCACCGCCTGACCCGTCGCCTTGACCTTGATCGCCTTGACGAAATCGCGCGCCACGGCCAGTGACACGTCGGCCTCCAGCAACGCCGTCCGCACCTCGCGCAGGGCGGCGTCGACATCGGCTTCCGACAGGGCGCCCTGCTTGGTCAGGCGGTCGAATACTCCGCCAAGGCGGTCTGACAGGCTTTCAAACATGCGTCTCTCCAGTGTCAAAACCCCGATATGGGGCCGCTCGGCGGGGTTCCCAATGGGCAATGCAGAACAACACCTGTGGGCGCAACGCGCTGACAGGTGGCGATCCCGGCACAGGCCAAGGGACCGGAAGCGTTAGGCCCCCGGGGAATTACTGGCGCAAATACGCCCTGAACCTGCGCGAGTCAAGCCACGCGGCGTCAGATGATCCCGCGCTGCCGCAGCGCCGCCTGCTCGTCCCCGGCCACCCAGCCAAACACCTTGGCGGCCCCGTCCCGCAGCTGCACCAGATAGTGCACGTCAAACTCGATCGCCGTTTCGGGCAAATCATCGCGACGATAGGTGGCGGTCCAGCCGACATGCGCCACGCAATGCAGGTCGTCGATCACCGCCAGCGCCACGGTGCGGATCCGCATGTCCTGGGTCCCGATCGCCCGATACTGCGCATAGCCTTGCACCATGGCCTGCACAAACGCCGCATCATTCTTGCCCGCCGTCACCCCGGCCGGCGACGCCGCGATGAACTCGGACGCATAAAGCGTGGCAACCGCCTCCGCCTTCAGATCGCCTGCCAGCGCCTGGCGAAAAAACGCCTCATACTGGTCAAACAACGCCCTGACAGCCTGCTCCATCCCATCCCTCCTCTGACCCACATCCTGCCGTGAGCCGTCCGTTTTGCCAACAGCCGCGGCGCACCAGACCGGCCCCGCCGCTTAATCCCCTTGCCCCCCTGCACAAAATCACGCCAAAATGCCCCACCTGTTCAGGAGCGCACGCCGATGATGATCGAAACCTGGGACGAGATCCGCACCGCCTATCAGGTGGCTCGCATCGGCACCGTCTCGGGCGCGGCCGAGGTGCTGGGCGTGCACCATGCCACCGTCATCCGCCATATCGACGCGCTGGAAAAACGGCTGGGCTCCAAGCTGTTTCAACGTCACGCCCGCGGCTATACCCCGACCGAGGCAGGGACCGAACTCCTCAAGGTCGCCCAGACCACCGAAGAACAGTTCTCGCAACTGATCTCGCGCATCAAGGGGCATGGCGAAAGCGTGTCGGGCGAATTGGTCGTCACCTCGATCAACGGGATTTCGGGCCTGCTGACCCCGGTCTTTGCCGCCTTTCAACAGGCCCATCCGGCGGTGACGATCCGCTTCATTTCCGACATGCGGGTGTTCCGGCTGGATTATGGCGAGGCGCATGTCGCCATCCGCGCCGGCGGCACCCCGCAGGAACCCGACAACGTCGTGCTGCCGCTGGTCCGCATCCGCACGGCCCTGTTCGCCTCTGAAACCTATATCCAGCGCCACGGCCGCCCGACAGGCCCCGCCGACTTTGGCCAGCACCGTTTCATCGGGTCGGAAATCAACGCCAACCGCGCCCCGTTTTACCGCTGGATGGAGACGAACCTGCCCCCCGAGGCGATCTGTTACCGCGCCTCTGACCCCACGGCCCTGCTGGACGCCGTGCGCGCCGGCATCGGCATCGGCTTTCTGAACAGCCTGGCCGGACGCGACGACCCGACCCTGATCGAGGTGATGCCCCCCCTGCCCGAATGGGATTCGCAACTGTGGATCGTGACCCATGTCGATCTGCACCGCTCGCTCAAGGTGCAAAGCTTCCTCGCCATCCTCAAGGCGCAGGCAAAGGACTGGTCCTGCGAATAAGACATCTCGCCTTTGATCAGGTTCATCTGATCAAAACCGATGCGCAACATGACCAAGGGCTCGCCTGTCCGGGACCGTTGTCCTGATCCGGTAAACCACGCTGCGCCTGCCAGCGGCGTTTCGGGTTATCTTGCGGGAACTGGCGCAGGGCCACGGCCAGCCTGATCGGCGTCGGGCTGACCGTGGTGGCGCTGGTCCTGCTATTGAAACAGGACCGCCCGCGACCCGTGAAATCCGCCTCAGATGGCGGACAGATAGGCGAACCGGTCCAGTACGGCTGCATTGCCGCGCCAATCCTCGATCGGTTTCCAGCGGTCTGTCACCTCGATCCGGGAATCGTTCAACCCGTTCAGCGTGCGCACGAACATCGGTGTGCCTTTGACCAGCCGTGATGGGTGCAGCGTCGGTGTCTTTTGATGGGCGATAGAATACAGGTTCTTTCCGGTCGAATGGCTGACCATGGTCAGCCCCAGATTGATCCAGGGATAGCGGTGGGTGTACAGCGGGAAATCCGCTTGATGCGCCGCGCCGTCCGCCCGGTCCTTGATGTCCAACCCATAGCCATTGGCAAACGAGACAAAGCACATCGCCTCGACATCTTTCAGGTCGGCGGGCAACTGGGCCAGTTCACGCCGGGCACAGGCGATCAGATCGGTGGCAAAGGCATCATCATCATCCAATACCGTCTGGATAACGGGCCCCTTGCCATAGCGTTTTTGAACAAACTGCAACAAATGCTTTGAGGCCCGACCAAACGGACGCGGACAGACCGAGGCCCTGTCAGCCCCCAGGCCATCGCTGCAAACCTGTTCCAGTTCTGCGCGCAGGTCGGCGGGCATATCCTCGCTGCACAGGACCATCAGATGATAGTTCTGGTCAGTTTGTGCCGCCAAGGAGGGAACGCCCAAGGTTTTCAGGATGGCCAGACGCGCCTTCAATCGTGCCGGGTCCAGCAGCATCTCCTTTTGTTTGGACACATCGCCCTTCCAGCCGGATGATCCAAAATAGGAAAACCGCATCGCAACCACAACTTCCTGCCGGGCCACAAAATCCTGCCACGCCACTTCGTCGACCATGTCCGCTCCTTGCGCCCGAAATCTCCGCCTACTTCGCACAATCCCTGCACAGTTCCAAACAGCTTGCACACGGACGGGGCGGCGTGTCGGGGGCGGTTGCCAAAAATCAGCGGCACCCTGTGTCTGAAGCGGATTGCCCTCTGAAGGTAATCCAAGACAGGCAAGCCGTGGGTCATGCTGCATATCGCCTTTGATCAGGGTAACCAGAAGGCACAGAATGGTTGGGTATTTTTGCCCAAGTAACTGATATTACTGTTTTTAAGTAGCCTCTAGATTTGGACACCCTGAACTGCCGTTTCCCCCTGCCATGGCAATGCCCTTTGCGGTCACGCCGGCGTCAGAATATGCCGCAACAGCGCCACCGGGTGGCTGCGCAGGGTCAGGCGGTAAGAGACATAATCCTCCACCACCGCCTCCCCCTCGGTCATCTCGCGGAACTGCACCGCAGGCTCGACAATCCCCTCGCCCTCGATATCGCCGGCAAACAGCGGCAACGGCGCCTCGCCGGTCAAGGCCTTGGCCGCCCACAACGCCTCGCGCCGCCCGGCGCCCAGACTGGCAAACACATCCGCCTCGGCCAGACGCGTCACCGTCGCAGGCTGCACCCCCGCCCGCCGCCAGACATCCTCGACCGTCAGATAGCCATTCCCCCGCGCCGCCGCGATCCACTGCGCCTCCTCCTCGGACATGCCCTTGATCTGCCGGAACCCCAGCCGCAGCGCCAGCTTGCCGTCCCGCTCCTCCATCACGCTATCCCACTGGCTTTGGTTGATGTCGGGCGGCAGCACCTGAACCCCATGCTGGCGCGCATCCCGCACAATCTGCGCCGGGGCATAAAACCCCATCGGCTGGCTGTTCAGCAGGGCACAGGCAAAGATGCCGGGGTGGTGTTTCTTGATCCAGGCGGACGCATAGACCAGCAGGGCAAAACTGGCCGCATGGGATTCAGGAAAGCCATAGGACCCGAACCCCTCGATCTGCGCAAAACACCGCGCGGCAAACTCCTCCTGATACCCCTTGGCCAGCATGCCTTGCATGAACCGGTCGTGAAACTCGCTGACCGACCCGTGTTT
>CAMBWO010000321.1 GCA_945871285.1 Pseudorhodobacter antarcticus | reverse complement strand
GTGGCACCCAGCGTTTCGCGCCGCTGAATTCCTGGCCCGACAACGTCAACCTCGACAAGGCCCGCCGCCTGTTGTGGCCGATCAAGCAGAAATACGGCAACGCCCTCTCCTGGGCCGACCTGATGATCTATGCCGCCAATGTCGGCATGGAAGACATGGGCTTCAAATCCTTTGGCTTCGGCGGTGGCCGGGCGGATGTGTGGGAACCCGAGGAGGATATCTACTGGGGTGCCGAAGACACCTGGCTGGGCGACAAGCGTTATGAAGGCGACCGCCAGCTGGAAAACCCCCTCGCCGCCGTGCAGATGGGCCTGATCTACGTGAACCCCGAAGGCCCGAACGGCACCCCCGATCCGGTCGCCTCGGGCCGCGACATCCGCGAAACCTTCGCCCGCATGGCGATGAATGACGAGGAAACCGTCGCCCTCACCGCCGGCGGCCACACCTTCGGCAAGGCGCATGGCGCAGGCGATCCGGCCCTGGTTGGCCGCGAACCCGAAGGGGCGGGGCTCGAAGAGCAGGGCCTTGGCTGGAAAAACGCCTTTGGCACCGGCGTCGGCATCCATGCCACCGGCTCGGGCATCGAAGGCGCGTGGAAACCCAATCCCACCACCTGGGACATGGGCTATCTGAAAGTCCTGTTCAAATACGACTGGCAACTGGGCCGCAGCCCGGCGGGCGCGCAGCAATGGCACCCGGTCAACTGCGAACCCGAGGATATGGTCGTCGACGCCCATGACCCCTCCAAATCCCACCCGCCCATGATGACCACGGCGGACATGGCGATGAAGATGGACCCGATCTACGGCCCGATCGCGAAACGCTATCTGGACAACCCCGACGCCTTCCTTGATGCCTTCGCCCGCGCCTGGTTCAAACTGACCCACCGCGACATGGGCCCCAAGGTCCGCTACCTCGGCCCCGAAGTCCCCGCCGAGGATCTGATCTGGCAAGACCCGATCCCCGCCGCCCCCGCCCCCCTGACCGCGGCTGACGTGGCCGCCCTCAAGGCCAAGATCGCGGCGTCCGGCCTGTCGGTGGCCGACATGGTCTCCACCGCCTGGGCCTCGGCCTCGACCTTCCGTGGCTCGGACAAGCGCGGCGGTGCAAATGGCGCGCGCCTCGCCCTGGCCCCGCAAAAGGATTGGGCCGTCAACGAACCCGCCAAACTGGCCCGCATCCTCGCGGTCTATCAGGGCATCCAGGCGTCCTCGGCCACTCCGGTGTCGCTGGCTGACCTGATCGTCCTCGGCGGCTCGGTCGGCATCGAACAGGCCTCCGGTGTCAACGTCCCCTTCACCCCCGGCCGGGGTGATGCGACCCAGGCCCAAACCGACGTCGAAAGCTTCTCTGTTCTGGAACCCATCGCCGACGGCTTCCGCAACTACCTGAAACCCAACCTGTCGGTTTCGGCCGAGGAACTTCTGATCGACCGCGCCCAGTTGATGACCCTGACCGCCCCCGAAATGACCGTCCTGGTCGCCGGGATGCGGGTTCTGGGTGCCAACCACGGCGGGGCCGCCCACGGCGTCCTCACCGCCACCCCGGGCAAGCTGACGAATGACTTCTTCGTCAACCTGCTCGACATGGGCTGCGAGTGGAAACCGACCGACGAGGGCCACACTTTCGAAGGCCGCGACCGCGCCACCGGTGCGGTCAAATGGACCGGCACCCGCGCCGACCTCGTCTTCGGCTCCAACAGCCAGCTGCGCGCCCTTGCCGAGGTTTACGGCCAGTCCACGTCCGGCGCCGCCTTCGTGAACGCCTTCATCGCCGCCTGGGTCAAGGTGATGAACGCCGACCGCTTCGATCTGGCCTGATCCCAAACCCGCCCCCGGCCCAAATGCCGGGGGCGGCTCTTCACCTTTCATATTGGTCCAAATATCCCACGGGGGAATCTGTCTTGGCCCTGCCAAGACAGATGGGGGGTGTGACCCCTCGCGACCCCATCTCCGAAACCTTGCCACCCGGTTAACAGAAATCCGCAACGCCCGGAAAAACCACAACAAAAGGTTTTGTCCACATGCGGACACCCCCCGACCCGGCCCTCGCCGCCGCCCACTGGCCGCAAATCACCGGCACCCCCGAACTCTTCATGCAGCGCGAAAACACGGTTTTCCGCGTCCAAACCACAATCGGCCCCCACGCCCTGCGCCTGCACCGCTCCGGCTACCACAGCCCGCAGGCCCTCCAGTCCGAACTCGACCTGATGGCGATGCTGGCAGGGCAGGGGATGCGCGTTCCCACTCCCGCGCCCTCAGCCACCGGCGCCCTTCTCGTCCCCCTCGCGGACCGCCACGCCAGCCTCCTGTCCTGGCTGCCCGGCACCCCCATGGGCCGCTCCGGCGAACCCCTCACCCTGACCGGCCCCGCCCGCGCTGCTCTCTACCACACCCTCGGCGCCCAGATGGCCCGCCTGCACGCCCTGACCGACCGCTGGACCCGACCCCAGCGCTTCACCCGCCCCCGCTGGGACCGCGACGGCCTCGTGGGCGACACCCCCACCTGGGGCCGCTTCTGGGACCACTCCGCCACCACAGCGCTGCGCGACCTCGCCCGCGCCACCCTCGACACCGCCCCACCCCAGGACATCGGCCTGATCCACGCCGACCTTGTGAACGAAAACGTCCTGATCCACGGCGCGCAGGTCCACTTCATCGACTTTGACGACTCTGGCATCGGCTACCGCCTGTTCGACCTTGCCACCACGCTTTACAAGGCGACCGACGAACCCGATTTCCCCACCCTGCAAGACGCCCTGCTGTCCGGCTATGCCACCCACCGCCCCTTGCCCGACCTGACCCTGCTGCCCCTGTTCATCGTCCTGCGCAGCCTGACCTATCTCGGCTGGGTCGCCACCCGCCGCGACGATGCCGCGCTGGCCGCCCGGTCAGACCGCTATCTGGCCCTCGCCAACCGGATGATCGACCGCTATCTGAGGTGACAGCACAAAGGAAACGATGCCATGCCCCTGCTGAAATCCTGGATCGACAGCGCCAACCGCCCGGACGGACCTTTCCCCCTCAACAACCTGCCCTGCGGCGTGTTCTCCCAAGCCGAGGACGAGCCGCGCTGCGGCATGGCGATCGGCGATTTCGTGCTGGACGTGGCGGGGCTCGAGGCCGAGGGCCTCCTCTCCCTCGGCGAACCGCTCCTTGAGGCCCCCTACTGGAACGACGTGATGGAGGCCGGCCCCGCCGTCTGGGCCGACCTGCGCGCCCAGGTCACCGCGCTGCTGCGCGACGGGGCCAGCAAACGCTTTCTGGTCGAAGATCACCTGATCCCGCTGACCGCCGTCACCCTGCACCTGCCCTTTGTCGTGGCTGAATTCACCGACTTCTTTTCCGGCCGCCACCATGCCGAACATGTCGGCCCCCTGCCGCCAAACTGGCTGCACATGCCGCTGGCCTACAACGGCCGCGCCTCCTCGGTCGCCGTGTCTGGCACCCCCGTCCGCCGCCCCCGGGGCCAGATCAAGGGCAAGGACTTTGACACCCCCGCCTTCGCCCCGACCCGCCGCTTCGATTTCGAACTGGAACTGGGGGCCGTGGTCGGCACCGCCTCGGATGGCCCGGTAACGGTGGCCGAGGCTCAGGCGATGATCTTTGGCCAGGTCCTGCTGAACGACTGGTCCGCCCGCGACATCCAGGCCTGGGAATCCCACCCGCTCGGCCCCTTCCAGTCCAAAGCGACCGCCACCACGATTTCACCCTGGATCGTGATGCAGGCCGCCCTCGCCCCCTTCCACTGCGCAGGCCAGCCGAACCACGTGCCCGTGCTGCCCCATTTGCACGAACCGCAACCCTCGGTTATCGACATCACCCTTGCGGTAGCCTTGACCGCCAAAGACGGCAGCGAAACCGTGATCGCCCGCACCTCTGCACGCGAACTCACCTGGTCCGCCGCCCAGCAACTGGCCCACCACAGCACCAGCGGCTGCCCGATGTCGGTGGGCGACCTTCTGGGGTCGGGCACGATTTCCGGCCCCGACCAGGACGCCTGCGGCAGCCTGGTGGAACGACAGGACCCCACCCGCAGCTTTTTGCAGGACGGCGACACCGTCACCCTCAGCGGCCATGCCCGGGGCGACGGCTACCGCATCGGCTTTGGCCTGTGCCAGGGCCAGATCCTGCCCGCCCTGCCCAACCCCTATGCCCGCTGACGACAGGAGGACGCGATGGCAAACCGTTTCGGCCCCACCCGCGGGGAGTTGTGGTTCCGGCTGGTGGTCTCGGTCGGTGGACTTGCCCTGGTTGGCGTGCTGGTCGCCCTGCACGGCATCCCCTCCGGCCCCGGCCTGATCGAGGTGCTGGCGATCCCGCTCCTGCTGTTCGGCGGCACCTTGGTACTCTCGGCCCGCAAACTGATTCGCCGCGACCATCCTGACGCGCCAAAAGGGTAACCGGGTGGGGAAGATGGGCAAACCGACCTTTCGCCCAGGCGAAAGGCCGAACTGCCCATCCTACAAGAGTGGCGTCCAGCACCTGCAATACTGACTTGTAGGATGGGCGATTCGCCCATCTTCCCCACCACCTCGCCTTGGCCACACAATTTCATTTGACGCAATCCTTGCGTATCTTTTATGACATCGGTGTCATGACATCGGTGTCACAGACCGGATCATGAACATGGGAGGAGCCATGGCCACGATCTAGGATGTCGCCCGCAGTGCCGGCGTCTCGGCCAAAACGGTCAGCCGTGTGCTGAACGGCGACGTGCCCGTCGGTCGCGACACCCGCGAGGCCGTTGAAAAGGCCATGGCCGCCCTCGGCTATGTCCCCTCCAACGCCGCCCGCATGATGCGCTCCAACAAGTCCGGTCTGGTGGGCTGATCACCGGGGCCATCTCGATGTCACCCGAACCCAT
>CAMBWO010000320.1 GCA_945871285.1 Pseudorhodobacter antarcticus | reverse complement strand
CGGGCATCAAAGGCCAACAGCGGCACGATCACCACCTGCGGATCGACCCAGGGCCCCTCGGCCGGGATCAGCGCGCCAAACTCGCCCGCCACCATCGCAACCCCCGGTCCCCAGGCACGAAACCGCAAGGGCGTGGCGGGGGCAATGATCACGGGAACGCCAACCGCGCCTTGATGCACGGCCATCGCAGGCAAAGGGTCAATCTCGGTCCGCATCGGCATATAGCCCGCCAAGGTCTGCCCCCGGAACGCCGCCAGATAATCGGCCAACAGTTCCGCTGCCTGACCCTGCCCCGCCGCAAACGCCTGTTTGCGCAGGGAAAACGCCGCCTTGCGCGCCGCCGCCTTTACGTCATCAACCATGTTGCCAGCCCCAGAAATGCCAGATAGCCCATCACATCCGTCAACGTCGTCACAAAGGTCCCCGAGGCCAGCGCCGGGTCCAGCCCCCAGCGTTCCAGCGACAAGGGCACCAGCACCCCGCCCAGCGCCGCCACGATCTGGTTGACCACCATCGCCATGCCCAGGACAACCCCCAGCCAGATGTCCCCATACAGCCACGACCCCGCCACCCCCAGAATCAACGCCAGACTGATCCCGTTCAACAACCCCGCCATCACCTCGCGCCGCACAACGCGGGCGGCGTTCGCTGATGTCAAATCCCGCGTCGCCAGCGCCCGCACCGCCACGGCCAGCGACTGCGTCCCCGCAATCCCCCCGGTCGACGACACAATCGGCATCACGGCCGCCAGCGCAATGATCAGCGCCAAGGTCGCCTCGAACTGGCTGATCACCAAGGCGGACAGCGACGCCGTGAACAGGTTCACCACCAGCCAGGGCAGCCGCTGCCGCACCGTGGTGAAGACCCCATCCGACGGGCTCGCCCCATCGCCAACCCCGGCCAGGCGCAGCATGTCCTCTTCGTGCTCGTCATCCAGCACCGACATCGCGTCATCAATCGTGATCACACCGACCAGACGCCCACCTTCCTCGATCACCGGGCAAGAGATCAGGTGATACTGGTTGAACAGATAGGCCACATCCTCCTCGGGCATCGTGGCCTCGATGGTGCGGAAACTGTCCTCCAGAATGTCGCGCAGCCGCACCTCGCGCCCGGACGACAACATCCGCCCCAGCGTGACATAGCCGACAGGCCGCATCCTTGGGTCGATCAGGATCACATGGTAAAACTGGTCCGGCAAATGCCGCGCCCCGCGCAGATGGTCAATCGCCTCGCCGACGGTCCAGTGTTCGGGCGAAACCACCACCTCGCGCTGCATCAATCGCCCGGC
Source organism: Pseudorhodobacter antarcticus (assembly GCA_945871285.1). Taxonomy (GTDB): domain Bacteria; phylum Pseudomonadota; class Alphaproteobacteria; order Rhodobacterales; family Rhodobacteraceae; genus Stagnihabitans. The sequence goes on along the minus strand of CAMBWO010000320.1, from coordinate 3,592 downwards.
CGAGGCCTCGGGGAACCCCAGCGCCTGCTCCACCGCGATCCGGTCGGCATCGTCCAGCGCCTCCAGGATCATGTCCTGCTGCGGGGTGCCCAGATCCTCCAGGATGTCGACCACATCGTCGCTGTCCAACTCGCGCATGGCCTCGGCCACGGCGGCACGTGGCAGCGCCTCGATCACCTCCTCGCGGATGCTCTCGTCCAGTTCCGACAGCACCTCGCCGTCAATCGCCGCCCCGCCCAGATGCAACAGCGCCAGCCGCTCGTTCGGGCTGATCTGTTCCAACAGGTCGGCAATATCGGCCGCGTGCAATTGCGCCAGCAAGTCCGCCAGCAACCCGGCGTCCCCCGCCTCGACGGCATCCAGCACCAGCGTCACGCGCCGCACGTCCAGCCCGTCCTCGTCCTCGACTGGTTCAAACGCCGCCATGACCGCCCCGCCCTTTGGCCCGACCATAGCCAAAGCTGTTTCAAACCAACAGGGGGGAAAGGGAAATTTACCGTGCGTTCAATATCCTATACCATGACCCCGCAACAACCGGGGACCCGTCAATGGCCGATCTTATTCTGGGGCAGGTGCTGTCCTTTGCGGGCAACCCCTTTCACGACGGCCCCGCCGCCGCCCGCCATGAAACCCACGGCGCGGTTCTGGTCCAGGATGGCCTGATTGCCGATGTCGGCCCCGCCGACACCTTGCGCGCCCGCCACCCCACAGCCCGCATCCACGACCATGGCCGCGCCCTCATTTCGGCAGGCTTCATCGACGCCCATGTCCATTACCCCCAGACCGCCATCATCGCCTCCTGGGGCAAACGGCTGATCGACTGGCTGAACCAGTACACTTTCCCCGAGGAAATGCGCTTTGCCGACCCCGCCTATGCCACCGTGATCGCGGGCCGCTACATGGACCTTGCCCTTGCCCATGGCACCACCTCGATGTGCTCTTACGCCACCATCCACCCCACCAGCGTGGACGCCTTCTTTACCGCCGCCCAAAGCCGCAAGATGCGCGCCTGGACGGGCAAAACCTGCATGGACCGCAATGCGCCCGAAGGCCTGCGCGACACCGCCCAATCCGCCTATGACGACAGCAAATCCCTGCTGAACAAATGGCATGGGCAGGACCGCCTGTCCTATGTCATCACCCCCCGCTTTTCCCCCACCTCCACCCCCGAACAACTGCACGCCTTGGGCGCGCTCTGGGCCGAATACCCCGCTTGCCTGATGCAAACCCACCTGTCCGAACAGGTCGATGAAATCGCCTGGGTCCGCGACCTGCACCCCCAATCGCGCGACTACCTCGACACCTACGAATCCCAAGGCCTGCTGCGCCCCGGTGCCGTCTTTGGCCATTCCATCCACCTGACCCCCCGCGAAATCGCCCGCCTGACCGAGGTGGGCGCCGCCCTCGTCCATTGCCCGACCTCCAACACCTTCATCGGCTCGGGCCTGTTTGACATGACGCTGGCCACAACCCTGCGCGTCGGCCTTGCCACCGACACCGGCGGCGGCTCGTCCTTTTCCATGCTGCACACCATGGCTGCGGCGTATGAGGTCGCCCAGCTGCGCGGCCAGGCGCTGCACCCCGCCCATCTGATGTGGCTCGCCACCGTCGGCTCCGCCCGTGCCCTGATGGCCGACCACCAGATCGGCAACATCGCCGTGGGGATGGAGGCGGATCTGACCATCCTGAACCTCGCCTCGACCCCCGCCATCGAACAGGCCACCCGCCGCGCCGATGACATCTGGCAGGCCCTGTTCCCCACCATCATGCTGGGCGATGACCGCGCCATCGCCGCCGTCTGGGTCGCGGGGCGGCCCGTCGGCTAGCCCTTTCGGGTTTTCATTCCCGCCCCCCACAGCTAAGCTCGGCCCAAAATAAGGAACCGTCATGCAAAAACTCGTCGCTCAACTGGTTGCCATGATCGGCGGCACCATGATCTTGTTGCGCCGGGCCGGCAGCCCCCCCGCCGACCCCGCCATCGGCCCGACGCCCGCCATCCCAACGGCAAAACCCCAAGGCATCCCGACCCTGAAAATGCCCACCGCCAAGGGCTGGGTCGCAGGCCATACCCCCACCGCCGCAGCGGGGCTGAAAGTGAACGCCTTTGCCACCGGCCTCGAACACCCCCGCAGCCTGACCGTGCTGCCAAATGGCGACGTGCTGACGGCCGAGGCGATGTTCACCCCCGGCGGCATTGCCTCGGCCTTCGATTATGCCATGCAGGCCACGATGAAACGCGCCGCCGCCATCGGGCGCAGCGCCAACCGCGTCACCCTGCTGCGCGACTCGAATGGCGACGGCGTGGCCGAAGTGCAGGAAACCTACCTTGCCGGCCTGAACCAACCCTTCGGCACCGCGCTGATCGGCGACACCCTCTATGTCGCCAACACCGATGCCCTGCTGGCCTTCCCCTACACCCCCGGCGCCACCAAACTGACCGCCTCCCCCCGCCACCTCGCCAGCTTCAAACCCGGCGGCCACTGGACGCGCAGCCTGATCGCCACGCCCGATGGCAGCAAAATCTTGATCGGCGTCGGCTCTGACACCAACATCGCCGACAATGGAATGCAGGTCGAAGAGGGCCGCGCCTGCATTCAAGAGCATGACATCGCCAGCGGCGAGACCCGCATCTTTGCGGGCGGCCTGCGCAACCCGGTCGGCACCGCGTGGGAACCCTCGACCGGCGTGTTGTGGACCGTGGTCAACGAACGTGACGGCCTGGGCGATGAAACCCCGCCCGATTACCTGACCTCGGTCGTCGAGAGCGGGTTCTATGGCTGGCCCTATTCCTATTGGGACCGCATCGTCGATGACCGCGTGCCGCAGGATGCGGTTCTGGTCGCGGCCTCGATCAAACCCGACTATGCCTTGGGCGGCCATACCGCCTCGCTCGGCCTGTGCTGGCTGCCTGCGGGCACCCTGCCCGGCTTTGGCGAGGGCATGGTGATCGGCCAGCACGGCTCGTGGAACCGCTCCAAACTGTCGGGCTACAAGGTCATTTTCGTGCCCTTCGCGCATGGCAAGCCTTCAGGCACGGCACGGGACATCCTGACTGATTTCCTGTCGGCGGATGAGAAGTATTCCTATGGCCGCCCGGTCGGGGTCGCGATTGCCGCCGATGGGGCGCTGTTGGTGGCCGATGATGTGGGCAATGTGATCTGGCGGGTGACCGGGGCCTGAGGCGTCCGCGCGCGGACAGAATGCGTTACCCATTGAAATCAACGGGTGGGCATTTTTCGTTCATACACTGGCAAGGTTTGCCGCATCCGTGCGGTGCGTCTTGTCCATCTGGGGTAGGGTGCGTGATATCACGCACCTTAGCGCCTGGGTGCGTGATATCCCGCACCCTACCCCAAACCTTGATCAAGGGTTAATTCCGGTAAACCAACCCCTTGATCTCAAACGTATTCGCAAACGGTCCAGATCCGGACGCTAGTCATCCTGACCCAAATCCCACCCGTCCGGGTAAAAATCATAGGCAATCGCCAACTCGGTCGCGACCCTTTCCCGCTCCCAGATCGCATCGGGGGTCACGGGCATCGGGCCGTAAGAGGCAACCATCGTGTCGCCATCCTTCTTGGCCTTGAACCCC
>CAMBWO010000319.1 GCA_945871285.1 Pseudorhodobacter antarcticus | reverse complement strand
TTTCTCAGCACCCCAGAGAGATTCGTCCGCCAGCGTCCCAAACCACCCCAAATCCCGACTGCTGTCTGGATCAACCCGCCCAAGAAGACGGAGCCAGCCCAAGCCTAAACTAAAAAAACCCGCTGTCTCAAAGTCGTTGACACGTTCCGGGATGCCCTTGCCTTCAAGCTCATGAAGAGCCCGGCTGAGGGTTTCTGGTCGGGCACCCAGATAATGCGCCAGATCCTTTCGCGACAAGGGAACATGCACCACCGCCTGACCGCCAATCCTTTTGGAGTTTGATCGCCGCTGCAGAATGCTCAGGAATGATGCAAGGCGGTTCACAGCCTTGCGCCCTCTCATCAAGAGCAGCAATTCCCGCGCAGCGTCAACTTCATCCAGGAGGTGCACCAAAAACAACCGCTCGACTTCTGGATTGTCCCGAAGCACCTGTTCGAAGAACGCGCGAGGGAAGCAAAGGATCCGCGCTGCCGACAAGGCCTCGATCCGGTAGTTCGCAGTGCCATCGAACAAGCGGCCGAAGATGTCAGTCGGAACCAGCAGCCCGACGATGTGCTTCCTGACATCCTCAAGGACCTGCTCCATGGCAAGCGTTGCATCCAACACATAGCCGACAGATTCGGACCGCACGCTGCGCTCAATGAGTATTTCTCCCACAGCCACGTCATGCAACTTTGCTTGCGACAGAAGCCTTTCCGTGACGTCTGGTTGAAGCGCATCCAGCAGCTTTTCCAGCAAGCCATTACCATGGCTGACGGCGACCTTCAGCGCGCGCGCTGTCCTCATCTGCTCCGGCATTTCGCGCCCCCCCCCTTTGCCGGGCGACGCGCGGACTTAAGAGATCGCGTCATCGACTCAACTTCGCAACTCTCTACTTAACGAGCAATTGGCTCGATGTGGTTGACACCGATCAATGTCCCCTCGCCCGGACGATTTCATCATTTTAGGCAGAGGTGGTCGATTCGCCACACTCTGAAGGTCTGCGCAATCGACGGTCAAGGCAACCACAGAAGCAACGCCGCTAGCTTGGTTCGCTCGAGTGAAAGTAGGAGATTCAGGATGGAACAGCGTTTCATGGAACCGCGCGAGGTGACCAACCGGCACGTCGTCCAAATCGACGACCGAGCATGCAGGAAAATCAGTGGCATGGGATGCGGATTGCCGCTTGGCAAGACAACGGTCTGTAGTGATGCAAGACACCGCGAAGACCGGGGCCCCGACAGCGAAGTGGTCTGGGGCGGTGCAAGCAGTCATGATGTCTGGCTTATCAGATGGGGCATCCTGCGCCTCCAACGGCATGCCTACGATGGCCGCCGCCAGATCCTTTCGCTTTTCTTTCCCGGCGAAATCGTCGGCTTCGACGGGGAATTCCGTGAGGGCGCAACAGTCGAAACCGCCACGCAAAGCGGCCTGTGCCGTATCGACCGCCGCTGGTTCGACAGAATGGTGGATCAAAACGACGTTTTGCGGGCCGAGCTTTTCCGCCAGAAGCAAGATCAGCTTGACCGACTGCATTGGTTGACCTGGTCGCTTGGCGCATTGAAGTCGGAGGAGCGACTTTGCGCTTTTTTCGCGCTGTCCAGCAAGTTCATGCCCTATCAGCCGCTTCCCGACGGCACCGGGATCTTGTCGCTCCATCTGGCAAGAAAAGACATCGCCGACCTGCTGGGCACCACCGTGGAATCGATCAGCAGGATCGTTCACAAGCTGGCCGACACCGGGATCATCGAGATCAGGGATCCGGCGCATTTCCGGTTTCTGGACCTGCCCGGGCTGATCGCAAAGGGAAAGATCGACGGGCATTTCGACAGAATGGCCTTCAGCCTTGCCAGACGACGCGGACTGCTGGAAGGCCTGATCACAGGGGGCACCGAGAATTCCATCTGTTTTTGCGGCCGATGACCGGACTCGTTGACGGCCGTCAATGATCCGCAGGCACCCTTTGGTAGTCTCTCTTCCATTGGTATCCTACCTATAGGAGGAGCTGGGAGATGGCCGAGAAAGAGACCGCAATTGAGGTGAAGCGTGAAACCCCGCGTCAGATTGAACCTTCGGCGCAGGAGTGGGAACCGATCCGGTCCTTGCGTCACCAGATTGACCGACTCTTTGCCGATTTCGACTGGCCCGGCCTTCATCTTGGCTGGCCACGCAGGGCAGCTGTGGTGCCCCAGTCGTGGCCCGACTTCGGGGTCGCCATCCCACCTGTGGACCTTGTCGAGCGCAACGGCGGGTACGAGTTGCAAGCCGAGTTGCCCGGACTGACCGAGAACCAGGTTGAGGTGAAGCTGGCCAATGGCATTGTCACGATCAAGGGCGAGAAGTCGTCCGAACGCGTCGAGGATCAAGATGACTATCACCTGCGCGAACGCAGTTTCGGCTCGTTCCAGCGGTCCTTCCGGGTGCCTGCGAACGTGGATGCAGACAAGATCGAGGCGCAGTTCGACAAAGGCGTGCTGAAGGTCAGCTTGCCCAAAACTGCCGCCGCGATTCAGGAAGAGCGCAAGATCGACGTCAAAGCGGCCTAGGCTAGTCTGTCCCGTCCCCAACAGAGCCTAGGACACTTTCAAGGGCCGCGCGCGCTGCGGCCCTTGTTTTTTGTGGGGCGCCCTCGGCATCGATGGTCGTCCAATGCTGTGGTGCCGGAGTTCCATCTGCCAGGCCGAGTTGGGCCCGCACCACTTCCGCATCGGCATCGGAAGCATCCCCCTGCCGCGCGGTCACCCGTTCTAGCAGAACCCTCTCCGGCGCAGTCAGCCAAAGGCCGTGGAATGTGACGCCTGCGCGCGAGGCAAGCTCTACGGCAGCAGTGCGCTGCGCCTCATCCAGAAACGTACCATCAAGAATGACACTTCTGCCCGTCGCCAGCAGCGTCGCGGCCCGGGCGAACATCCGGTCATAGATGGCCCCACGCGCGGACGGGGCATAATCCACATGGCCTGCCGCACTCTTGCGTTCGGTGTCGGTGCGCAGATGCACTGCCCCCGGACAGGCACCGATCCCCGCCGCCACGTCACCCGCCAGAACCGTCTTGCCCGTGCCGGAAATCCCGCCAACCGCAATCAGCACCGGTGTTGTCCTGCCCAGAAATGCGAGGGCCTGCACCAGATAAAGCCGTGCTTCTTCGGTCGAGACCCCGGGCTGGCCGGTCGCCTGATCTGTCTGCAACAGGACCATCGCCCGGATTGCCGCGCGAACCGACATGAACAACGGCAAAGCGGACAACCCGGCATCCTCGGCCCCTGTCGCCGCCAGCAGATATGCGTTCATCGTGATGTTGGCCTGCCGAACAAAACCCCGGTGGCAAAGATCCATCAGAAGGAACGCAAGATCGTAAAGCACGTCACAGGTGGCAAGCCGTTCGTCGAATTCCAACGCATCGAATAGTACCGGTTGCCCGTCGATCAGCAAGAGGTTGCGCAAATGCAGATCGCCATGCACCCGTTTGACATGACCAAGTGCCGAGCGATCCCGCAAGACAGAAGCCAGATCCGACAGGCGGTTTCGCGACCGTTCCAGAAATGCCCCGAAATGTCCGCCACCGACAACGGCATCAAACGGGATCAGCACGCGACCCAGTTCGTCAAGAATGTCACGGATCAGATCGTCACCCCGGTCCCGCAGCATCGGACATCCCGCATGAAACCGGTGAACTTCAAATCCCAGCGCCTCGGCCACGGGATCGGTCAACCGACCGCTGGTTGCGACCACCGTCATTTCGCACTCGGCAGCAAAGCGATGCATCCGCAAGACCCATTCCACAGGATGCCCGGTCCCACCAAGATCAAGCCCCCCATCGGCAGTACGTGTCACGGGCACGACGTCACGATAGATCATCGGTGCGGCCCGGCTGTTCAGTTCCAACTCCCGCTCCAACAGGGCGCGTCGCAGTTCTGTTGTGGACTGGTCCAGATAATCGTAGCGGACCGCTCGCTTGATCTTGAGCGCGACATCGCCACAAAGAAACACATGCGCACAATGGGTCTGGACGTGGTCAACCGCGCCGGAATCCGAAAACGCCCTGCCTGACCGGAAGAAGCGGATCACCTCGTCTTGCGCGTTGCCATCATACTCGGACATCCTGACTATCCGGCCTCCCCTGTGCTCCCCGGTGCGACTATCCACTCTTTCGGGGGTCGCCACCTTGACAGACGTCAATCCGCACGCAGCCCACCCGGATCGAAGGCCGTGGCGCGACTCGTCAGAAATTTCCAGCAAGCAGGTTTCCCTGACGACTGGGCTGCGCCTGGCGATCAGGTTTAACCCGAGAAATCGATGATCCAGCTCCGGGCCACTGATGGCTGTAGCGCGTCAACCAGTTTGTCCGGCGTATTGCCGCATCCATTAATGTTCCTGAGCGGGTGTTCTGTTGCCTCACCTAATATGTTCCCCTGATCGCCGCGGGCTGGCTACCTGATTGAGGCCGGCAATGGAGTGCCGCTGACGCGCGGAGTTCCCACATAACGTAGCGCGTTAGCGGCACTCGGGTCGCCAGTGGTCGACTTGGAAGGGCCAAGCACCAGTGACTTTGCCATTTCGTGACGCCAGATTTTCACACGTCGCTCAACGGTCCTCAACAGCGACACTGGGTATTGGCCGGGATAGGCGCCTTGGATTTCTTCGAGGAATTCGCGCCCGGTTCGGGATGGATCCTGCTCGAACAACAAACGGAGATCGGTTGTGACGGCCTCGAGGGGGTCCGGGACGGTTCTGTTGTGGATGACAGGTGGTTTGCGCTGTGACGTCGGTCTCACCTCGCCTTCCCTCCAGGCATTGCGCAGCCCGTCGAGAAAGCGTTCGACGTCGGCCTTCGGGTCGGCATCCTGGGCTTGTGGGCCTTCGTCGGCCATCTTTGTCAAGCGTGCCTGTGAAAGGCGAATTTCGGCAAG
>CAMBWO010000318.1 GCA_945871285.1 Pseudorhodobacter antarcticus | reverse complement strand
CTGTCCGACATGTAAACCGGCCGGATCCAGTCGCCCAACCCGATCCCGAACAGCGGATGCCGCATCACCTCGGCCGTGCCGAACTGGAATATCAGGATGCGGTTATACCCCGACACCGCCGAAAAGGTCAGATAGGTGACGAACACATGAAACGGCGTCCGCGTCGACAAAAGGTCCACCAGCACATAAACCGTGCCGAACAGACCGAACAGCATCTTCCAGCGGCCCTGAACCGATGCAAAGGCCCGCTGCCAGTCCGCCACGAACACCTGCATGATCAGCACCGTATAGGGCCCGCCCGAGGCTGACAGAAACGCCGCCACACAGACCGTCGCCACCTGCGCCATGCCCCGGAAGTTAGTCAGCCGCCGTTCGGCAATCACGAAATACGCCATCGAAAACGCCGAGGCCGAAAAGACGCCATAGAGGATCGGGTGGTCAAACGGGCCAAAGGCCCGCGTCAGGCCCATCCGCGGCTCGATATAGGGGGCAGCCGGGCCGCCAAAGACCTTGGTGATGCTGTCATACAGGATGTGCACCCCCGTCAACGCCTCGGGCAGGGTGAACAGCACGGTCAGGCAGGTCGCCCCCACGAACAGCCGCGCCACGGCCCGGAAATCCTCGACACTGCGCACATAAATCCGCCCGATTGCGTGCCCTGCCCCAGTCCGCCCCAATGCTGCAAGGCCAACATCGCCCAGACCGAATGGCCGATCGCCAGCGCGTCAAACCCGTTGAACCGCCCCTTCTTGCCCGTGATCAGCGCCGCCAGCATGGGCACCAGCGCCACCAGCAGCACGACCCGGTACACCGACAACCGCAACCCGCCCACACTGACCGACACCGAGGTGGGCAGCATCATGCCCAGAAAGAACAGCGTGATGACCAGCGGCGCGCCAAACAGGCGGCGGATTCTGGGGGCGGCTTGCATCGGTCAGGCCAGGGCGCGGCGGTGCAGGACGGGGTGTTCGACCAAGGTCCAACTGGCCCATGCCAAAGGCAAGGTGCACAGTAGCGTTGCCAAGGCCAGCGCCGGGGGTGTCAGATCGGGCTCCACCATCATCAGTGCCTGCGCAACAGTCCAGCCATAGATGTAGAGGCCGAAGGACAGATCGGCGGGCAAAGTGATGGCAGGCAGGCGATAGGCGACCATCAGCACCGCATGGCAAAAGGCCAGCGTTTCCAGCGCCGCATTCTGGCTGACCACCGCCACCAAGACCGTCAGCGCCAGCGCCGGACCCGTCAGCAGGGTCCACCCCCGCAACCGCCACGCCACCATGCCAAAGGCAAAGGCCAGCAACAGCGGCGCAAACACCCCCAACCGCTCTGGCAGTCCGGGCGCAAGGGTCAACACCAGCGCCAGCACCAGCACTGCCCCCGGCCCCCACGACACCCGGCTGGCCGCAAAGCAAATCACATAGGCCGCCACCTCATACTGCAAACTCCACAGCGGACCATTCACGGCCAGCGGATAGGGGTTGGCGGCAAAGGCCCCGGTCAGACGATGCTCGGCCCCGAACAGGGTCAACCCGCGCAGGACATAGCGCACCCCCTCGGCTGCCGTCGGTGTTGCACCGGACGCCAGCGCCACCACTACCGAGATCAACAGCGCCACCGACAATCCTGGCAATATGCGCCGCGCCCGCGCCAGCCAGAACGCCCGCCCGCTGCGCCGTTCGGCGCTTTGCACGATCAGGAATCCCGACAGGAAAAAGAACAGCACCAGCGCCCAGCCCCCCAATGACCGCCCCGTCAGCGCCTGCAACGGCTCCACCGCACCGGGCCCCAGCGCCAGCGGCCAGGCATGGCTGACCACCACCGCCACCGCCGCGATCAGGCGCAGCAGGTCCAGATTGCCGGACCTGGCCTGCACAAGGGCATCCGACAACCTCATGGCTTGACCACGACCGGACGCCACAACCGCGCCCGCAAAATGCGCTTGGCGGTTCCGGCCAGCGATTGCACCCTCTGCCGCACCGGCAACCGCCACCACAGCGGGAACAGCGCCAAGCCCCTTTCCTGCGGCACCGCCAACCCCATCGCCCGCATCACCAGACGGCGACCAAACACCGCGCCCTGACTGGCCAGCAGGTTGGGTTGGGCGCGGGCAATCACGTCCCGCGTTGTGGGGGTGGCCACCAAGGCCCCCGCCGCCATCGCCGCCTCGATCAGCCGCCGCCCGGCTTCCGACCGGGCGATGATCAACGATTGCCCCGCCTCACCCGCCCCCTTGGGCGGCGTATGCCACGGGTCGCCCACCGAAATATCGGCAAAGGCCCCGGTATGGTCGGTGCAGATCCGGCAGCGCCAACGCCGTTCGGATTGCAGGATATTGCCCCAACCCTCGGCATAGCTGAGGCCGGGAGTGGTGTGGCTGGTCCCGCCCGCCAGATAGCTTGCCTGCATCAGGCCCGGCCAGCCGTCGCCCCTATAGCGCAGGTCGGTCAACGCGGCCCCCTCCGGCACGCCCAGCCGCGTCAGCAGCCGGTCCGTCGCCACCAGATTGGGCGCTCCGGCACAGAAAACGGCGATGGTCACCGCCAGCCTGTCCGCCACGCCCGCCTTGACGACCGAGGCGACATCGCAGGGTTTCCCGATGAACACGACCGGCGCAGCCTCCACCGCAATCGCCCCCAGCGCCTCGGCCGCGCTGGCCTGGGCATAGCGCGACCCCGCCCCGCGCAGCAGGTCGGCGCGGGTGCGGCTGATCACCGCCGCGTTCAACCTCGGGTCATCCTCGCGGGCGCGGACATGGGCGACGCCGCCCGCCAGACCGGATTGAAGGGCATACAGCGCCAGCGCCGTCACCGCCCCGCCTGACGATCCGCGATGGCGAATCTCGTCATCCCCTGCGTGGCCAATCCAGGTCGCCAGAACCGGCCCCCAGGTCGCGTCGATGGCGTCCTTGCGCGGCAAAACCGTGTAATCCACCGCCGCCCCGGCGCACAGGCTGGCGGCGGCGGCGGCGGCCTTGCAACCATCGGCACTGGCCGCAACCACCGGACGGCGGCCATTGACCGGATCGTCCACCATGCGGATGACATCGGGAAACGCCCCGGCGCAGGCCCCGCAGCCGGTGCACAGATTGCAGGCCACGGCGCGGGTGATGGGATCGGTCGTCATGTCAGGATACCTTCAGAAATCGGGGTCAGGTTGCGGCGCAGCAGCACATGGGCGCGAAAGGTCGCCAGCGCCTCGCCCGCCAGCGCCGCCAAGGCCACGGCCAGCAGCGGCTGGCCTAGGGCGGCAAAGGCAAAGGCAGGCACCAGGGCCCCCGCCCGCCAGATATTCGCCCGCGCCGGGTCGCCCGTGCGGCCCGTGGCGACGGCCAGTTGCGAATGGGGGGTGCGCAGGATGCGGCAGGCCGCCGCCAGCCCCAGCACCAGCGCCAGATCGGCCCCCGGACGAAACGCCGCGCCATAAACCAGCGCAATCGCCGGGGGCGCCAGCAGCGCAAAGCCCGTGGCAAAGCCCAGCGCCAGCACCGCATGACCGCGCAGCGCCGCCTACATCACCTCGGCCAACCGGCTGCCCTCCACCCGCAAGCGCGGCGCCAGCAACGACCCCGCCGCACGGCCCGCAATCTGCGCGGGCAGGCTGGCAAGCTGCAACGCCACGCCGTAAACGGCAACCTCGGCCCAGCCAAACCAGCCCGCAATGATCAGCCTGTCCGCCTGAAACGTCAGGAACATCAGGAACGCGTTCAGAACCAGCGGCATCCCGAACCACAGCGCTTGGGCCAGGATCGCCCGGTCAAACCGCACCTGCCAGGCCCTTGCCGCCACCAGATGCGACAGCAGCACCAGCGCCGCAGTTTGCACCAGCAGGGCCACCAGCATCGCCCGGTGGTCGGGCAAAATCCGCGCAATCACCGGCAGCGCGACCAACATCGCCAGAACCGCCCCACCCTCGACCAACGCCAGCGGCCGGTAATCCGCATTCCGCTCCGCCCGGCGGTAGTCCAGGTTCAGCCCCGCCCGCAGCAGCGGAATGACCGCCAGCGCCAGATAGGCCCCCAACCCCGCGCCATCGGGCAAGGCCCAGGCCATCGGCACCGCCAGCATCGCCAGCAACCCCGCCATCGCCACCCCGCGCAGCAGCACCGCCCCCTGCAGCGCCGCCAGAAACGACGCGTGATCGCCACGGGGCGAGGTCATCAGCAACCGCTCGACCCCGATGTCGCTGACCATCTCGGCCAGGCGCAGCACCAGAACCAGAACCATCGCCCGGCCCAACTCCTCGGGCCCCACCGCCCAGGCCAGCAGAACCGACCGTGCCAGCGCGCCAACCTCGGCCAGCAGCGGCACCGACCAGGCCAGCGCCCGCCCCTTGAACGAAACCGCCATCTCAGACCCCGATCTGCGCGGCAATGGCGTCCATCTGCGCCTCGGCCCGCTGGCGCAGGCTGGCAACCAGCCCCGCCAGCCGCGCCTTGGTCGCCTCACGGGTGGCCAACGAAGCCAGCATCGCCTGCGTCAACCGCACCGCATCCATCCGGCGCAGATCGGCCACATCCTCGCCAATGCCGCACTGGTCAAACACCCCCGCCGTCTTGTCGGAATAGCCCAAGCCCAAGGTCGGCGTCCCCGACGAGAACGCGCCGATCGTGGCATGCATCCGGGCGCCGGCAAACCAGTCCAGCCGTGCCAGAACCCATTTCAGCTCCATCGCGTCCAGCGGGCTGTCGATGATCTCGATCCGCTGGGCAAATTCGGCCCCCAACCCGGCCCGCAAGGCGCGGGCGGCGGCCAGATCGCTCTCGGGGGCGCCCTCGGCCTGATGGACATGGGGGATCAGCAGCAACCGCATGTCGGGGTGGCGGGTCAGAATGGCGCGGCAGGCGGTGCCCAACTGGCGGTCATGCCGGTCAGCCAGACCAAAGGTTTTTTGCGCGGCCTGC
>CAMBWO010000317.1 GCA_945871285.1 Pseudorhodobacter antarcticus | reverse complement strand
ATCGGCAACCCATACTTGGTCGCAAATTCAAAATCCCGCCCATCATGCGCCGGGCAGCCAAAGATCGCGCCCGTGCCGTAATCCATCAGGACAAAGTTCGCGATATAAACCGGCAGCTCCCAGTTCGGGTCCAGCGGATGCACCACCCGCACCCCGGTATCCATGCCCAGCTTTTCCGCCGTCTCCAGCGCCTCGGCGCTCGTGCCGCCCTTGCGACATTCGGCCACAAAGGCCGCAACCGCCGAATCCTTGGCCTCCAGCGCCTTGGCCAGTGGGTGATCCGGGCTGATCGCTGCAAAACTCGCCCCCAGCAGGGTATCCGGCCGCGTCGTGTAGACCTCCAGCGCGTCAAACCCTGCCGGAGCCTCCCGCGTGGCAAAGGCAAACTGCAACCCGCGGCTCTGGCCAATCCAGTTGGCCTGCATCACCCGCACCTTTTCGGGCCAATCCTTCAACCCGTCCAGCGCCGCCAGCAACTCGCCCGAGTAATCGGAAATCTTGAAGAACCACTGCGTCAACTCGCGCCGCTCAACCGGCGCATTCGACCGCCAGCCCTTGCCGTCGATCACCTGTTCGTTGGCCAGAACCGTCATGTCGACCGGGTCCCAGTTCACCACCGCCGCCTTGCGATAGACCAAGCCCTTGTCCATCATGTCGATGAACATCGCCTGCTGTTGGCCATAATACTCCGGGTCACAGGTCGCAAACTCGCGGGACCAGTCAATCGACAGGCCCAAGGGCTTCATCTGCGCCCGCATGTCCGCGATGTTGCCATAGGTCCAGTCCTTGGGGTGGCCGCCCCGCTCCATCGCCGCATTCTCGGCGGGCATCCCGAACGCATCCCAGCCCATCGGATGTAGCACCGAAAACCCCTGCGATGCCTTATAGCGGGCGACGACATCGCCCATCGTATAGTTGCGCACATGCCCCATGTGGATGCGGCCCGACGGATAGGGAAACATCTCCAGCACATAATACTTGGGCCGCGCCGGGTCGTGCCGTGCGGTGAACACCCCGGCATCGGCCCAGGCCTCCTGCCATTTCGCTTCGATTACCGCAGGTTCATAACGCGACATGTCCGGCCCCTTTGTTTGCAAGGGCCGAATTACACCGATGCACGGGCCAAGGTCCAGAGATTACTGGATCAGGATGTCGCCCGCCAAGGCGGCGATGGTCGTGTTCAGCACCGTGATCTCGGTGCCCAGGGTGGGCGTGGTCAGCACAACATCGCCGCCCGCCTGCACGGCATGGGCCAGCAGATAGGCCTCGGTCAACCCGCGCACGGCGGCGAAAACCAGCGTGTCCACGCCATCGGCAAAGTCAGCGACCACGGTTGTCTCGGCGGCCTTGCCAAAGACGAACTGATCCGCCCCCGATCCCCCGGTCAGCCGGTTCACCCCGGTCCCACCCACCAGCATGTCCGCCCCGGCATCCCCGCGCAGACGGTCGTCATCCGCCCCGCCGATCAGCGTGTCGGCCCCGGTGCCACCAATCAGCGTGTCCGCCCCCGCCCAACCGCGCAGCGTGTTGGCAGCCCCGTTGCCGAGGATGCCGTTACCCTGCAAGTTGCCGGTGCCGTTGACCGCCCCGGCCAGCAGGGTCAAATCCTCCAACCCGCTCTGCTTCAGGACATAAGACGCGCTGGCCACCACCCTGTCGCGGTAAGGGTCCATCACCCAACCCAGATCAATGTCGTAATAGGGCACGAAATAGGCCGATTCGACGATGACCGCGCTGCCCACCAAAGACAGATTATAGGTGTCGCTGCCCGCGCCCCCCACCAGCGTATCCGCACCCCCGCCGCCCCAGATCTGGTTATCCGCGTCGTTGCCGGTGATCAGGTTGGCATAGGGCGTCCCGCGAACCGACACCGCCCCATCCAGCAGGGTGGCATTCTCGATTGTCCCGCCCATGTGCAACCCGTCAGCCGAGGTGATGATGGTGTCGATCCCCGTGGCCGCCACATCCTCGAAGATCAGCGGAAAGCCCCCCATGGTGATAGTGACGACATAGGTATCGCCGCCGTCGCCGCCATACATCTGGTCCAGCCCGCTCGCGCTTTCAAACCGGTCGGCATGGGCGGTGCCCTTCATGATCGCGCCGTCCGTCGTGCTGGTGTTGCGCAGCGTGACCCCGACCCAGGCATACAGATTGGTCAGGTCCACATCCCACCCCTGCGTGTCAAACGTGACGGTCGAGGTGATCTCGCTATAGCTTGTCGACGTCCAGTTCCCGCCCATCCACACCGTGACCGGCGTGTTGGCCCGCACCCGCAACGCGTCGGCCCCGTCGCCCAGATCCAGAACCGTCTCGCCCGCCGTGGCGGTCCCGATCCAGAACATGTCCGCCCCGCCGCCCCCGCGATAAGCCCGCGTGCTGCCGGCCACGTTATAAAACGTGTCGTCACCCCAGGTGCCCACGATTTCTTCGATATCGTCGCCCGCGCCGACCAGCAACGTGTCGGTTTCCAGATAGGTATCACCATAATAATCGGTGAACCGCTTGGTGACCGTGTTGTCGCCGTTCAGGACGATGGCATAGGTGCCGTTGCCATAGTCGTCAAACAGGCCGCGATAGGTCAGCACATCCTGCCCGGCCCCGCCGGCATAGGTGTCGTTGCCACTGCCACCGATCAGCGAATCGTCGCCGCCTCCCGCCTCGACGCGATCCGACCCATAGGCACTGGACCCGCCCTGCAACGCCCAGTCGCCATCGCCATACAGCAGATCGTTGCCATTGCCCGCGCTGATCAGGTCATCCCCGTTCCAGCCCAGAATGGTGTCCTGGCCTCCACTGCCCACCACCTCGTCGCGCCCGTCATGGCCGTCATAGCTCAGCCGCATGTTGGCACTGCTCAGCACCTCCAGCCCGCTGAAACTGCCCGTCAACGCGCCCGACAGCGTGCCCGCCCCGACATCCGACATCACCACCCGCAACACCTGCGCCGATGACGGCACCACGGCCAACGTGTCCCGCCCCTCGCCAAAGACCAGCGACAACGTTCCCACATCCCAGACGGTAACCGTGTCGTCGCCCGCCCCCGCAACCACAACCGTGTCCCCGCCGCCCGCCAGGGCAACCTGATCATTGCCGCCGTTGCTATAGACCTCCAGCGTGCCCACCAGCCCGTTGAAACTGTCGTTGCCGTCACCGGTGGCAAAGCTTTCAAACCCGCCGATCACCGCCGACCACGTCTGCCCGACGCGGGCCAGGGTGCCCAACACTTCGACGTTGCCCGCAATCCCCGTCAGCACCAGCCGGTCACGCCCCGCCCCGCCAACCAGCGTGTCGCCCCCCAGGCTCGCGAACACCGTGTCATCGCCCCCCGCGCCGTCCAGCAGGTTTGCAACCGTGCTGCCGCGCAGCACGTCGCCAAACGCCGTCCCCCGCACCCCCTCGATCGAGCTCAGCTGATCCCCCACCGCAGGCCCACCCGCCGGATAAACCCCCGACAGATCCACCGTCACCGCACTGGTGGCATAGCGGTAATCGACCACATCCCGCCCATCGCCGCCGGTAAAGCTGTCAAACTGGTTGCTGCCCACAAAGACATCGTTGTTCCAGCTGCCCGTGCCCACATTGGTATTGCCCGGCACATTCATCAGCTGCTGGAAAAAGACGGCCATCCCGGCCACGCTCATCCCCGACACGACGACCGGCGTCCCATACAGGATCGACGTGGTCACCTGCACATTCAGGCCAAACGGCCAGACGTTGTCGTTGAAATCAATCCGCGTCACCGTGCCCGACCAGGTCTGGCCAAAGCTGTCATAACTCAGCCCCGACCCGACCAAGGTGGTAAACCGAAACGCATCCCCAAAGGTCAGCGTCGCGCCGCCGCCATAGCGATATCCGCCAAAATCCGCCATATAGGCGGCAACATCAAACCCGCCAATCTGTGTGCTTTGTGTAATAAGCATGATGGTCTCCCATAATGCCCCTCACTCTGACTCAGATATGGCTGCAGTTCAACGGCTCAAAGCCGCGCATCCGCCACGCGCAATTCGCGCGCCCGGGTCAATATCGCATCCTCGACCGCCCGGATCGTCGCCGGGTCCACCGCCCCGCCACCCTGCGTCTGCATGGCCAGCTTCAGCGACCGCGCATCCAGCGCCGGGTCCTGCACGAATATCGTGGCACGGTAGGCCTGCCCACCCCCCGGTGGCCGACCGTAACCCGTCACGATCACCCCGGTGAACGGGTCAATCGACTCCACGGGCAAAAAGTTCAACACATCCAGCGACGCCTGCCAGATATACTTGTTCACCTTGATGGTCACGTTGGGGTCATCCCCCTTTCGGAACAGATCGCGGAACGTGCTGCCGTTGGCCGGCCCCGCCCGATCCCCGCCGATGGCCGCAGTCGTCTGCTCTTGCGCCACCTGCGCCTGCGAGGGCACTTCGGCCCTCGGCAAAGTCGCCCGCGCGCCCCCGCCAAACAACCCGCTGCCACCGCCGCCGCCACAGGCCGACAGCGTTGCCAGCATCGCCATGCCCAGCATCAGCCTGCGTCCATGATCCGTATGGCGGTAAAAAGGCATTGTGACCCCCGTCTGTCCTGACCCTTGTCTAGCTTAGGCCAGCAAGACTGCCAAGGCTTTTCCCCGGCGCCCCGGCGCCCCCGATTCTCGATTCGCTGGGGGCCACCCATGGCCAAATTGCGGCCAACCGCCCGGCCTGCGGTCCGCCTCCTCGGCGAAACTGGTGCCAGAACCCGGCCAATCCCCCTGCAATAGCCCAATTTCTGCTGAACCGGGGCGGGACGGTGGCAGAACTGTGGCAAAGGTGCACCATTGGTTTTGCCTTGGCCCATCCGCCCACGGACTCGCGTTGCAATCACGGGCCCGACATACGAAACAGGCTGCATACCCAGTTCGGACGTCCTGAATTGGGCCACACTTTC
>CAMBWO010000316.1 GCA_945871285.1 Pseudorhodobacter antarcticus | reverse complement strand
GGGGAAGTTTCATCTGGACCCGGCAACGCGGGGGATTGGGGTGAATGAGCCGGGGGCCTTTGCCGAGTTTCTGCGGCTGCCGGCGTTCAATGTGGTGCCCTTGCCGGACGAGGTGGATGACGAGATTGGGGCCATTCTGGACCCGCTGGGGAATGCGGTGCATACGGCGCTGTCGTTCGATCTGGTGGGGGAGGATGTGCTGATTACAGGCGCGGGGCCGATAGGCATCATGGCGGCGGCGGTGGCGCGGCATGTGGGGGCGCGGCATGTGGTGATCACGGATGTCAACGCGGCGCGGTTGGCATTGGCGGCTGAGGTGGCGGATGTGACGCCGGTCAATGTCGCGGTGGAGGATTTGCGGTCGGTGATGGCCGGGTTGAAGATTGTGCAGGGCTTTGATGTCGGCATGGAGATGTCGGGCAATCAGGCCGCGCTGGATCAGATGATCGAGGCGATGGTGATGGGCGGCAAGATTGCCATGCTGGGGATTCCGCCGGGGAAAAGCCCGGTGGATTGGTCGCGGATCGTGTTCAAGGCGCTGACGATCAAGGGGGTTTATGGCCGCGAGATCTTCGAGACCTGGTACAAGATGATTGCGATGCTGGAGAACGGGTTGGATGTGCGGCGGGTGATCACGCACCGGTTTGGCGTGGGGCAGTTTGCCGAGGCGTTCGAGGTGATGCGGTCGGGGCGGTCGGGCAAGGTGGTGCTGGACTGGGCGGTGCGCTGAAGCGCACCCTACAGGCCGACCATGTGGCGGATATCGGCGGGGGTGGCACCCTCGGCCCGGTATTTGGACATGGCGCGGGCGTCGTCGCGTTTGGCGAGGCGGCGGCCTTGATCGTCCAGGATCAGGCGGTGGTGGTGATACTGCGGCGTCGGCAGGCCGAGCAGGTGTTGCAGGGTGACGTGCAGGGGGGTGACGGATTGCAGGTCGGCGCCGCGGGTGACCTCGGTGATGCCCTGAAAGGCGTCGTCGATGACGACGGCCAGGTGATAGGCGAAGCCTTCGTTCGCGCGGTGAAGGATGATGTCGTCGGCCAGTTGGCGCGGGTTGAAGCGGAGGGTCTGGCCGGATTCGGTGAAGCTGAGGTCGGGCAGGGGGGCGGTCGCTTTCGCCATGTTCAGCCGCAGGGCGCCGTGGCTGTGCTGGGCGGTGCGGCAGGTGCCGGGGTAGGCGGGGGCCGCGGGGCCCTGGGGGGCGCTGAGGGCGGCGCGGATGTCGGCGCGGGTGCAGGTGCAATGATAGGTCAGGCCGAGGGCCGTAAGACGGTCAAGGTCGATTTGGTAGGCCGTGCTGCGGGTGGATTGGCGCAGAACGGGGGGTTCCCAGGTCAGGCCAAGCCAATGCAGATCGTCGTAGATGGCCTGTTCGTAGTCGGGACGGCAGCGGGTTTGGTCGATATCCTCGATCCGCAGCAGGAAGCGGTCGGCCCGCCCGGCCGCGGTCAGGGCGGCGAAGGCGTGGCCGAGGTGCAAAGGGCCGGTGGGCGAGGGGGCAAAACGGGTTACGCGAGCCATGCCGTGAAGGCGTCTTTGGCGCGGTCGGTATAGGCCTTGTAGCGGGCTTGGCGGCCCTTGCGGCCCCCTTTGGCGTCGATGGGGGGGAAAAGGCCGAAGTTCACGTTCATCGGCTGGAAGGTTTTGGCATCCGCCCCACCTGTGATGTGGGTGATGAGGGCGCCCATGGCGGTTTCGGGAGGCGGTGGGGTCAGGGTTTGGCCCAGCAGTTCGGCGGCGGCCATGCGGCCTGCGACAAGGCCCATGGCGGCGGATTCGACATAGCCTTCGACGCCGGTAATCTGGCCTGCGAAACGGATGTTCGGGCGGGATTTGAGGCGCATCTGGTTATCGATCAGGGTCGGCGAGTTGATGAAGGTGTTGCGGTGGATGCCGCCGAGGCGGGCGAAGGAGGCGTTCTCGAGCCCGGGAATCATTTTGAAAACAGCGAGTTGCGCGCCGTATTTCATCTTGGTTTGGAAGCCTACGATGTTGTAGAGGGTGCCGAGTTTGTTGTCGCGGCGCAGTTGCACGACGGCATAGGGTTTGATCTGCGGATCGTGAGTGTTGGTCAGGCCGACGGGCTTCATCGGGCCATGGCGCAGGGTTTCGGGGCCGCGTTCGGCCATCACCTCGATCGGCAGGCAGCCGTCGAAATAGGCGGCGGCCTCTTCGGGTTTGAATTCGGTTTTCTCGGCGGCGCCCAGGGCTTCGATGAAGGCGTAGTATTGGTCGCGGGTCATCGGGCAGTTCATGTAGGCGGTTTGTTCTTCCAGCGTCTCGCCCTTGTCGTAGCGGGATTGCATCCAGGCGACGGACATGTCGACGGTGTCGGCATAGACGATGGGGGCGATGGCGTCGAAGAAGGCGAGGGCCTGGGCGCCGGTTGCGGCACGGATGCTCTCGGCCAAGGCGGTCGAGGTCAGGGGGCCGGTGGCGACGATCCAGTGGCCGGATGAGGGAAGGTCGGTAACCTCCTGGTAAGACGTGGAAATCAGCGGGTGCGATTTCAGGGCGGCGGTGACATGGGCGGCGAAGGGGTCGCGGTCCACGGCAAGGGCGCCGCCGGCGGGGAGGCGGTGCGCCTCGGCCGCCTGGAGGATCAGGCCGTTGGCGGCGCGCATTTCCCAGTGCAGCAGGCCCACGGCGTTTTGTTCGCTGTCATCCGAGCGGAAGGAGTTCGAGCAGACCATTTCGGCGAAATCGCCGGTGCGGTGGGCGAAGGTTTTCACCTGCGGTCGCATTTCGTGCAGGACGACGGGTACGCCCATTTGGGCGGCCTGCCAGGCGGCTTCGGACCCGGCCATGCCGCCGCCGATGATGTGTAAGGTTTCCATGATCGGGATCTAGGGGACTTCCAGGCAAAAGGAAAGGCCGGGGGATTTGACATCCCCCAGACCCCCTGTCGGATATTTATGCCGCTGTGAAATCAGGCTTTGTCAATTGCCACGGCACCGGCGCCGTGGGCGAAGTACATCAGGAAGCCGCCGGCGATGGAAAAGTTCTTGAGGAACATGATCATCTGGGTCTGGTCGGCGAAATTGTTGTGGAACATCACGGCGGTGAAGATGCAGAACACGGCCCCGGCGAGGGCGGCGAGGCGGGTCTTGAAGCCTGTGAGCATGGCGAGGCCCACGGCGATTTCGAAGAGGATGGCGGGCCAGGCGAGGAGGCCGGGCAGGCCGACCGACTGGATGTAGCCGGCGGTTCCGACGGGGTCGGCGACCTTGCCGACACCGGCGAGCAGGAAGAAGAGGCCGAGGAAGATCCGGCCGATGAGGGGGGCGTAGGTGGCGAGTTTGTCCATGGTGCGTGTCCTTCTGCGCGGCCCGGTTTGGGCATGGCCGGGGTTTAGACTGTGCGGATGGGCAAGAAAACGCCGATGGACGCAGGGTCAACCTGCATCAGCGCACAGCAAGGGCGGTGCGGTGGCGGGCGACGAATTGGGCGGGGTTGGTGGTGTCATGGCCGAGGGCGGCGGCCTTGGCGAAGAAGCCGGGGGCTGGGAGGGGGGAGCCCCGGGCAGTGACGAGGGCGGCGCGGAGGGGGGCGCCGGCGGCGGTGTCCTGTTCCATCAGCCGTTCCAGCGCGTCGGTGAGGCGGGCGATGGTGGCGGGGCCGGTCAGGTTCAGGTCGCGGGCCAGGGCGCCGTAGGTGGTGGTCTGGTTCAGCGCGGCCAGTTCGGCCAGCCGCGCTGTGAGGGCTTCGATCATTCCTCGGCTTGTTCGGCGACGCGGGCGACAGAGACGACCTCTTCTGCGCCGCCGGTGTTCAGGACCTTGACGCCACCCGCGCTGCGGGAGCGGAAGCTGATCTGCGCCACGGGCACGCGTATGGATTGGCCGGTGGAGGTGGCGAGCATGATCTGGTCGGAGGGGTCGACGGGGAAGGAGGCGATCAGTTGGCCGCCGCGCATGGCGCCGTCCATCGCCTTGACCCCCATGCCGCCGCGACCGCGCACGGGGTAGTCGTGCGAGGAGGACAGTTTGCCGGTGCCGGAGGTGGTGATGGTGAGGATGAGGTCTTCGGCGGCGGACATTTCGGCGTAGCGTTCGGGGGAAAGCTGTGCGGCCTCGGGCGAGGCGGCGCTTGGCGGTGCTTCGTCATCCTCGGGGTCGTCGGCCAGCACCTCATCCGTCACGCCGGCCATCAGGCGGCGCTGTTTAAGGTAGATATCGCGTTCCTCTGGCGTCGCTTCGAAATGGCGGATCACGGCCATGGAGACGACGTGATCGCCCGTTGCCAGACGGATGCCGCGCACGCCGGTCGAGCCGCGCGATTTGAACACGCGGATGTCCGTGGTGGGAAAGCGGATGGCGCGGCCAAGGGCGGTGACGAGCATCACGTCGTGGGTGTCGTCGCAGATGGCGGCGTTCACGAGGGTGACGCCTTCGGGCAGGTTCATCGCGATCTTGCCGTTGCGTTTGACGTTCACGAAATCGCTGAGGTCGTTCTGGCGCACATCGCCGTCGGAGGTCGCGAAGACGATTTGCAGGCTGTCCCATTCCGCTTCGGGCGCATCGACGGGCATCAGGGCGGCGATGGAGATGCCGGTTTCGATGGGCAGGATGTTGACCATCGCCTTGCCACGGGCGTTGCGGCCGGCCAGGGGCAGGCGCCAGGTTTTCAGTTTGAAGACCATGCCGTCGGTGGTGAAGAACAGAAGGTTGGTGTGGGTGTTGACGACGAAAAGGGTGGTGACGACGTCATCCTCTTTGGTGGCCATGGAGGCCAGGCCCTTGCCACCGCGGTTTTGGGCGCGGAATTCGGCGAGGGGGGTGCGTTTGATGTAACCGCCGGAGGTGATGGTGACGACCATATCCTCACGCTCGATCAGGTCTTCATCCTCCATATCGCCGGACCAGTCGACGATTTCGGTGCGGCGGGGGACGGCGAAGGCGGCTTTGACCTCGCGCAGCTCGTCGCTGATGATGGTCATGATGCGGTCGCGGGAGGAGAGGATGTCGAGGTAATC
>CAMBWO010000315.1 GCA_945871285.1 Pseudorhodobacter antarcticus | reverse complement strand
ACCACCGCCCAAGATTGCGGCGATTGCGGTGCAAAAGCCCAAGGAAAAGGTCAAGGACTTGACCCTGGCCGAAAAGCGCGCGACAGAGGTTGCGGTCTTCAAGGCGCAGACGCGCAGTCAGGTGACGCTGCTGGTAGTTGGCGGTGGGTTGCTGCTGCTGGCGGGATGGTTCGCACCGCCAAGCTTCATGGCGCACTTCATCGTGTTCGTGCTGTCGGTGTTCATCGGGTTCCAGGTGATCTGGAACGTCAGCCACAGCCTGCACACGCCGCTGATGGCCGTGACCAATGCGATTTCGTCAATCATCATTTTGGGGGCCTTGATGCAGATCGGGTCGGGCCAGTGGTTGGTGGTTGTTCTGGCGGCGCTGTCGATCTTTATGGCGGGGATCAACATTTTCGGTGGCTTCATGGTCACGCGTCGCATGCTTGCCATGTTCCAAAAGTCATAAGGGGGCCATAATGCAAATGGGATTCACCACGGCCGCCTATGTTGTAGCCGCCGTTTTGTTCATCCTGTCACTCGGCGGATTGTCGGGTCAGGAAAGCGCCAAGCGGGCGGTCTGGTATGGCATTGCCGGGATGGCGCTGGCGGTTGTGGCCACATTGTTGGGGTTGGGCACCGGGTCTGTGCCGGTCGTGATTGCGCTGGTGATGCTGGCGGCGGGGGCGGGGCTTGGCGCCTATGCGGCCGGCAAGGTGCAGATGACCGAGATGCCGCAGCTGGTGGCGGCGATGCATTCGCTGGTCGGCCTTGCGGCGGTGTTCATCGGGTTCAACGGCCATATCGAGATGACCGCGGTCGCTGGCATGGATGAGGCGGCGCGTGACGCGCTGACCGGGTTTGCCGCGATCATCGCGCATAAGACCCCGGTGGAAATCTCGATCTTGCGGGTCGAGACGTTTCTGGGCGTGTTCATCGGGGCCGTCACCTTTACCGGGTCGGTGATTGCCTTTGGCAAGCTGGCGGGGCGGGTCGATGGCAAGGCCAAAAAGCTGCCGGGAGGCCATGCGCTGAACGCAGGTGCGGCGCTGATTTCGGTGGCGATGCTGGTGGTTTATCTGCAAAGCGGGTCGTCGCTGGCGCTGATCGTGATGACGTTGGCGGCGCTGTTCATCGGCTATCACCTGATCATGGGGATCGGCGGGGCGGACATGCCGGTCGTGGTGTCGATGCTGAACAGCTATTCCGGCTGGGCGGCGGCGGCGATCGGCTTTTCGCTGAGCAATGACCTGCTGATCGTGGTGGGGGCCTTGGTGGGGTCCTCGGGGGCGATCCTGAGCTATATCATGTGCAAGGCGATGAACCGGTCGTTCATCAGCGTCATCCTGGGCGGCTTTGGCGGCACCACGGGTCCGGCGATGGAGGTGACGGGCGAGCAGGTGGCGATTGACACCGAGGGTGTGGCGGCGGCGCTGAATGATGCGGACAGCATCATCATCATTCCGGGTTATGGCATGGCCGTGGCGCAGGCGCAGGGGTCGGTCAGCGAGTTGACGCGCAAGCTGCGCGCCAAGGGCAAGACGGTGCGGTTTGCGATCCACCCGGTGGCCGGGCGCTTGCCGGGGCATATGAACGTCCTCCTGGCCGAGGCGAAGGTGCCCTATGACATCGTGATGGAGATGGACGAGATCAACGAGGACTTCCCCACAACGGATGTGGCCATCGTGATCGGGTCCAATGACATCGTGAACCCGGCGGCGCAGGATGACCCCAACAGCCCCATCGCGGGGATGCCGGTGCTGGAATGCTGGAAGGCCAAGCAGGTGTTCGTGTCCAAGCGTGGGCAGGGCACCGGGTATTCCGGCATCGAGAACCCGCTGTTTTACAAGGAAAACACCCGGATGTTCTATGGTGACGCCAAGAAGTCGCTGGACGCCCTGCTGCCGCTGATCGACTAGGGCGTGACCAAGATGGGCAAACCGACCTTCCGCCAAGGGCGAAAGGCCGAACTGCCCATCCTACAAGAATGACTTGTAGGATGGGCGATTCGCCCATCTTGTGCCCGAGTTGCGCCGACCGACCGTGCTTTGCGGGCGATTTGGGCAGCCTTGCATGGTAAGCCGACCAAGCCGCCGATGTCGTTGATTTTCGCGCTGTCAACTGCGGATTTTCCAGCTAAGTCTAGCGGATCACATGCAAGGTTCCTTCATGCCCGATCACGACCATCCGTTACGCTATGCCCTTGTCAACGAATTGCACGCCCGGCCTTTTCCCGTGCTGTCAGTGCCCAGCACGGCGGTGTTCATTGCCATCAAGCAGCCCGATGACACCGCCCCGCGCGACAAGGCGTCTGAACGGGCGCATCTGTTGTCGCTGCTGGACCGCCATGGCAGCACCCATCCCCAACCCGACTCCACCCATTTCTCGGGGCCGATTGGCCGGTCGGAACTGAAGTGGGAAAGTCATACCGAGTTCGTGACCTATTCCGCCTTTACCCCCGGCCTGTCGGCCCGCGCCTTTGACCCGTTCGATGCCGAGGTCTTCCCCGAGGATTGGCTGGAAGCGGCGCCGGGCAAGCGCGTCGCCTCGGTCCTGCTGCGAGTCGAGGAGTTGCCCGCCGATGAGGGCGACCTGCTGGCCAAACTGGAGGGCTGGTTTGTCGCCGAGAGCCTGGCCGTGGCGCGGGTGGTCGAGGGGGCGGCGGTGGTGGCCAGCGATT
This sequence comes from Pseudorhodobacter antarcticus, assembly GCA_945871285.1. Taxonomy (GTDB): domain Bacteria; phylum Pseudomonadota; class Alphaproteobacteria; order Rhodobacterales; family Rhodobacteraceae; genus Stagnihabitans. The sequence continues at coordinate 2,334 of CAMBWO010000315.1, read as the reverse complement.
TCCGCATCGATTCCGCCGGGCATATGCGCTTTGCCGTTTTCGTGCGGCCGGGGACCGAGCCGCGCCGGGTGGGGCGCATCGTGCAGCGGCTGTGCGAGATCGAGACCTACCGCGCCATGTCGATGATCGGGCTGATCCGCGCGCGCGAGATGGGGACGGCGCTGAACCGGCTGGACCCGCGCCTGTCGGCGCTGATGGCGGGGCTGGATGCGCAGGACCGCAAGCCCGACGCGGCGCTGCACGAGTTGCTGACCATCGCGGCCGAGTTGGAGCATCTGGCGGTGGGCGTGTCCTTCCGCTTTGGCGCGACGCTGGCCTATGAGGCGATCGTGACGCAGCGCATCGAATCGCTGCGCGAGGCGCGGGTGAACGGGCGGCAGACCTTTGGCGAGTTCATGATGCGCCGCTATGACCCCGCCATGCGCACCGTGAAATCGACCGACATCCGCGCCCGCAGCATGAGCGAACGGGCCCAGCGCGCCGCCGAACTGTTGCGCACGCGGGTCGATGTGGAACGGTCCGAGCAGAACCAGAACCTGCTGGCCAGCATGGACCGCCGCGCCGATCAGGCGCTGCGCCTGCAGCATACGGTCGAGGGGTTGTCGGTGGTGGCGGTCAGCTATTACGCTGTGGGGTTGGCGGGCTATGTCGTGGTGCCGCTGGTCGAGGATTGGGGCGTGGACAAGCCGTGGATCCTGGCCGGGCTGACGCCGTTGGTGATCGGGCTGGTTTGGCTGATGCTGCGGCGGATCCGGGCGGGGATGTCCTGATCACCGGCCCCGGATGCGGGGGTCCAGCGCGTCGCGCAACCCGTCACCGATGTAGTTGACCGACAGCACGGTCAGCGAGATGGCAAGGCCGGGCCAGATCACCCGTTCGGGCGAGACCTGGATGTAGCTGAGGCCGTCGAACAGCAACCGCCCCCAGGTCGGGAAATCGGGCGGGAAGCCCAAGCCCAGGAAGGACAGCACGGATTCGGTGATGATCGCCTCGGCGATGCCCAGGGTCGCGGCCACCATGACGGGCGAGACGACATTGGGCAGGATGTGGCGCAGGATGATGCGGCGCGGCGGGGCGCCGATGGAGCGCGAGGCGAGGACGTATTCGCGTTCTTTCAGCGCCAGCACTTCACCCCGCACCACCCGCGCCGCCTGCATCCACGAGGTGATGCCGATGGCAAACACGATCAGGGTGAAGGCCCCCAGTTCCGGCCCGATGATGCCGGCGATCCGGTCGCGAAACAGCATGACCATCACCAGCAGCAGCGGGATCAGCGGCAGCGCCAGAAACATGTCGGTCAGCCGCATCAGCGGCCCGTCCAGACGGCGGTAATAGCCGGCCAGCACCCCGATCAGCGTGCCAAAGACGATGGCGATGATCATCGCGACAAAGCCAACCGCCAGCGACACCCGGCCCGCCAGCATGACCCGCGACAGCATGTCCCGGCCCAACTGGTCAGTGCCCAGGGGAAAGCGCAGGGAAGGCCCCTGGTTTTTCAGCTTGATCTTGTCCACCACCTTCAATTCTTCGGGGATCCAGAGATAGGGGCCGATCAGCACCGCGATCACCAGCACCGACAGGATGATCAACCCGAACAGCGCGCCCTTGTGGGTGCGGAACTGGGCCCAGATGGCGCGGGCCTGGGACGGGGGTTTCAGGACAGAGGTGTCAGTCATAGCGAATCCTCGGGTCCAGGAACCCATAAAGCACATCGGCGATCAGGTTGAACACCACGATCAGCACGGCAAAGATAAAGGCCAGCGTCTGCACCATGGGCAGGTCGCTGGCATGGATGGCCAGGATCAGCGCGGCGCCGATGCCGTTCACCCCGAACAGATTTTCGGTGATGATCGCCCCGCCAAAGATCGACGGGATGCCAAGGGCGATCACGGTCACCACGGGGATCAGCGAATTGCGCAGCACGTGTTTCAGCACAACGGTGCGTTCCGACATGCCCTTGGCCCGGGCGGTGCGGACATAATCGGCCCCCATGTTTTCCAGCATCGAGGACCGCATGTAGCGGCTGATCGCGGCGGCATTGGCCAGGCCCAGCGTCATCACCGGCATGGCCATCTGGCGCAACTGTTCCTTGAAACTGGCCCAGTCTGTCACATCCAGCGTGGTGTCGTATTTGGTTGGAAACCAGCCCAGCCAGATGGCAAAGACGATGATGATTACCGTGCCCGTGAAGAAGGTGGGCACCGAAAAGCCGACCATGGCGACAAAGGTGCCGGCCTGATCGAACCAGGAATACTGGCGATAGGCGGAATAGATGCCGATCGGCACCGCGATCAGGATGCCCACCAGATAGGCCGTGCCGATCACGGTCAGCGT
>CAMBWO010000314.1 GCA_945871285.1 Pseudorhodobacter antarcticus | reverse complement strand
TACCCGAATTTTGCCTTGGCAAAAAACGGGTATCACGCACCCTACCCGTCAAAGCAGCCGCTGCGCCTCGGACAGGGCAAAGCGGTCGGTCATGCCGGCGACGTAGTCGGCCACGATGCGCGCCAGTTCGGTATCACCCCGCGCGGTTGCCACATCCTGATGCCATTCGGGCGGCAAAAGTTCAGGCTGCGCCATGAACAGCGGGAAAAGCCCATTCACCACCTGCGTCACCCGCGCCCGCTCCACCATGACCGACGGGGCGCGGTACATGCGGTGAAACAGAAACGACCGGATCGCCTTCAACTCCTGATACAAGGGCTTGGAGAACCGGATCACCGTGGTGCCCAAGTGGCGGATGTCGTCCACTGACGCAGGCCGCGCCGCCTCGAGCCTGCCCTGCGCCACGGCAATTACATCCTCGACCATGCGGCCAAAGACCCGGCGCAGCGCCTCGTGACGCCGTCGCATCTTGTCGAGGCCGGGGTAAAGCGCATCCACCTCGGCAAAGGCCGGGCCGGTGACGGGCAGTTCCATCAGGTCACCTTCAGTGAACAGCCCCGACCGCAACCCGTCGTGCAGGTCATGGTGGCTGTAGGCCACGTCATCGGCAATCGCCGCCACCTGGGCCTCGGCCGAGGCATGGGTCGCCAGTTCCAGGTCCCACAGCGCGTTCACCTCGGCCAGGGCATAGGGCAAGGGGCCTTGATGCTTCTCCCCCGCATTCGGACCCGTCACCGGACCATTGTGCTTGGCAATGCCCTCCAGCGTTTCCCATGTCAGGTTCAAGCCATCGAAATCGGCATAGTGCCGCTCGAGCCGCGTCACGATGCGCAGGGCCTGGGCGTTGTGGTCAAACCCGCCATAGGGCGCCATCAGCGCCTCCATCGCATCCTCGCCGGTGTGGCCAAAGGGTGTGTGCCCCAGATCATGCGCCAGGGCCACCGCTTCGGCCAGATCGGTGTTCAGCCCCAAAACCCCGGCAATCGTGCGCGCCACCTGCGCCACCTCGATCGTATGGGTCAGGCGGGTGCGGTAATAATCGCCCTCATGTTCGACAAAGACCTGCGTCTTGTGCTTCAGCCGCCGAAAGGCCGAGGAGTGGATGATCCGGTCGCGGTCCCGCTGAAACGGGCTGCGAAACGATGACATCCGTTCTTGGTGCAACCGCCCGCGTGACGCGGCGGGGTGACAGGCATAGGGGGCAAGCATGGAACCTCTCAATCGCCTTCGTTATAGGGATCGCCACAGCCCCTTCCAAGCCCAACACCTTTCATTTCGGCGCAAATATCCCCGCCGGAGGCTCTGCCGTTCGACCGAGGGGCCTCCGGCGGGGATATTTGGACCAATATGAAAGGCAAGTCCCTTTCACCTGACACGGTGACGCCCTATATTGCGAGGGAGCATAAGGAATTGGCCCATGAATCTGCCGCCCCAAGTGACCGACCGCGCCTATGCCCGCCTGGCCGAGATCGCCCGCCTGACTGGCCAGACCCGCGCCCTGCGTGTCGCGGTTGAAGGCGGCGGCTGTTCGGGGTTTCAGTATGACATCAAGCTGGACGACCCCCACGCCGATGATCTGGTGCTGGAACGCGCCGGGCAAAAAGTGCTGGTCGATGCTGTGTCGCTGCCCTTTCTCAGCGGGGCGGTGATCGACTTTTCGCAAGAGCTCATCGGGGCGCGGTTCGTGATCGAAAACCCCAACGCCAGTTCCTCTTGCGGCTGTGGCACGTCCTTTTCGATCTGACGCGCCGTCTGGCCAAAGCCGTCAGGGCCCCCTATATCCTGCCGGATGTCTGAGAGGAGCCGCCCATGACCATTCTTTTGATGCTGGGCTCTGCTCCCATGGCCATGGCGGCCCGCGACTGGCCGCGCGCGCCCTTTGACCGCGTGCTGGCCATCAACAACGCTTGGGCGATCCGCAGCGACTGGGATGACACGATCCATCCGTGGGATTTTCCCGAGGACCGCCGCCCGGTGCCAGGGCCCGGTCAGCGGCTGATCACGCAAGCGGATTTCGTGCCCGCCCAGAACGCCTATGGCGGGTTCGTCTATGCCGGGGGCACCATGGCCTATACCGCCGCCTATTGGGCGCTGGAGGCGCTGCGCCCCAAGACCATCGCCTTCTTTGGCTGCGACATGCACTATCCCGCGACAGGGGCCACCCATTTCTACGGCACCGGCACGCCCGACCCCCTGCGCGCCGACATCACCCTGCGCAGCCTCGAGGCGAAATCGGCCCGGCTGATGATTCTGGCCGCCAGTCAGGGCTGCGCCATGGTCAACCTGTCGCATGGGCCCTCCCGGCTGATCTTTCCCCGCGCCACGCCAGCCACCCTGCCCGCGCACCCTGCCCCGTTCAACACCGTGCTTGCCGACCTTGCCCTGCAAACCGAGCGCAACCTGGACTACCACGTCCCCTCGGGCCGCTATTGGGAGGAGGCGGCGCGGTTCGACGTCGCCCGCATCGACGCGCTCGATGCCCTCTGGCTGGCCGCCGCCACACCCTGACTTGCCCTGCCCCCCTTGCCCGTTCTAGAACGGGGCAAAGCGGAGCGCGCCTATGAAAATCGCCACCTTCAACATCAACGGCATCCTTGCCCGCCACGACGCATTGCTGGCCTGGCTCGAGGAGGCCAAGCCCGATGTCGCCTGCCTGCAGGAAACCAAAAAGATCGACACCGAATTCCCGCGTGAGGCGTTCGAGCGTCTGGGCTACCGCGTGGAACTGCACGGCATGAAGTCCTTCAACGGCGTGGCCATCCTGTCCAAACTGCCTTTGGAGGATGTCACCCGCCGCCTGCCCGGCGATGATGCCGACGAACACACCCGCTGGATCGAGGCGACCGTGATGGGCCGCCGCCCGGTGCGCGTGACCTCGCTCTATCTGCCCAATGGGAACCCTGCGCCGGGTCCGAAATACGACTTCAAACTCGCCTGGATGGAACGGATGCGGCTGCGCGTGGCCGAGTTGCTGAAGACCGAGGAACCCATGGTGTTTTGCGGCGATTACAACATCATCCCCCAACCCGAGGATGCCGCGAACCCGAAGAACTGGCTGACCGACGCCCTGTTCCTGCCCGCCAGTCGCGCCGCCTTTCAGCGCATCCTCAACCTGGGGATGACCGAAGCCTTCCGTGCCCGCGATCCGCGCCCCGGCCAATACACCTATTGGGATTATCAACGAGGCGCTTGGGATCGGAATGACGGTATTCGTATCGACCACCACCTCTTGTCGCCTCAAGCCGCAGATCTGCTGCTCGATGCAGGTATCGATAAGGCAGTTCGAGGACATGAGGACGCATCAAGAGGATTAAAGCCGTCGGACCACGTGCCCGTCTGGATCGAACTCGACGCATGACCTATCCCGCAACCTTCTACGCCCGCACCCTCACCGACCCGACCACACGCCCCACCCTGCAGGGCGCACATGAAACGGATACCGTCGTCATCGGCGGCGGCCTTGCCGGCCTGACCACTGCGCTGGAACTGGCGCGTGAAGGCGTGGCCGTCACCGTGCTTGAATCGCAATCCGTTGGCTTTGGTGCCTCAGGCCGGAATGGCGGCATCGTCTCGCCCGCCTTTGCATGTGGCGGCGATGCCATCGCGGCCCGCGTCGGCCCCGAGGCCGCCCGCGCCCTGCACCGCCTCAGCATTGAGGGTGTGCAGCGCCTGCAAGACAACATCCGGACCCTGAACATCAGCGGGGCCGACCCGGTGCCCGGCATCCTGAACCTGCGCCGGTTCGACCAGTCCGCCGATCTGCACGCCCATGCGGCCAAGTTCGCGTCCGACTATGACTACCCGCTGACCTATCTAAACCGCGCCCAAATATCGGAACGTCTGTTTACAAACCGCTACCTTCATGGGCTCGAGGACAAACAGGCGTTCCATATCCACCCGCTGAACTACCTGCGCGCCCTTGCGGCCGAGGTGGAACGGCTGGGCGGGCGCATTTATGAACACAGCCCCGCCACCGCTTGCGATCTGTCCGGCACCAAGACCATCCGCACGCAGGGCGGGTCCGTCACCGCCCGCCGCACCGTCTTTGCCACCGGCGGCTATACCGGCCCGCTGATCCCCCGCCTGCAACGCGGCATCCTGCCGATTGCGACCTATATGATGCTGTCCGAACCCGCGCCGGACCTGATCGCCACGGCCATCGGCACCCGCGCCGCCATTCTGGACGACCGACGCGCCTCGGACTATTACCGAATTGTCGAGGGTGGCACGCGTCTGCTCTGGGGGGGCCGCATCACAACCCGGGCCGCTTCGGCTGATGGGGTGGCCCGCGAACTGCGCCGGGCGATGCTGGATGTCTATCCCCAACTCGCCCCCCTGCGCACCGAACTCGCCTGGTCAGGCCAGATGGCCTATGCCCGCCACCTGATGCCGCAACTGGGCCAATTGCAGCCGGATGTCTGGCACATCACCGCCTTTGGCGGCCACGGGCTGAACACAACAGCGATTGCCGGAAAAGTGCTGGCCGAGACCATGCTGGGCCAATCCGACCGCATTTCCATGTTCGCGCCTTTCGGCCTGAACTGGGCAGGCGGGCCGATCGGCCTTGCCGTGGCGCAACTGACCTATTGGGGATTGCAGGCGCAGGACTGGTGGCGCGAACGCGGGTCAGACCGGAATTAGGCAGGCCGCCACCCGCCGCCCCTCGCCCAGCAGCACGTTATAGGTCCGGGCAGCAGCGGGCGAGTTCATCACCTCGACCCCGATGCCCTGCGCCTCCAACGCGTCGCGGAACGCGACGGGCGCATGGGCAATCTCGGCCCCAGTGCCGACCAGCAACACGTCGATCCGCCCGGCCAGCGTGAGGGGGGTGGCCGCGTCGTCCATCCCACCCCAGGGACCGGCATCCCACGGCGTCACCAGACAGGCCCCGCGCAACACATGCGTGCCCACCCGGAAAAACCCCGGCCCATAGCTTTCAATCGCTAGGGCCAGGCCATAGGTGACTTCGGTCAACCGGACGTCAGGCATCGATATTCGCGAACTCGTGGTCCGCCCCCTTGCCGGTTTTCTTGGGCTTGTCGCTGCG
>CAMBWO010000313.1 GCA_945871285.1 Pseudorhodobacter antarcticus | reverse complement strand
CGCGCTGATATGGCCCGACACCTCATGCCCCAACACCATGGGCTCGCGCAGCCTTATCGTCGTGCCAATGCCGCCGTGGTTGTAGTAGTGCAAATCCGACCCGCAAATCCCGCCCACCGCCAGCCTGACCTGCACCTGGCCCGCCTGCGGCCGTTCGGCCTCGTGCTCCTCGATCCGCAAGTCCTTGGCCGCGTGAATGACGATCGCTTTCATGATGCTCACTTTGTTTGGACACCCGCCCCAAGGCGGCTTTCGGGTTGACGCTGCCCCGCCCTCACGGCACGTTATCGGTAACCCGGGCACCCCGCCCCCGTCCAGCCCGAAAGGAAGACCATGAGCCTGACCCTGTTCGATCTGACCGGCAAACGCGCCCTGATCACCGGATCGTCCCAAGGCATCGGCCTGGCCCTCGCCCGTGGTCTCGCGCAGGCGGGCGCCGCCATCGTGCTGAACGGGCGCGATACCGCCAAACTCGCCGCCGCCGCCGCCACACTGACCACCGAGGGCCACAGGGTCTTGACCCTCGCCTTTGACGCCACCGACCACCACAGCGTCCGCACCGCCATCGACAATTTCGAGGCCGAAACCGGCCCCATCGACATTCTGGTCAACAACGCCGGCATGCAACACCGAGGCCCGCTCGAGGAATTCCCCGCCGACGCCTTTGAACGCCTGCTGCAAACCAACGTCGCCTCGGTCTTTCATGTCGGTCAGGCCGTCGCCCGCCACATGATCGCACGCGGCGCGGGCAAGATCGTCAACATCTGTTCCGTGCAGTCCGCCCTCGCCCGCCCCGGCATCGCGCCCTATACGGCCACCAAGGGCGCGGTTGCCAACCTGACCAAGGGCATGGCGACCGACTGGGCGAAATATGGTCTGCAATGCAACGGCCTCGCCCCCGGCTATTTCGACACCCCCCTGAACAAGGCGCTGGTCGATGACCCGACCTTCACCGCCTGGCTTGCCAAACGCACCCCCGCCGGGCGCTGGGGCCGGGTCGAGGAACTGGTCGGCGCCTGCATCTTCCTGTCCTCCGCCGCCTCATCCTTCGTGAATGGCACAACGCTTTACGTCGACGGCGGCATCACGGCCTCGCTATGATGTCTTATGTCGTGATGGGCGTGTCCGGCTGCGGCAAAAGCCTGATCGGCCAGGCCTTCGCCACAGCCATCGGCGCGCCCTTCATCGACGGCGACACCCTGCACCCCGCCGCCAACATCGCCAAGATGAGCCGGGGCGAACCCCTGGATGACACCGACCGCGCCCCCTGGCTCACCCGCGTGGGGCAGGCTCTTGTCCCGCCCGGCACCGTGGTCGCCTGCTCGGCCCTGAAACGCAAATACCGCGACCAGATTCGCGCCGTGGCATCAACGCCCGTGACCTTTTTGTATCTGCGCGGCCAAAGGGACACCCTGCTGACCCGCGTCTCCAACCGCCCCGGCCACTTCATGCCGCCCGCCCTGCTGGACAGCCAACTCGCCACATTGGAGCCGCCCGGCCCGGACGAGGCGCATCTCGTGGCGGATATCGAACAAACCCCCGGCCAGATCGTCGCACTCTTCCGCGCCGCTGACCTGACGGATGGTGCCCGCGGCCGGACTTGAACCGGCACGGCCTTGCGGCCTGGGGATTTTAAGTCCCCTGCGTCTACCATTTCACCACGCGGGCCTGCGTCAGTCTGGCCGGGCGACAATACTCACCTCTGCGCCGAGGTAAACCCCACCCACCTTGCTGCGGCGCGGCAATTGACAGGCCCCGCCAGCCTGCCTCATATGAGGCAACCAAGACAGGGGGCCTGCCATGAATAAAGTCTACCCGTCCGCCAAGGCGGCGCTTGAAGGTGTGTTGTTTGATGGCATGACCATCGCCTCAGGCGGGTTTGGCCTGTGCGGCATCCCCGAACTGCTGATCGACGCGATCTTTGACGCAGGCACCCGCAACCTGACCGTCGCCTCGAACAATGCGGGGGTCGATGGCTTTGGCCTTGGCATCCTGCTCGCGACCAAGCAGGTCAAGAAGATGATCTCGTCCTATGTCGGCGAGAATGCCGAATTCATGCGCCAGTATCTGTCGGGCGAGTTGGAGCTGGAGTTCAACCCCCAGGGCACCCTGGCCGAACGCCTGCGCGCCGGTGGGGCGGGCATTCCCGGCTTTTACACCCGCACCGGCGTGGGCACGGTGATTGCCGAGGGCAAGGAACACAAGGATTTCGACGGCAAGACTTATATCCTGGAACGCGGCATCGTAGCCGACCTGTCCATCGTCAAGGCCTGGCGCGGCGACCCCTCGGGCAATCTGGAATTCCGCAAGACCGCCCGCAACTTCAACCCGCCCGCCGCGACGGCCGGCCGGATCTGCGTGGCCGAGGTCGAGGAAATCGTGCCGATGGGCGCCCTTGACCCCGACAAGATCCACCTGCCCGGCATCTATGTGCACCGCCTGATCCAGGGCACCCACGAAAAACGCATCGAAAACCGCACGACCCGCAAGAAGGAGGCCTGAGCCATGGCATGGGACAGAAACCAGATGGCCGCCCGCGCGGCGCAGGAACTGCGGGACGGCATGTATGTGAACCTTGGCATCGGAATCCCGACACTGGTGGCCAACTACATCCCGGCCGGAGTGAACGTGACGCTGCAATCCGAAAACGGGATGCTCGGCATGGGCCCCTTCCCGTTCGAGGGTGAAGAAGACCCCGACCTGATCAATGCCGGCAAGCAGACCATCACCGAACTGCCGCAAACCGCCTATTTCGATTCTGCCCAAAGCTTTGCCATGATCCGCGGCGGCAAGATCGCCATGGCGATCCTGGGCGCGATGGAGGTCAGCGAAGAGGGCGACCTTGCGAACTGGATGATCCCGGGCAAACTGGTCAAGGGCATGGGCGGGGCGATGGACCTTGTCGCCGGGGTGGGCCGGGTGGTCGTCGTGATGGACCACACCTCCAAGCACGGCGAAAGCAAAGTGCTGCGCGCCTGCACCCTGCCCCTGACCGGCAAGGGCGTGGTGGACCGCATCATCACCAATCTCGGCGTGCTGGATGTCGGCCACAAGGGCCTGCACATCGTTGAATGCGCCGATGGGGTGACCGAGGCTGAACTGCGCGCCGCGACTGACGCGACCATCGTCGACTGAGGCCGGACCAAGATGGGCGAATCGCCCATCCTACAAGTCACCCTTGTAGGATGGGCAGTTCGGCCTTTCGCCCTGGCGAAAGGTCGGTTTGCCCATCTTCCTCAGTTGCTGGCGGAAATGATCCGGAACACGCACGGATCGCTGACCAGTTCCGGCGGCGTCATGCACAGCCCCTGCGCCACCGTCCAGGCCGCCAGCACCTTGGGCACATAGTCCCGCGTCTCGGGATAGGGCGGCACGCCGTTGTTGGCCGCCACCGCCCCCTCGCCCGCATTATAGGCCGCCAGCACCAGCACCGGGTCGCGGTCAAAAGTGGTCATCAGGAAGTTGAGGTAGGCCACCCCGCCCTTGATGTTCTGCGCCGGGTCCGTCGCATCCGTGACCCCGAATCGCTCGGCTGTCGCGGGGATCAGCTGCATCAACCCCGTCGCCCCGGCCGAACTGACCGCTTCCGGGTTGCCGCCGCTCTCGATCCCGATCACCGCCAGCACCAGCGCGGGCGAGACATTCGTGCCGATCGTGTCCATCAGGATCTGCGTGCCGTATTTCTCGGCCAGGTTCTGCATGGTCTGCAATCGCGGGGCCGCAACACTCGACCCGTCCGGCCCCTGCCCCAAAGCGGCCAGCGCTATCGGAAACCGTCCGTCCGATGCATCGCGCGCCACCGGGACGGTATCCCAGTACCAGTCATAACTCCCCCCGGCCGGCGCCACCGGGGCAAGCGGCGCCGCCCCGGCCGACGGGTCCGAGGGTTCGGGATAGGGGTCGACCTTGGGCCCCAGAGCCAGCAAACGGGCCTGTTCCTCGGGATCGATCTGGATCGTGATCCGCTTGTCGGGGTTGATGTCCTTGACCGACAGCCGCTTGAACGTGAAATCCCGCGGGTTGGCCGCGTCTTGCGCCCATGCGCCGGGCGCCACCGCCAGGGCGGCGGCCAGACCTATCACTGCTATCCTCATCGACGGGTGCCTGCCCGATTGTTCTTGTTGAACGCAAGATGACAGAACACCCCTGAAAATTCCACTCAATCCCGCCCATACCGCTTTTTTGTTGCCCAGATCGCATCAAAAGACACAGGCCCTCCGCTCCAATCCCCTAATATTCCACTGGATTCCCATAGCTTTCAATGAAGTAACAGAATCTTCATCCTTGGGGTAATTTCCCAGAAAAGACCAAATCCCCACCGCAATCCCGCCACGAATGACCAGCAAAACATCCCCATGCCGAGACGGAACTGGCCGGGTGGGACCCACGAAAGCGCAGCCGAACCGGATGGAGCCTGAACCTTAAACATCCTTCGAAAGGGAACATCATGAAACTCGCAAACTTCTTCAAAGCCTTCAAGAACGACGAATCCGGCGCCGTGACCGTTGACTGGGTCGTGCTGACCGCAGCCATCGTGGGTCTGGGCATGGTCGTCATGACGACCGTCGGCGGCGGCATCACCGGTCTGGGCGACGCGATCGTCGACGACCTGGGCCAGCGTTCGTCGGGCTACGAAAACCAGTAATCCGCGCTCCCTCACCGGGCCGAAACCGGGCCGCGTCCAACAGGACGCGGCCCTTTTCCATATCCGCCGCTGGCCCGGGCTGCCCCCCGAAATTGAAAGGATCGCCACAAAAAGACCACAAATAAAATCGGAAAATTCCCAGATCAGGCCAAAACCCGGCCACGAATCCAGCGCCTAATACCCTCATACCAAATGGCAGTCAGCGGAACAGAGGCCGCGAAACAAACGCCCTGCGGTTACGAACCAGAGCAACAGATCACCTTCAAAAGGACGACCACCATGAAACTCGCAAACCTCTTCAAGACCTTCAAGAATGACGAATCCGGCGCCGTGACCGTTGACTGGGTCGTGCTGACCGCAGCCATCGTGGGCCTGGGCATGGTGGTCATGACCACCGTCGGCGGCGGCATCACCGGTCTGG
>CAMBWO010000312.1 GCA_945871285.1 Pseudorhodobacter antarcticus | reverse complement strand
AACGCCGATCCGGCCACCGCCGCCACGGCAATCTCGGCCCAGACCATATCAAGCCCCAGCTTGCCCACCTCTGTCGAGATGCGAAATCCCATGCCGACAATCGGACTGCCGAAAAATTCGGCAACAATCGCCCCGATCAGGGCCAGCGTTGTCGCAATCTTCAGCCCGTTAAAGATGAAGGGCATCGCCGCAGGCAGCCGCAGCTTGAACAGGCCCTGCCAATATGTCGCCCCCCAAGTCGCCATCAGGTCCCGCTGCATCCGTTCCGACGCGGCCAACCCCGCCACCGTGTTCACCAAGACGGGGAAGAACACCATCACCACCACAACCGCCGCCTTGCTGTGCCAGTCAAAGCCGAACCACATCACCAAAATCGGCGCGATGCCCACAATCGGCAGGGCCGCGACGAAATTGCCAATCGGCAGCAGGCCCCGCTGCAAGAACGGGCTGCGGTCAATCGCAATCGCCACCAGCACCGCCGCACCACAGCCCATGATATACCCGGTCAACGCCCCTTTGACAAAGGTCTGCCAGAAATCCTGGGCCAGAATATCCGTGCTGCTGGCAATCCGCGCCCCTATGGCCGAAGGCGGCGGCAAGATCACCCCCGGCACCTCCAGCCCGCGCACCGCAAACTCCCACACCACCAGAACCGTGATCCCGAACACCGCCGGCACCAGCAGCCGCCCGGCCCGCGTGCGAACCACCGCCGAATGCGACAGCCAGACGTTCATTGCCCAGGCCCCCAGCCACACCGCCAAAGCCGCCACCAGCCAGATCATGCCATCCCCATCCGCTTCAACGTCGCCCGCTCAATCACGCCCACGATCATCACCAGACTGGCCGCCACAATCGCCGCCGCAAACAGCGCGGCCCAAATCTGGATCGTCTGACCATAGTAACTGCCGCTCAGCAACCGCGCCCCCAGACCCGCCACCGCCCCCGTCGGCATCTCGCCCACGATTGCCCCCACCAACGACGCCGCAATCCCCACCTTCAGACTGGCAAACAGATACGGCATCGAGGATGGCAGCCGCAGCTTCCAGAACACCTGGGTGCGGCTGGCATTCCAAGTCGCCAACTGGTCCAACTGCATCCCGTCCGGACTGCGCAGCCCCTTGACCATGCCCACCAGCACCGGGAAAAACGACAGGAACGCCGAGATGATCGCCTTGGGCACCAACCCCTGCACCCCCACCGACGACAGCACCACAATGATCATCGGCGCAATCGCCAGAATGGGCACCGTCTGGCTGGCTATTGCCCAGGGCATCACCGACATGTCCATCGCCTTGTTGTGGATGATCCCCACCGCCAGCAATCTGCCAAAACCCGTGCCCATCGCGAACCCCAGCAGCGTCGCCGAAATCGTGATCCAGCCATGATAGACCAGCGACTTCTTCGACGTGACCGCCATGCCCACCGTCGATTTGGCCAGTTCGGCAAACACCTGATGCGGCACCGGCAACACCGGCCGCTCCTGCGCCATGGTGTCCACCACCATCTGGCCAAAGGTCACCTCAACCCCCGCCCGCGCCGCCTGATCATAAACCCATTGCGCGTTCATCCACACCGCCGCCGCATACCACAGCGCGACGATCACCGCCAAAACCGTGGCAATGGGCGCCAGCGACCTCATGCCGCCCCGCCTTGTGGCCAGACGATCATGCCCACGGCCACAACACCCAAGGCCAACCCCGCCATCTGCAACCCCGTGGGCCGCTCACCGAAATACAAGAACGCCATGCCCGTGATCGCGATCAGCTGAAAGATCAGCGACAAGGCAATCGCCAAGCCCAACCCATTCTCGCGCATCACCCGCACCATCAGGAAATTGCCCAAGCAAAACAGCGCCAACGCCCCGACCAACACCGCAGGCCCGCCCTTCTGGGCATAGGTTTTCAAGGTCGCATTGGCCGCCATGAACACCGCCGTCGACCCCGCAAGGTAAGCCAGAACCACCCCGTTCATACCGCATCCCCATGTCCCGCCCGCAAGCCTTCGCGGACCCTGTGCGCAATCTCGATGAACTCCCGGCTATCCCGAATGTCCAACGGGCGTTCGCGGGGCAAGGGGCTGTCGATCACATCGGTAATCCGCCCCGGCCGCGGGCTCATCACCACGATCTTGGTCGACAGATACACCGCCTCGGGGATCGAATGGGTGACAAAGCAAATCGTCTTGCCCGTCCGCGCCCACAGCTTCAACACCTCCTCGTTCAAGCGGTCCCGCACAATCTCGTCCAGGGCGCCAAAAGGCTCGTCCATCAGCAGAATATCGGCATCAAACGCCAGCGCCCGCGCAATGCTGGCCCGCTGCTGCATGCCCCCCGACAACTGCCAGGGAAATTTGCGGCCAAAGCCCTTGAGCTCCACCAGCTCCAACACCCGGTCAACCCTGTCCGCCTGCTCTGCCTTGGAAAACCCCATAATCTCAAGCGGTAACGAGACGTTCTTCGCAATCGTCCGCCACGGATACAGCCCCGCCGCCTGAAAGACATAGCCATAAGCCCGGCTCATCCGCGCCTCATCCGGGCTCATCCCATTAACGGTCAGCGTGCCCCCCGTCGGATGCTCCAACGCCGCAATCGCCCGCAGAAAGGTGGTCTTGCCACAGCCACTTGGCCCGATGAACGAAACAAACTCCCCGCGGCCCACGACCAGGTTGACGTCTTTCAACGCCTGCACCGGCCCATCCCCGGTTTCAAACACCAGATTGACACCCTTGGCTTCGATCACGGCTTGGCTCATCGTATCTTTCATCCAGCTCCGCCCACATTCCCAGGAGACACCCGATGACGGAATGCCGCAAACTTCGCCCCACCGGCCTTTATACCGGCAAACAGGGCTTCACCTATAACGAAGGCATCAGCAAGGAGTCTGTCGGCGCGCAGGCCATCTGCATGCACCTGCTGACCATCCCCCCCGGCGGTCGGGCCCGCGCCCACAAACACCTCACCCACGAAACCGCCATCTACATGCTGGAAGGCACCACCATCATGCACTGGGGCCAAGCCCTTGAAAACACGATGGAAGTCGTGGCCGGCGACATCCTCTACATCCCCGCCGACATGCCCCACCTGCCCTTCAACCCCGGTCCCGGCAACGCGGTGGCCGTGATCGCCCGCACCGATCCGCATGAACAGGAAAGCGTGGTCCTGTTGCCAGACCTCGAATCCCTCGTCCCACCGGCCAACGTCTGACGAACAAAGCGGAGTTTTCAAACAATCCGCAGCGAAGCCAACAATGACTTCGTCACGATTTCCGCCCAGAAATCGACCCCGCGTTGCAGTGCAAGGCCCCATCACACCCCCGTCGCCGGAACACCCGTCCGCGCGACCGGGCGCGGCGCAGTCAGGTCCTTCCAGGCCGACAACGCCCGATTGACCGCAGGCCGCGCCTCACGCGCCACGAACTTGCCATGGCCTTCCTGCGTTTTCACCGCGCCATCGTCAATCGACACATGGCCACGGGTCAGCGTATAGCGCGGCAGACCTTTGACAGCTTTGCCCTCGAACACATTGTAATCAATCGCAGATTGCTGCGCCCCCGCCGTGATCACCTTCTCCTTTGCCGGGTCCCAAACCACCAGATCCGCATCCGCCCCCACCAGCACCGCCCCTTTTTTTGGATAGCAATTCAGTATCTTGGCGATGTTTGTTGATGTGACCGCCACAAACTCGTTCATCGTCAACCGTCCCGTCGCCACCCCATGAGTCCACAGCATCGGCATCCGGTCCTCCAACCCGCCAGTCCCATTCGGGATTTTCGAGAAGTTGCCAACCCCGAACCGCTTCTGCGCCGTCGTGAACGCACAATGATCCGTCGCCACCACCGACAACGACCCCGACTGCAACCCCGCCCACAGGCTGTCTTGATGCTTCTTGTCCCGGAACGGCGGCGACATGACCCGCCGCGCCGCATGATCCCAATCGGGGTGGAAATACTCGCTCTCATCCAGCGTCAGATGCTGGATCAGCGGCTCGCCCCACACTCGCTTGCCCTGCATCCGCGCCCGCCGAATGGCCTCATGTGCCTCCTCGCAGGACGTATGCACCACATACAGCGGCGCCCCCGCCATATCGGCAATCATGATCGCCCGGTTGGTCGCCTCGCCCTCCACCTGCGGGGGCCGTGAATAGGCATGCGCCTCGGGCCCGACATTCCCCGCCGCCAGCAGTTGCGCCGTCAGTTCCGCCACCACATCGCCATTCTCGGCATGGACCATGGCCAACCCGCCCAGATCGCCCACCCGTTTGAACGACTGATACATCTCATCATCGTTGACCATCAACGCGCCCTTGTAGGCCATGAAATGCTTGAAGCTGGTCATCCCCGCCTTGACCGACGCCTCCATATCCTCCCAGACCTTTTGGCCCCACCAGGTGATCGCCATGTGATAGGAGTAGTCGCAATTCGCCCGCCCCGACTTGTTGTGCCACATCTGCGCGGCATCCATCAGCCCCTGCCCCTGCCCCGGCAGCACAAAATCCACCACCATGGTGGTGCCGCCCGCCAAGGCCGCCCGCGTCCCGCTCTCAAAATCATCCGCCGAATAGGTGCCCATAAAGGGCATCTCCAGATGCGTATGCGGGTCAATCCCGCCGGGCATGACATAGCATCCCGTGGCATCCAGTTCGGTGCCGCCCTTCAGGTTTCGACCGATCTCGGCAATCACACCGCCTTCAATGCGGACATCGGCCATGTAGGTCAGGTCGGCGGTGACGACGGTGCCGTTCTTGATGATGGTGGTCATCGGTTTCTCCCGTGTAACTAGCTATTCATATCGCGGCAGGCCGAAGTAAACCTGCTGGACTATTGCCATCATGATTACAGTGTCTTGCGTCAAGCATTGGGTCTGCATTCGTTCTATGAACGAAGTGCCCAGAACGCTTGGGTGTGAAAGATTCTTCACTTCTTTTCCAGTGTGGCTGTTAACGTGGTTTCGTGCACTCCAATAGCCGTAGGACCAGTTCTGAAATTCGGATTGGATCGGGTCATCTTTGTCCAGTTCCGAAAATTGCGCACAGGTCAGAAACGCCCCTGAACCAACGTACAAAGCGCTTTGGGCATGCGTTTCCGTA
>CAMBWO010000311.1 GCA_945871285.1 Pseudorhodobacter antarcticus | reverse complement strand
CGTTCGTGGCGCTGATCGACCGGATCACGGATGCGACGGTGGAGTATTTGTCGATGCAGGTCCAAGCCGGGGCCGAGGTGGTCAAGCTGTTTGATTCTTGGGCCGGGTCGCTGAAGGGTCAGGATTTCACCGATTTCGCCGTGAAACCCGCCGCCCGCATCATTGCGGCGCTGAAGGCGCGTCATCCGGGCCTGCCGATCATCGCCTTCCCGCGTGAGGCGGGGGCGGGCTATATCGGCTTTGCCAAGGCGACCGGGGCGGATTGTGTGGCGATTGACAATTCGGTGACGCCGGAATGGGCGGCCGAGCATGTGCAGGTCGATGGCTGCGTGCAGGGCAATCTGGCGCCGGGTCATATGGTGACGGGCGGGCAGGCCCTGGTGGATGAGACCCGGCGCGTGGTGCGGGCGTTCTCCAAGGGGCCGCATATCTTTAACTTGGGCCATGGCATCACGCCGGACGCCAACCCCGACAATGTGACGCTGATGATCGAAACGGTTAGGGCGGGCGTCTAGAGCTTATCACCTTTGATCAGGTTCACCTGATCAAAGGCGATAAGCAACATAACCAATGGCTTGCCTGTTCTGGATTTCGTTCAATCTGAATCAGATTGAACGAAATCCGCTCTAGCTGACGCTGAACGCCAGAAGGCCAAGGTAAAAGCCGACTTCGCTGCATTGCTGAACGGCACCCAGGCAGTCCCCGGTATAGCCCCCGAGGCGCCGCTCAAAGCGGTGGCGCATGGCGTAATGGCCCGCCACCAGCCCGGCCAGCCCGAGGATGACCGACAAGATGGGCAGCACGAACAGCAGGGGCAGCAGGGCGATGGCGGTGGTGGCAAGGCCGATCTGGATGGCGCGCTTGTCCAGACCGCCCGCCACGGCGCTTGCCGCCCCCGACCCGCGCACATAGTCGGACGAGGCCATCACCCACAACATCGACGCCCGGCTGGCAGCATGACCTGCGATCAGCACAAAGGGCAGGGCCGCCATCGGCAAGGCGGCCAAAGCGGCCACCTTCGTGCCCAGCATCAGGCCCAGGCCCAGCACGCCATAGGTGCCAATCCGGCTGTCCCGCATGATTTCCAGCACCCGTTCGCGGGGGCGCACGCCGCCCAGACCGTCGCAGGCGTCGGCGAAACCATCCTCGTGCAATCCGCCCGTCACGATCAACCCTGCCGCGACCGACACAAGCACAGCGATCAGCGGCGGGAACACCAGGGCGGCACCCCAGTAGATCACCCCGGCAATTAGCCCGATCAGCACGCCAGCACCGGGATACCAGCGCGGGCTGGCGCGGGCGGCGTCTGGGGTAAAGTCCACCTCGAAGGGCAGGCGCAGGCGGGTCAGGAATTGCAGCGCAACCAGCAGCCCCGGCACCTCGCTGCGCGCAAAACCCCTCAGGTCCACTTGGCCACCGGGGGCAGCGACATCAGCACCGCCGCTGGGTCATGGCCGCTTTCCAGACCGAATTTGGTGCCACGGTCGTAGACCAGGTTGTATTCGGCATAAAGGCCACGGTGGATCAACTGGGTGTCGCGGTCGGCCTCGGTCCACTTCGTAGGCAGGCGTTTGCGGGTCAGCGGCAGAAAGGCGGGCAGGAAGGCGCGGCCGATGGATTGGGTAAAGGCAAAGTCGGCCTCCCAGTCGCCTGTCGCGAGGTCGTCGTAAAAGATGCCGCCCACGCCGCGCGCCCGGCCCCGGTGGGGCACAAAGAAATAGGTGTCGGCCCAGGCCTTGAAGCGGGCGTAGTAGTCGGGGTTGTGGGCATCGCAGGCGGTCTGCATCTGGCCGTGGAAATGGGCGGTATCCTCGGGGTATTCGATGCAGGGGTTCAGGTCGGCCCCGCCGCCGAACCAGGCGGCAGAGGGGGTCCAGAACATGCGGGTGTTCATGTGGACGGCGGGGCAATGCGGGTTTGCCATATGGGCCACCAAGGAGATGCCACTGGCCCAGAAACTGCCATCCGCCTCCATCCCCGGCACGCCACGGGCTGTCATGGCGGCGCGGGCCTTGTCGCCCAGGGTGCCATGCACCTCGGACACATTGACGCCGACCTTTTCAAACACCGCCCCGCCGCGCAGCACGGACATCAAGCCGCCCCCGCCATCGGCGCGGGTGGTGGGCGTCACGTCAAAGCGCACGGGGCTGCCGGCCTCCTGTTCCAGCCCCTCGAACGCCGCGACAATCTCGTCGCGGAGCGAGCGGAACCATTGGGCGGCACGGGGTTTGAGGTCTGCGGTAACGTCGGTCACGGAGTGCTTCCTTGCGGCTGATGGGGCGGCTGATGGGGCGGCTGATTTGCCGCGACCCTAGCACCCCTGCAAGGCGCTGCCAACGTGGGCCCCGATTGCAATCTGGATCAATTGAATTCCCGTGCTGTCCGGTTATCTTGTCAGGAACGAGTTGAAGGAGCGGTCCATGAGGCGGATGTTGATGACGGGTCTGCTGCTGACCCTGGCGGCCTGTGGCACGCCGCAAGAGCAGTGCATCGGCAGCGTGACCCGCGACATGCAGGTGGTGGACCGGCTGATCGCCGAAGCCGAGGGGAACCTTGCGCGCGGGTACGCCTTTGCCTCGGTGGTGGAAACCAGGCCGGTCTTTGTCGATTGCACGCCCAAACCCACCGTCGATGTGCCAGACCCCCGCCCGCGCCAATGCCTGAAGAACGCGGAGCGGACCGTCAGCCGCCCCGTGGCGATTGACCTGAATGCCGAGGCCGCCAAGTTGGCCAGCCTGAAGACCAAGCGCACCCAACAGGCCACCGCCGCTGCGCCCGCCATCGCCGCCTGCCAAAGGCAGTATCCGGAGTGACCAAGATGGGCAAACCCCCTTTCCCCAAGGGGGAAAGGAGGACTGCCCATCCTACAAGGGGGCGGGCGACTGTCGGGCATTGCCCTGCCGCACAGCACCGCCCCCCGGGGGCCAGGCGCTGGACGATGCATCCCGCCGGGCCTTGATGATGAGCCGACTTGTAGGATGGGCAGTTCGGCTTTTCCCCCTTGGGGAAAAGTCGGTTTGCCCATCTTGGTCAGAGGCCGCTGACGATCAGGGCTTGATGAACTTGGCCCCGGTGGCATTGCCGCCCGACAGCACGCGCACATTGCCCATGGCGCCACGCCGGCCCGACCCCGCGGCGAGGTCTGCCATCAAACGGGCCAGCGGGATTTCCAGTGCCGAGCCCAGCGCCACCTGCTGACCCTCCACCTCGGCCTTGGCCGAGATCACCGACACCACCACAGGCACACCGTCACGGATCACGAAAACCGGGGCGCCGGACGAGCCGAAATCGACATCGCAGGTCATGACCAACACACCGGACTGCTGCCGCTCCATCACGTTGCAGGCCTGTTGCAGCGACGGCGTATCCGCGCGGTCCTGGGCATAGGACACAACCCCCACCGTGTCGCCCCTGGCGGGCGCCGCGGCAATGCCAAAGGGTTTCACCGAGGTGGTCAGCACCGGCTGATCCAACTCGATCACCGCCAGATCATAGGGGACCCGGTCCAACTGCCCCGACCCGCCATAGACATAATCGGGATGGGCGACGGCCTGATGCACACCGCGATAGGCCTCGGCCCGGCCATTGCGCCAGCCGGCCAGAAACTTGATCTGCGCCGGGTCGATCCGGGCGCCGGTTTCCTTGTCAAACAGGCAATGCGCCGCGGTCAGCACCACTTGCGGCGCAATCAGCGCCCCGGTGCAAAAGCCATGATCGCCCAGCACCAGCTTGCCCACCGCCTGCCACCCCCGGCTGTCATCCAGCGTTTGCAGCTTGATCAAGGGGGTGGTTTCGGCAGCCATGGGTGCCGCCAGAAGGCACAGCAGGGTCAGGGCAAGGCGCAGCATGAAACCTCCATCGGTTGACCCGTGCCTAGCCCGTCACAAGGGCGGATTTGCGGCCATGGTTTGTCGCAATGCGCGCGGCACCGGGCCGCCCGTCGCCCAATCCAGCAGTTCGACCGTATGCACCACCGGCACCCCGGCCCCCTGCCCGATCTGGATCATGCAGCCCAGATTGCCCGCCGCAATCACCTGCGGGGCGCGTTCCATCAGCGTCGCCACCTTGCGGTCGCGCAACTGGGCCGAAATCTCGGGCTGCATCAGGTTGTAGGTGCCCGCCGAGCCGCAGCACAGATGGCTGTCGCGCGGCTCGACCACCTCGAACCCCACCCGGCGCAGCAGGTCCTTGGGGGCCGAGACGATCTTTTGGCCATGCTGCAACGAACAGGCGGCATGATAGGCCACGCGCAGCCCCTTGGGCGCGCCCTGTGGCAGGCCCAGTTTCACCAGAACCTCGGTCACATCCATCGCCAGCGCCGCCACCCCCGCCCCGTCATGGCCCAGCAAGTGGCCGTAATCCTTGACCGTCGTGCCGCAGCCCGAGGTGTTGATGACGATCGCCTCCAGCCCCGGCACCGCCTCGAAGGCCCGGACGTTTTCGGTGGCAAAGCGCCGCGCCTCGGCCTCGCGGCCCATGTGGTGCACCAGTGCGCCACAACAGCCCATGTTGCGCGGGATGACCACCTCGGCACCCAACCGGGTCAACAGGCGGATCGTGGCGTCATTGATGTCGGTGTCCAGCGCCTTTTGCGCGCAGCCGGTCATCAGGGCCACGCGCATCCGGCGCGGGCCGATGGCGGGAAAGGTCTGCGGGTCATCGTTGCGGCTGACGGGGGGCAGGCGGTCGGGGGCCATCGCAACCATCGCCCGCAGACGGCGATCCGGCAGGAACCGGGCGATGGGCCGCGCCAGCCGGGCCCCGAACAGCGCCAGCCGGAACCGCGTGGGATAGGGGATCACCCGCGCCAGCACCCCGCGCAACAGGCGCTCGGCCAAGGGGCGCTTGTAGGTCTGTTCGATATAGGCGCGGGCCTGGTCGATCAGATGCATGTAATCGACGCCCGAGGGGCAGGTCGTGGTGCAGGCCAGACACGACAGGCAACGGTCGATATGCTTGACGGTCTTGGCATCGGCGGGGCGGCCGGTTTCCAGCATCTCCTTGATCAGGTAAATCCGGCCCCGCGGGCTGTCAGCCTCATCGCCCAGAACCTGATAGGTCGGGCAGGTCGCCGTGCAAAACCCGCAATGGACGCAGGTCCGCAAAATCTT
>CAMBWO010000310.1 GCA_945871285.1 Pseudorhodobacter antarcticus | reverse complement strand
TCCGACCTCGGCACCGTGACGGATACCTATGAGGAACTCCGCTCCTTCTCGCGCCTGAACGGCGAACCCGTCGTCACCTTTGCAATCTTCCGCGCCAAAGGCGCCTCCGAGGTTTCGGTCAAGGAAATCGCCGAAAAGCAGATCACCGCCCTGCGCGAAGCCAACCCCGATGTGCAAATCCTGCCCATCGACGACCTCGTCTACTTCACCCAAGGCAACTACGACGCCGCCATCGACACCCTGCTCGAGGGCGCGCTCCTGTCCGTGATCGTCGTCTTCCTGTTCCTGCGCAACTGGCGCGCCACCCTGATTTCCGCCGTCGCCCTGCCCCTGTCCGCCATCCCGACCTTCTGGATCATGGACATGCTCGGCTTCTCGCTGAACCTCGTCTCCTTCCTCGCCCTCACCCTGGCCACCGGCATCCTGGTCGACGATGCGATTGTGGAGATCGAGAATATCGCCCGACACATCCGCATGGGCAAAACCCCCTACCGCGCCGCCATCGACGCCGCCGACGAAATCGGTCTGGCCGTGATCGCGACCACCTTCACCATCATCGCCGTCTTTGTCCCCGTCTCCTTCATGGGCGGCATCCCCGGCCAATATTTCGAACAATTCGGCCTGACCGTCGCCTTCTCGGTGTTCTTCTCGCTCCTCGTCGCCCGCCTGATCACCCCGATGATGGCCGCTTACCTGATGACCTCCGCCGATGGCGGAACCGAGGAACAGCACCGCGACGGCCGTTTCATGCGCGGCTACCTCGCCATGATCAAGGCCACCACCCAGACCTGGCGCTGGGGTCGGCTCAAGTTCGGCGTCTATTACCTGACGCTTCTGGGTGCCATCGGGGCCTTTGCCGTCTCGATGTATTTCATGCTGCAAGTGCCGGGGTCCTTCATCCCGCCGGACGACTCTGGCCGCATCTCGATCTCCGTCGAACTGCCGCCCGGCACCACGCTGGACCAGACCGACGTGGCCGCTGGCGAAATCTACACCCGCATCAAGGATATCGAATGGGTTGACCAGATCTTCATCCTCGGCGGCTCCTCCCCCACCGGCGAACGCGACATCCGCCGCGCCACCGTGACCGTTCTCTTGGAAAAACTCGACCACGGCCTGCTCCTGAAACTCTCCGACGCCGCCCGCAAAATCCCCGTGGTCGGCTGGATCGTGCCCCAGGTCGAGAACAAGGGCCGCACCGTGCCCCAGGACCAGATCGAGGCGGAAATCTGTGCCCGCATCAAAAACGTCCCCGACATCCGCGCCATCAAACTGAACGACCGCGGTGCCAAGGACATCACCTTCAACGTGCTGGCCCCCAATGACGCCTCCCTGACCGCCGCCGTGACGGCGCTGGAAGAGGCCCTGCGCGGTGACCCCCTCCTCGCCAACGTCGCCGCCGAAGGTGCCCTGCCCCGCCCCGAGATTCAGGTCCGCCCCCGCCCGGAAGAGGCCGCCCGTCTGGGCGTCTCGACCCAGGCCATCGCGGGCGTCCTGCGCGTCGCCACCATCGGTGACTATGACGCGGCCTTGGCCAAAGTCTCGCTCGACGGTCGGCAAATCCCGATCCGCATCCGCCTGAACGACGCGACGCGCGAAGACCTGGGCCGCATCGCCAACCTCAAGGTCGCGACCAACGCCGGCGGCACCGTCCCCCTGTCCGCCGTCGCCGACATCACCCTGTCCGAAGGCCCCTCGACCGTCAAACGCCTGAACCGCGAACGCCAGGCCGAGATTGGCGCAAACCTGCCCGTCGGCGTGGCCCTTGGCACCGCGACAACCCGGTTCAAGGAAATCCTCGACGCCACCCCGCTGCCCCCCGGCGTCCGCGTGGCCGAGTCGGGCGATGCCGAGGTGCAGGGCGAACTTTTCGCCTCCTTCGGTCAGGCCATGCTTCTGGGCCTCCTCCTCGTGCTGGCCGTGCTGATCCTCCTGTTCCGCTCGGTCATCCAGCCTTTCACCATCCTCGCCTCTCTGCCTCTCGCCATCGGCGGCGTGGCGGCGGCGCTGATCCTGACCGGGTCCGCCCTGTCGATGCCCGTGCTGATCGGCATCCTGATGCTGATGGGCATCGTGACCAAGAACGCGATCCTCTTGGTCGACTTCGCCATCGAAATGCGCGCCCACGGCATGGACCGCATCAAATCGGTGGTCGAGGCCGGTCACAAACGCGCCCAGCCCATCGTGATGACCTCCATCGCGATGTCGGCGGGCATGCTCCCCTCCGCCCTCGGCGTGGGCGAAGGTGGGTCCTTCCGCGCCCCCATGGCCACAGCCGTGATCGGCGGCATCATCGTCTCCACCGTCCTGTCGCTGGTCGTGGTGCCGTCCTTCTACCTGATCATGGACGACATCAGCCATTACCTCGCCAAACTGTTCAGCCGCGTCATCGGCCCCAAGGACGAGGAAGAGGCCCCACCCTCGCCCGAACTCCTGGCCGAACGCATCGCCCTCCTGGCCGCCGAACAGGCCGACCTGCGCGAACGGCTCGAGGATGCAACACCCCGCCTGGCCCGTCCGGGCATGGCCGCCGAATAGGCCGTCCTCAGGCTGCGACAATCGCGGCCTGACGACCCGCTTGCCAGACCAATACGAATGATTCCATCATTTCCCTGCCGCCTGACCCGATCAGGCGGCAGCACGTTTTTCATTGACGAACACCTGTTCGATTTGAAAGCACACCATGGCAAGTTATGCCGTCAGGTCCTCCGTCACAAACCTCGCCGGCTGGGGCAGTCTTGCCAACGCAGACACCGCCGCCATCACCCGAACCGGCGACGTGTTTACGCCCACGGCCTACTGGGCCCTCAATGGCCTGACCGACATGACCCTCATTCTGGCCGGGTCCATGGTGGTCAACGCACTGAGTGTCGGGTCGGCGGCGAGCAACAGCATCGCCATCCAATCCACCGGCAGCCTTTTCGGGCGCTCCCACAACGCGCTTGACCTCTTCGGGCCGGGCACCATCACAAACATGGGCAGCGTCTTTGGGCAAGTGAACGCCATCGTTTCGTATGAAGCCGGTCTTAACGTGAATTCGGGCACCATCTCTGCTGTGGCATCCGGGGTGTCGATGAACCTCTTCGGCACGGGCGGCACCCTGGCCAATGACGGTCTGAGTCGGGCCGATCTTTATTATGGTGTCAATGTCGTGGGCGGCAGCGCCACCCTCACCAACCACGGCACGATCGAGGCTCTCGGCTCCGCAAATGGTGGCCAGCCAACCGGCGTCTACCTCGGCGGCAGCGGGTCGGTGCTGGTGAACAGCGGTCTGATCTTTGGCACCTACAACGGCATCACCCTGGGCGCCGATTTCTCGGAACAGACGATCACCAACTCCGATACCATCCAGCGCAACAATGCCGCCATCCAAAGTGCTGAAACCGCGACCCCTTCCCTTCAAACCGCACCAATTCCGGCACCCACGATCCGGCGAAACCGACTACGTTTACGCCCACGTGTCCTTCCGGCTGCCCACCTATGTTGAAAACCTCTACCTGCTCGGCACCGCCGATTTCACGGGCCATGGCAACGCCGAGGTCAACAACATCATCGGCAATTCAGGCGACAATCGGCTTGCCGGGCTGAATGGCAATGACACGATTGCCGGCGATCTTGGCGATGACCGCATCCTTGGCGGCAATCTCAATGAGCTTCTCGATGGCGGGGACTGCGCTGACACCCTGACCGGCGGGACCGGGGCCGACACCTTCGTCTTTGCTGGGCTATCCCAGACCGGACCCAAACCAACCGTGGCCGACATCCTCGCCGATTTCACCCCAGGCGATGACCTGATCGACCTGTCCGCCCTCGACGCCATAACCAACAACGCCAACCCCAACGTCGCCTTCACCTTCCTCACCGGCGCCTTCACCGGCGTGGCGGGCCAACTGCATGCGGTCCAGATCGGCGGCAACACCTATCTCGAGATGGATGTGAACGGCGACACCGTTGCGGATGCGACCATTCGTCTGAACGGGCTTCTGACCCTGACCGCCGCCGATTTCGTGTTGTGACCCCGTACGTCGGAGGTGCCCCGACTTACTTAATGCTTTGTGAAGAACAACAGACAACACGCTGAAATCATTATAATTTCAAAACTGTCCAGATCTGGACGCCCCCGGATTCTGCGGCACCCCCGGCAAAACGCACAGCATCTCATACAGCAGGTTGGCCCCGATCAGCGCCGTGTTGCCTGACGGATCATAGGGCGGCGACACCTCGACCAGATCGCCCCCGACAATGTTCAACCCCGCCGCCCCCCGCACAATCTCCAACCCCTGCCAGATCGTCAGCCCCCCCGGCTCCACCGTCCCCGTTCCGGGCGCAAAGGCCGGGTCCAGGCTGTCGATATCATAGCTCAGATAGCAGGGCGCATCCCCGATGACCCGCCGCACCTTCTCCATCAACGGCACCAGCGACCGATGCCAGCACTCCTCCGCCTGGATCACCGTCCACCCCTTGTCGCGGCCCCAGTCAAAATCCTCGGGCGCATAGCCCGTGCCGCGCAACCCGATCTGGAACACCTTGTCGTTCAGCAGACAGCCATCCTCCCACGCGCGGCGAAACGGACAGCCATGCGCCACCTTCTCGCCGAACATGGTGTCGTTGATGTCGGCATGGGCATCGACATGGATCAACGCCACCGGCCCGTGCTTCTTCTTGATCGCCCGCAGGATCGGCCAGGTCAGCGTATGATCCCCCCCCAGCGTCAGCGGAATGGCCCCGTCCGCCAGAACCCCGTCGTAAAACTCCGTGATGATGTCCACCGACTTCTTCAGATCAAAGGTGTTGATCGGCACATCGCCAATATCGGCCACCTGCAAATGCTCGAACGGCGCCGCCCCAGTCGCCATGTTGAACGGGCGCAGCATCCGGCTCTCATCCCGGATCTGCCGTGGCCCCAGCCGCGTGCCCGGACGGTTCGACGTGCCAATGTCCATGGGTATCCCCACAAACGCCACATCCAGCCCCTTGGCCCCCACCTGCGCCGGCAGCCGCATCATCGTCGCCGGCCCGCCAAAGCGGGGCATCTCGTTGCCGCCCAAGGGCTGATTGAACTTGCTCATTCCACACGCTGCCTTCCAATGATCCCCAGAACCGAGGCCAGCAGCTGCGCCACCAGCAAGGCCCCCTGCCCGTCAATATCACGCTCGGGCATGAACTCCACCACATCCATCCCCGC
>CAMBWO010000309.1 GCA_945871285.1 Pseudorhodobacter antarcticus | reverse complement strand
TCGTCATCTGGATCATGCGCGACCAGTTCGCCGGCATCCCGACCGAGTTGGAGGAGGCCGCCATGGTCGATGGCCAATCGATCTGGGGCGCGTTTTTGACCATCATCCTGCCCATCGCCCTGCCCGGCATGGTGGCCGCGCTGATCCTGTCGCTGGTCCTGACCTGGAACGAATACTTCTTTGCCGCCCTGCTGACCTCGACCTATGCCAACACCCTGCCGGTGATGGTGGCGAGCCAAACCGGGTCACAAGGCATTTCCTGGTGGTCGATGGCCGCGCTGTCCTTTGCCGCGATCATCCCCCTGGTCATCATCGGGGTGTTCCTGGAACGCTTCATCATCAAGGGCATGGCTGCGGGTGCGGTGAAGTAAGCAAGATGGGCAAACCCACGCCTTGCCAAGGGCAAGGCGCAGGACTGCCCATCCTACAAGGGGGTATGATGCTCAAGGGAATTGACCAACGGCTGTCGGCCGATATCGTCCATGCGCTGATGCTGATGGGGCACGGCGACGATCTGGTGATCTGCGACGTGAACCACCCCGCCGCCACCATCGCGCGCGAAACCACCCTTGGCCGCCTGATCGACATGCCCGGCTGCGATATCCTGACCGCCACCCGCGCCATCCTGTCGCTGATGCCGCTCGATACCTTCGTGCCCGCCCCGGTCTCGCGGATGCAGGTGGTCGGCGATGCGGGCCAGGTTCTGCCTCTTTTCACCGACATGCAGGCCCTGTGCAGCGCGGTCGAGGGCCGCCCGGTCGAGTTTCAGGCGCTGGACCGCTTCGCCTTTTACGCCGCCGCCAAGCAATCCTTCTGCATCCTCCGCACCAGCGATTCCGGCCCCTATGGCTGTTTCATTCTGAAAAAGGGCGTGGTGAACCTGCCCCCGCTTTAAACACCCAACACCTGCCGCAAATGCGCCAGAATGACCGCCACCCCCGCCTCACCCTGGGCGCGGGCCGCCTTTGGCGCGCTCTCGGTATACCAAGTGTCATTCTGCGCCATCCGCGCAGGCTCCACCAACTCCGGCGCCAGCGCCAGCATCAGCGCTGTCTCCCCCTCACCCGCATGATCGAACGGGAAATGCTGCGCCACCTCCGCCGGCATCAGCGGGTGGATCGATATCCAGTTGAACGGGTTATCGCCCTGCGCATGGCCCTCGTAGTAGCTCGCCATATCCCCCTTGCCCCACCAGCCCTGCCCCCGTGTCGCCTCCAGATGGGCAAAGGTCGCCTGCCGGGCGGCAAGTCGAAAGGTCAGGTCGGTCGGCATCCCTTGCAGGAAATTCTCGGTCTGGTGGTGGATCACGCCATGAATATTGCGCAAGCCGATGTTCAGCAGCCCCGTGAACAGCGCCGTGGCAAAGGGCAGGAAAGCCGCCGCATCGACATGCAGCGTCCCCGTCCCCGCAGGCCCCGCCACCGCGTGACTGGCCGCGCCATAGGCAAAGCTGGGCAGCAAGATCACCCGCTCCGGCGCCTCGGCCTCCAGCCGCTCCGCGCAGCGGGTCACGGCCAGCAGATCCACCCCCACCGGCAGATGTTCGCCGTGATACTCCTGCACGCCAATCGGCAGCACCGCAGGCACGCCGGCCGCAATCGCCGCCCTCAACTGGTGCGGCCGCATATGCTCAAACCGCATCTTGCACCTCGGCGGCAATGTCCTTGGTCTGTTCATAGAGCCTGCGGAACAGCGGATACTGCCGCGCATAAACCGGATGATCCACCGCGCGCACAACCTCCTCCGCCGGGTTCCAGTCGCCAATCTCGGCCACCACCCCAATCGCCTTGGCCGCCAGATAGGCGTTGCCGAAACTCGCCCCCACCGTCACCCGCGCCACGACCTGATCCAACCCCGTCAAGTCCGACGTCGCCTGCAACCACGGTCGGTTCTTCGTCCCGCCCCCCACCGCCAGCACCCGCACAGGCACCGCCCCCGCCTGCGAATAGGTGTCCGTGATGTGCCGCGTCGCGCTCGCAATCCCCTCAAGCACCGCCCGGTAAAGATCGCCCCGGCCATGCGTCAGGTCCAGACCAAAGAACGCCCCCCTGGCCAGCGGATTATGGATCGGCGTCCGTTCGCCCGAAAAATACGGCAGACACAACAACCCCCGCGCCCCCGGCGGGCTGGCCATCGCCTCCTCGGTCAAGGTCGCAAAGGCGCTGTCACGCGGCAACTCCCGCGCAAACTGATCGCGAAACCAGTGCGTCAGCGTGCCAGAGGTCGCCAGCCCCGCCATTGCCGCATGGCTCCCAGGATAGAGCCACGGCGCATGCCACAACCGCGCATCCGACAGCCGCCTGTCCGTGATCTGGATGATGAAGATGGTCGAGCCATACATCATCATCATATCCCCAGGGCTGACCGCCCCCACCGACACCGCCTCGGCCGCCGCATCAATCGTGCCACAGGTCACCGGCGTCCCCTCCGCCAACCCCGTCACCGCCGCCGCCTCGGCCGTCAAATGCCCCGCAATCTCGGTGGACCACAGCAACTCCGGCAACATCTCGCGCCCGCAAATCCCGCCCAGATCGCACCAGTCCTGCGCCTCGATGTCATACAGCGGCGAAAAGTTGGCCGCCGTATAATGGTCAATCACATACCGCCCGGTCAACCGATGGGTCAGGAACGTCGTGGACGTCACTATTTTTGCAGTCTTTTCCCAGATATCCGGATGGGTCCCCTTCAACCACATGACCTTCGGCCCGACCGACTGGGACGTCAGCGCATTGCCGCAGCGATCAAGGATAACATCCTCCCCCAACTGACTGTTCAGCAACGCAATTTCCGCACTCGCCCGCGTGTCCACCCCATACAGAACCCCGTTCATCAACGGCGCCCCCGCAGCATCCACCGGCAACATGCAGGGCCCAATCGCCGAACAGGCCACCGCCTTGACCAGCCGCGCATCAACACCCGTCAACAACGCCTTGGTGATAAAGACAAAATCCCCCCACCAATCCTCCTCGGCCCTATGCTCGGCCCAACCCGCCCGCGGCACGATCATCTCATGCCCCCGCGCCGCCTGCGCCACGATCCGGCCCGCAAAATCGACCAGCACCCCCTTGCTCTCAAAGGTGCCGATATCCACGCCCAGCGTATACATGTCAGCCCCTCTCCAACCGCATCCCCACAGGAATCCGCGCCAGCGCCGCCGTCAGCAGATGCACCAGCCCCTCCAGATCGGCCAGATCACAACACTCCACCGCCGAATGCGAGTGCCGCATCGGGAACCCCACGTCCAAAGACGCCACCCCCGCCCCCAAGGTCTGGATATAGGACAGGTCCGTCAACACCCCCACCTGAGCCGACCGCTGCAAGGCGATCCCCTCGGCCGCCGCCGTCTCCTCCATCAGCCGCACCAAGCCTGGATGCGGGATCACCCCGTTCAACGTGCCCCGCCCGTGGAACGAATACAGACTGATCCCCGGCCCCCCGCCCAGAACCATCTCGCCCCGGTCCGCCATGTCCGGCGTGTCACAGGCCAGCATCAGGTCAATTTGCAGCCCAATATCGGGGCGCAACACCTGCGCCGCCACCACCGCCCCGCGCAGGTTGAACTCCTCCTGCACCGACCAGACCAGATGCACCGTCGGCCCCCCGCGCCCCACCAAGGCCCGCGCCAGCTCCAGCAGCACCGCACAGCCCGCCCGGTCATCGACCGAGGTCCCGGCAATCCGCCCGCCCGCCAGTTCCACCACCTGGCCTTGGTAAACCACCGGCGTGCCAATCGAAATCCCCGCCGCCTCGACCGCCGCCTTCGACCCATGCCCCGTGTCGATGCGAATCTCCGGCGCCGTCAGCACCTTGTACTTCTCATCCTGCCCCGTCGCATGATGCGCCTTGTTCTGGATGATGCCCGCGACATCGCCCTTCGACCCACACAGCGTCACCACCTGCGCGGCCATCGCCCGCTCGCTCACCCCCCCCATCCGCTCGACCCGGATCAACCCATCCGCCTCGATCTTGCGCACGAAAAACCCCAGCTGGTCCATATGGGTGAACACCATGACCGAGGGCTTCTCCGCATCCCCCGCCAGCGTCACCACCACGTTCCCCAGCCGGTCGACCGAGGACTCCAGCCCCACTTCCGCCAGCCGCGCCCGTATCGCCGCCGCCACCCGCTCCTCATGCCCCGACAGGCCGGGCACCAGCATCAACTCGCACAAATCCCGCTTCAACCGATCCCGCATCATCGTGCCGCCCGCGCCCGATCCATGAAGTCGCGGGCCCGCTCCGGGTCCACCGCGTTCCAGGTGTGCCCGTCATATTTCAGCGCCGACCCCACCACGCAGCCATCGGCAAAGCGCAGGATATCGCCCACCGTGTCATGCTTGACCCCGGTATTCGCCAGCACCGGCACATGCGGCAGCACCTTCTTCACCGCCTCCATATCCGACATCGCCGCCGCCTCGCCGGTAATCTGCCCCGACACCAGCACCGCATCCGGAATCGACGAAAACACCGCCGACCGCGCCCGATCCGGCAAGGACCGCCGGTCCAGACTGTCGGCAAACTCCGCACTCACATTATACAACATCGCCAGATCAGACCGCCCCAGCCGCCCGCGATACCGCATCGCCGCCCCCGCATCGGGCGTCCAGGGCCCCATGTCCGACGCATAGGTGCCCGTGAAAATCTCGCGCACGAAATGCGCCCCCGTCGCCGCCGCCAGCGCCACCGTGCTCATCGGGTCCCACAGCACATTCACCCCAAACGGCACCGTAATCTCCGACCGCAGCGCCCCGATCACCATGGCCATCGTCGCGGTCGAGGCGACGTCCACCTGGAACTCATAGGGCCGGTCATTCTCATTGCCGAACATCACCGCATCAAACCCCGCCGCCTGCAAGGCCGCCAAATCCTTGCGCGCCCCCGCCAGCAACCCCGCCAACCCCGCCGCCCCATCATACAAGGGCGCCCCCGGCAGCGCGCCCAGATGCACCATGCCGATCACCGGCTTGACCGCCCCGAACACCGCTTGAAAATTTCCCATGATCCCCCCAAAGGGGATGCACTCCCCCAGATTTCCAACTAGCATGTTAGTAGGCATCAGGGGGGATTGGCAATTGAGGACACGGGTCTGGAACCGCGAAAGCAAGGGCGCGCTCACCTTCACCGAACTGGGGTTCGGCACCGCCCCCATCGGCGGCCTCTACCGCCCCGTCCCGGCTGAGGAGGCTCACGCCACGATGACCCGCGCCTGGGATCTGGGCGTGCGCTACTT
>CAMBWO010000308.1 GCA_945871285.1 Pseudorhodobacter antarcticus | reverse complement strand
CGGCGGTGTAGGTGACGCCCATGAGCGTTTCGGCGGCGGCAATCGTGTCGAGGGTGATCGCGGTTTCGGTCACGGCAAGCTCCACGTCAAGGATTCAGGATGCGTTTGAGGTTGGTGGCAAGCGTCGTCAGGTGGTTGTGCATGGCGGTCTGGGCGCCGTCGGGGTTGCCCGCCTCGATCTGGGCGATGATGGCGTGGTGTTCGGTGTCGCTGATCTTGAGCGTTTCCAGCGAGCGCGCCTTGGAGCGCAGACCGCGCCACGCCTCGTTGCCGCGGATTTCGTCGATCATGGAAAAGGCGGTGAACAGCGGTTTGTTGCGGGCGGTGCGGGCGATCAGGCGGTGCAGCGCGCCGTCCCAAAGCTCGATCGAATCGGGGTCGGTCGCGTGGACCGTGCGGTGGGCGAGGTTGCGCAGGCGTTCGATGTCAGCCGGCAGGGCATGGCGGGCGGCCAGGGCGGCCAGGGTGGGTTCGATGCACAGACGCGCCTCCATCACCTCGGCGAAGTTGGTCTCGCCCACGATTTCGGCGGCGAGGGCCTGGGTCTTGTCGGGCGGTTGTCCGGCAAAGGTGCCTTTGCCCTGCTTGCGCCAGATCAGCCCCTCGGCCAGCAGCGATTCCATCGCGACACGCACGGCGCGGCGGCCGACGCCCATGCTTTCGCTCAACTCCCGCTCGGTCGGCAGTCGCCCGTCGGCGGGCAGGCGCCCGCGTTCGATCACGGCCTGAAGCCGGGCGCGGACGGTATTGGCGCTGTCCATCTGGACGGGTTTGCGTTTACTGGATGTCACGTGTTGAACCAATCACTCATTGGTTCGGACACTTGGCAAGCGAATTGATTCTGTCAACAGCCTTGCAGGCGCGGAGGGGAATGAGGGGGGCGTGGGCAGGGATTTTGCCCCAGCACCCAGAAATCTGCCACAAAATGCGGCAGATTGTGCAGGATCAGGCGTAAGGTGCCGGCGGTCTGGTGCTGAGGCCGAGAGCGATGCCGCGCGCTAGGGACCGCACCAATCGGCAAGTGGAGAGGGGGCGACGCGGGCTGGCCGCGTCGCCGGAGGGCTTAAATCAGCATGTCGTGGCTATGGGATCGAACAGCCCTTCCCGCACCCAGTGACGCAGGGATTTGGCGGATTGAACGAAGGCCGCGACCGAGCCGGCGCTGGACAGGGGGCAAAGGCCGGTGTCGCAGGCGGCCTTGTCCACCGGGTCATGCGGGATGCTGACGGCGTCCAGCAGCGGCTTGGCGGTGTCCGTATAGCCGATGAATTTGCAGTGCTGGAACGCATCGCTGACAAAGTCGCGGGCCGCGGGGGTCGTGATCAGCGAGTCCTCGCCCGGGATCACGACCACGGCGTCGAACAGGGCCGATGGGGCACCGCCGATGCGGTGATCGACGGGATGCAAGGTGTTTTCGCTGCACCGCGCCCCGCCGATTTTGGGGCCGACAACCTTGATCACCCCCCCCGCAGCGATGACCACCTTGCGCAGATCCTCGACGATCTGACTGTCAAAGCCGTCACTGAGGAGAACGCCGATCACGCGGCCGTGAAAACTGTTGATCGGGTTTGCCTCAATGCTGAGGACGGGCGATGGGGCGAGGTCCATCTGCGTGGGTGCGGCAGCCTTGGCCGCATCGGGATAGGGCTTGACCGCGAGCGCGGTGGCCACCTTGCGGGCCAGGTCTTCGTCGATGTTGCGCAGATGGGCCACGATGCGGGCGCGGATGCCCGGCTCTTCACATTTGGACAGTTCAAAGACCAGGGCGGCGGCAATGTGGCCCTGTTCGGTCGGGGTCTGGCTGATCAGGAACTGGCGGGCCTGCGAATAGTGGTCGGCAA
Organism: Pseudorhodobacter antarcticus; assembly: GCA_945871285.1. Taxonomy (GTDB): domain Bacteria; phylum Pseudomonadota; class Alphaproteobacteria; order Rhodobacterales; family Rhodobacteraceae; genus Stagnihabitans. The sequence continues at coordinate 3,403 of CAMBWO010000308.1, read as the reverse complement.
AGCTGGCCGGGCGCAGCCGGGCCTTGGGTCCCGTGACCGGGGCCTTGTAACTGACATAGCCATCCAGCGGGTCTGGGCGCGGGCCCTCGCCCCAGCCGTTGGGTTGATAGTTGATCCGGCCCTTGCGCGGAGCGGTCTGCATGTGGCCGTCCTGCTGGTAGTGGCTGACGGGGCAGCCTTTGGGCGCGTTCACCGGGATCTGGGTGAAGTTCGGCCCGCCCAGCCGTTTGAGTTGGGTGTCCAGATAGGAAAAGTTGCGGCCCTGCAACAGCGGGTCATCGGTGAAGTCGATGCCGGGGATGACGTTGGCCGTGCAGAAGGCAACCTGTTCGGTTTCGGCAAAGAAATTGTCCACGGAACGGTTGAGCGTCAGCGTGCCGATGATCTGAACGGGGCAATCCTCTTCCGGGATCAGCTTGGTCGGGTCCAGCACGTCAAAGGCAAAGGCGTCGGCAAAGTCCTGGTCGAACAGTTGCACGCCCAGCTCCCATTCCGGAAAATCGCCGCGGTCGATCGCGTCCCACAGGTCGCGGCGGTGGCGGTCGGGATCGGCGCCGTTGCTTTTGACGGCCTCGTCCCAGACCAGAGATTGCAGGCCCATCTTGGGTTTCCAGTGGAATTTCACAAAGGTGCTGTCGCCCTCGGCTTTCACGAAACGGAAGGTGTGGACGCCAAAGCCCTCCATCGTGGTGAAGGAGCGTGGCAGGGCGCGGTCGGACATCAACCACATGATGGTGTGCATGGATTCGGGGGTCAGCGAGATGAAATCCCAGAAGTTGTCATGCGCCGAGGCGGCCTGGGGGAAGTCACGGTCGGGTTCCGGTTTCAGGGCGTGGACCAGGTCGGGAAACTTGATCGCGTCCTGGATGAAAAAGACCGGCACATTGTTGCCGACAAGGTCCCAGTTGCCGTCTTCGGTATAGAACTTGACGGCAAAGCCGCGGATGTCCCGCGGGAGATCGGCCGAGCCTTTGGAGCCTGCGACGGTGGAAAACCGCACGAACACCGGGGTTTCCTTGCCGCGTTCGATAAAGGGCGCGGCGCGGGTGACGTTGCGGATGGGATGGGTGCAACAAAAGGTGCCGTGGGCGCCATAGCCGCGGGCGTGGACGACGCGCTCGGGGATGCGTTCGTGGTCGAAGTGGAAGATCTTTTCGCGCAGCGCAAAATCCTCGAGCAGGACCGGGCCGGGCGAACCGGCCTGCAAGGCGTTCTGGTCATCGCTGATTACCACGCCCTGGGCCGTGGTCAGCCGCTCGCCGCCCAGGGTGGCGTGCTGATGGATTTCGCCACCCTCGCCCCGTTCCGAGACGAGATCGTTCAGGTTGGCGGATTGAATGGTCGAGGCCTTGCGCGGCGTTTTCATTGTATTTCCTTTGAGGTGCGTCAGCCGATGACAGGTTTGGAGCGGCGTTCTCTTTCAGGATCGAGACTGCGGCCAGCGCGTGGGCGAAGATCGGGACCACCCGAGGCGGGCCACGTCACCGGGTGCAGCGGTCGAGGGGGAGGTCGTGTCAGGGGAAGTTCCGTCACGGGCAGGACAGCCCGGTTCGGCGCACTGCCCGCGGTTTGTGGCGTCATGCGGGCGACCCGAACGGAAGGGGGCTTCAGCGGCGGTGATGCGGGCTTTGGCGGGGCGGCCACACCGGAGGGGCGACGTTGTTGCAGGTGGGACCGGAGGGGCAGGATTGGTTGAGGTGGCCGGGGGGAGTGGTGGTGCCCAAAGTGCGGGGTATCGGCGGCTTGCCTGCGCTATCCCTGCAGGGGCAACCGGCACCCCATATGGGTTTGCGTGCCGCTGCATCGGCGCCGCGGATGTGGCGCAGCCGCTGCACCACGGCCAAACCGCCCGAGGATCACCTTGGGAGCTTTTTGGGCAATTGTGGCGGGTATCACAGGGAAAGCGGCCATGAGGGGCGCGTTCGCGCGGGATCAGGACGACCGCAGTCGGTGTCGTTTCGGACCGGGCGGGAAAAAACGTAGCGGCCCCTGCCTTTTGGGACAGGGGCCGACCGGCCGGTTGGGCATGGGCCTGGAAACTCACCTTTGACTGATCACGGACACATCGGTCGGTCTGGGGTCCGGCGCGGGGTTCGGCAGGTCACCCGGCGGGGTCCGCGGCGGGTCTTCTTCGCGGCCCGGTTTGCCTGAGGTGGCAGGCAGGTCGGACCGGACACGGCGGGCCATGGCAGCCCATTTTGCTTCGATTTCATCCCAGTACATTTTCTGTTCCTTCGACGGTGTTGGCCTTGCGGATGGTTCACGCAAGGCATTTGCTGCCGGGTTGGCGTGGCAGCGCCATTTTCTTCCGGGCTCGCACTTTGGTCGCCTGTCCGCCGGAATGAGATCATCCTATCAGAGCGTGTTTGCTGCAGACTGATCTAGGGCAGCGCCTCTGGCCCGAGGTGCCCGGGGGTCGGCAAAGAAGCGCCGGCCAATATGGACCGGCGCGCAAGGTGACGTCCGGGCAGACATCAACCTGCCCGGACGTTCGGCTCAGCCGTTCTGGTCAGAGATCAGCCCCTGGCGCCCGGCTTCTTGCTTGGCGGTATCCGTGACGCGATTGGCGGCCTCGGACAGGCGGTCGACGATGGCCCCGCCAGCGGTCTTGCCCTCGGGCACCATGTCGGCCAACTCCTCGCCCGTGTCCCTCAGCGCGCCCTCGGCTTCATTGGCGGCGGCCTTGAGAACGGCCATGGCCTTGTAGTGCTCTTCGCGGAACACGCGCTGTGCCTCGGCGAACAGGCGGTCACTGTTGGCACCCAGAGTGTCGTCCTCGATCCGGGTGTGCGGCAAAAGGCCACCCACGGCGGCGCCAACAGCAAGGGCGACGCCGCCCACGACCAGCGGTTGATCCTCAAACAGGTTCGCGGCGACGCGACTGCCTTGGGTGAGCGCCTTTTGCGCGGCCTCCCTTGCGTCATGTGCTGCCCGGCGCGCAGCCAGAACGCGGTCCCTGGCCTCTTGCGACAGATCCTCGGTGCCGGCGGCCAGTTTGTCGGTCAGGGCCTTGGCGGTATCGCGCACGGTATCGGCAGCGCCCGAGACAGCGCCCGCCACGGCCTCGGCGCCCTTGCGCAGGGCACCCTTGCGACCCGTGGACTGGTCGTGGCCATTCGAGCCGGTGCGTTGACCCGAAACGGCGTCATAAACGGCGCCTCCATCATCCAGCCAGGACGCCTCGGCCTCACGTTCGGCGGGCAGCGTGCGTTGCCAGTTGCCACCAGAGGCGCTGTCGCGGTCCCTGCCCCGGCCGCCCGACGAGGCGCTGTCGCGGCCCCTGCCCAGAATCAGCCAGGCCAGACCAACACCCACCAGCGCGACGGCAGCCGGGTTGCGGCCCACGGTGCTGCTGATCGCCCGGCCAAGCTCGCCGCCCTGATCGCGGAACATCGTGCCGATG
>CAMBWO010000307.1 GCA_945871285.1 Pseudorhodobacter antarcticus | reverse complement strand
CCCGCCATGGCCAGGACGCCAAACAGCTTGCTGTCAACGATGCCGAAGGTCAAAAAGTCGACCAGCTGCACAGCCCAGACCGTGTTATCGAACGCACGCAGAATGGCGTAGAACGGCAGCAGATACCATTCCGGCACGATATGCGCAGGCGTCGCCAGCGGGTTGGCCTGGATGTAGTTGTCCGGGTGACCCAGGAAGTTGGGCATGAAGCCGACAATCGCAAAGAACACCATCAGGATCAGGCTCAGCGCGAACAGGTCCTTGATCACGAAATAGGGCCAGAAGGGCAGCGTGTCAGCCTCGGCTTCCGCTTTGGACCCGCGGCGCACTTCAACCCCGGTCGGGTTGTTGTTGCCGGTGGTGTGGAAGGCCCAGATGTGCACCACGACCAGGGCCGCAATCACGAAGGGCAGCAGGTAGTGCAGGCTGAAGAAGCGGTTCAGCGTGGCGTTGTCGACGGCAAAGCCGCCCAGCAGCCACTCTTGCAGCGCCGGGCCAACACCGGGGATCGCGCCGAACAGGCCGGTGATCACGGTGGCGCCCCAGAACGACATCTGGCCCCAGGGCAAAACGTAGCCAAGGAAGGCCGTTGCGACCATCAGGAAGTAGATCACCATCCCGACAACCCAGGTCACCTCACGCGGGGCCTTGTAGCTGCCGTAGTAGAGGCCGCGGAAGATGTGCAGGTAGACGGCAAAGAACATCAGCGACGCGCCGTTGGCGTGCAGATAGCGGATCATCACACCGCCGTTGACGTCGCGCATGATGTGTTCGACCGAAGCAAAGGCCATGTCGACGTTCGGGGTATAGTGCATCGCCAGAACAATGCCCGTGACGATCTGCATCGCAAGGCAGAACGTCAGAACGATGCCCCAGATCCACATCCAGTTCAGGTTCTTGGGCGTCGGGATCATCAAGGTGTCATGCAACACACCGACAATCGGAAGACGGCTGTGAAGCCACGTCTGAAACCCCGGTTTGGGTTCATAGTGGTCGTGCGGGATACCGGCCATAGTGCTGTTCCTTACCCGAGCTTGATCGTTGTTTCATTGACGAAGGCCGCGACCGGCACATCCAGATTGCGCGGGGCGGGCCCTTTGCGGATGCGACCCGAGGTGTCATAGGCCGACCCGTGGCACGGGCAGAACCAGCCGCCGAACTCGCCGGCGCCGTCACCCAGCGGCACGCAGCCCAGATGGGTGCACACACCCATCATCACCAGCCACTTGCCCTCGGCATCCATCGACCGGTTGGCGTCCGACGCATCGGCTTCGGCCGGAAGGTTGGCGTTCTGCGCCAGGCTGTCGACCAGACCCAGATCAGCCAGCACGACATCCCGCGCGGCCGCAATCTCTTCGGCATTCCGATGGCGGATGAACACGGGTTTGCCGCGCCATTTGACAGTCAGCTGCGTTCCCTCTTCAACGCCACTGATGTCCACTTCGATCGACGCCAGAGCCTTGACGTCGTCCGAAGGGTTCATCTGGTTGACCAGGGGCCAGACGGCAGCACCGGTGGCCACGACGCCCGCCCCGGCGGTTGCATAGTACAGAAAATCCCGGCGGGTACCCGAGTGATCGTCAGCATGGGACACGAACGCTTCTCCCTTTCGGTGGTCGCAAAAGTTGCGACCGAATTGACTTTTCGGCCGCGGGGTTGCCGCAGCCGTGCCGGGCGGGTTTTAGACAAGGATTGCGGGGCCGTCCAGCGGACAAAGCGGCGCAGGAGGCACCCAAAGCCTTTTTGCCTCGGTTGCGACCCAAATGCAGCCGGCGGTAGCCAGATGACGGGGTAAATGGCGAAAGTGGCGGAAGTTTTTCGCAAACCCATCTCGAATCTCCGGCACCCCAACCCCATTTCCGATCTGATCGATCTGGGCAGAAGGAGCAGCCCCAATGCGGCAGGGAATACCTTTGAAAGCCATTGCCGCCCTGTTTGTGTGCAGCCTGATCTTCGCACCCTTTTCAGCCCGCGGTGACATCGAACTTTCGGTTTATGGCGGTCCGCAGACAACCCATCCCAGCACGATCCGCTCATCGACCCTGGGCGACGACAGGGTGAATTGGAACTCCGAGCCCTTCGTCATCCCGCCTTACTATGGCCTGCGGGCCAAGTGGTGGTCGGAAGGTCGCCTGGGGTTCGGCATTGATTTCTTTCACGCCAAGGCCTTTGCTGACGATCCGGCAAGCCTGGGCTACGAAGAATTGAACTTCTCGCATGGGCTGAACATCCTGACGGCCGACCTGTGGTATCGGTTCCAACCTGTCGGGACTGTGACCCCCTATGTCGGAGCCGGGATCGGGGTCGTGGTTCCCCATGTCGAGGTGCGGCCAGTCGGCGCGATCCCGACGGCCAAATACCAGGTCGGCGGACCTGCGGCCACCCTGGTCATCGGCGGGTCACTGCCCGTTGCGCGCAATTGGTCAGTGTTCACGGAATACAAGGCCACCTATTCGCAGATCAGGGCCAAGCTTGACACGGGCGACCGGCTAAACACCGGCATCTTCACCGATGCCTTGAACATTGGGATCAGCCTGCGATTCTAGGATGTGAGTGGCGCCTCATCCCTCTGTCAGATCACGCATGGCCCTTGCCACTTCGGCGGACATTCCCCCTTGGGATTGAAGGCCCGCCATTGCCCCGTGCCGGGCCAGGTCGGGTTTGTTCTGGTTCAGCTTCCAGGTTCCATCCACTGCGGTGATTTGCAGGCGGAACGGCAGAATCATCCGCATCATGCGGTCCATCACCCCGTCGCTCATCTTGGCCGTTTTCCAGACGGGCTTGGGGGCCAGGCGGGATTCGAAATGGTCCGACACCGCCTCAAGATGCGGGGCCAAAGCGTCGGGCGGCAGGGGAATAAGGGTGCCGCGCAGGTGCACAGCGACATAGTTCCACGTCGGAACCTGATCCGCCATCCCATACCAATCCGGTGAAACATAGCCATCGGGCCCCTGCACGGCCATAACGGCGGGGGCAGGCAGGCCGTTCAGGATGATCGCGTTTGACCGGGCCAGATGCAGGTCGGCCGAACTGCCATCAGGCGACAGCATGAACGGGATATGCGCAAGCAGCGGCCCGTCCGGCCCATTGACGCACAACATGCCAAAACCCCGCGACCTGGCAAACTGCAGGTTTGCCTCGGGGCCGGCTTTGCGAAACGCGGGGTTGGGATGCATGTCAAACCATTGGAACAAATGAAAAAGCCGCCGAAGGTTCCCCTTGGCGGCCCATCATGCGTGCTGTGCGTCACTCAACCCTGGCGGGCCTTGTAGCGCTTTTGCGTCTTGTTGATCACATAAACGCGGCCTTTGCGGCGCACGATCTGGCAATCGCGATGACGCGTCTTCAGCGAGCGGAGCGAGTTTGCAACCTTCATGGCTGTCTCCATCTGTTCGCGGTGCGTCTTCGCACCAGTTAAAATTGCCCCCGTGATGGGGAGGTGAATGGTGGGCGGTACTGGGATCGAACCAGTGGCCACTACGATGTCAACGTAGTGCTCTACCGCTGAGCTAACCGCCCACAACCGCTGCTTTTCCGCCCTGATCCTTCAATTAACCTGCAGCGCAATCGCGCCCCGGCCAAAGAAAAGGACGCGGGCGGAACCGCGTCGGTGAACGGTGCTATAAATAGACTCGGCGCCCGTATCAAGGGCTTTCCGTATGCAATTTACCCGCTATAGCTATACAGCAAGAGGTGAGCATGTCCCCCAACGCATTTCGACTGACCCGGCCGGGCCGGCAGGAAACCAGCGTGATTTTCGCATCCCCCCATTCCGGGCGGGATTATTCGGCAGATTTTCTGGCGGCAAGCCAGCTTGACACCCTGCAACTGCGCTCCTCCGAGGATGCCTATGTCGATCGGCTGATCGCGCGGGCACCGCTGTTTGGGGCACCCCTGATCTGCGCGCTCACCCCGCGGGCCTACATTGACCTGAACCGCGCCTGCGACGAACTGGATCCTGCCGTCATTGAAGGTGTCGACCGCCGCGCACAAAATCCGCGCATCTCTTCTGGCCTTGGGGTGATTCCGCGGGTCGTTGCGGGCGGTCGGGCGATCTATTCCGGCAAGATCACCCATGCCGAGGCCAAGACCCGTTTGGCTCGTCACTGGCACCCTTATCATGACGCACTGCAAGGCCTTATGGAGCAGACCCACGCGCGCTTTGGCGAGGCGATCCTAATCGACGTCCACTCAATGCCCCACGAGGCAATCGACGCCCACGCCCGCCGCAGCCAATCCAGGCCCGAGGTCGTCCTGGGCGACCGGTTCGGCGCGGCGGCCGGGGGCGAGGTTGTTGACCGGATCGAGGCAGCCTTTGCCTCCGCCGGTTTCCGGACCGCCCGCAACTCCCCCTTTGCGGGCGCCTATATCGCCCAGCACTACGGCCGCCCCCTGACCCGCCGTCATGTCGTGCAGGTCGAGATTGATCGCGCCCTGTATCTGGACGAGGCACGGGTAGAGCCGGGAACAAACTTTGCCAGCTTCTCGGTCCGCATGAACCGCGTGATCGCCGAGATTGCCGGGATCGGCCGTCAGGCCCTGCCCGTCGCCGCCGAGTAGCAGATTGCCGTGGGTTCAGGGCGGTTGTTCGCCCGGAAGGTCGCAACTTCCAAGCTCTGGCCGAGCACCCCGGAGGAGGAACACCCCCACATCAGAACGCCCGTCTGCAGCTTCCCGGTCGATAGGTCGCCTTGGCCAACCTCCATCTCGTCGAAGTGCAATAGATCACAGCGGTTTTCCTCGTGCTGGGCTGCAAGGTTTTTATGAGTCCGGGTTGCGCCGGAAGAGACATGCGTGATCTGTGTCGCCACCTCGATGACCTTCCCGCCGGGCGTTGCACGATCCAGCGTGCCAAGTTTGCGCGTGATACGTTGCGATCCTACGTCGATTTGGCCCCAAATCGTTGATCGGCGTGGAAGCTCGCCCCGGATCGCAATGGTTGGCTTGGAAACTGATCGGAATAAGGCAGGTCGCCCGGATCCATCCGGCGCGATTTGTGAAGCCCTATGTGGAGTCGAACAAGGCCGACACGGTCGATGCTGCGGCGATAGCAGAGGCCGTGACGAGGCCGACCATGCGATTGTCCAAGCGCGAACCGCAGAGCAGGGTAAGCGGCGTCTGCGGCCCATTGAATTTTCGGTTGCATTCAGCGGTTTTGGCAGTTGGACCTAGGCCGATGGGCTCGTCGGGGAGTCCCGGATGAGCTCATTATGATGCTTTGACTGGCGGGATGTGGGCCCACGGCATCAGGGCGT
>CAMBWO010000306.1 GCA_945871285.1 Pseudorhodobacter antarcticus | reverse complement strand
GATGTCGAGGGGGCGCTGTCCTCGGATCGCATCACCGAAACCGACATCCTGGACGGGCGCTGGGACAATGCCGAGGTCGAGGTCTGGCGTGTCAACTGGGCGGCGACCGACCAGCGCGTGTTGATGCGGCGCGGCAACCTCGGGGATATCCAGCGCGATCGAAGCCTTGTCGGCAAAGGGTGTTGCGACATATGGCCTTATTTCGGAACTGACATCAAACTGTGGAACCGGTTACATTGGTCTGGACAACTGGCGCGTAGGTAGGACCGCAGGCTGGGCGATTACTGGCTTAAGCAAGCGCCAAGGGCCGGTTGGCATTCTTGTGGGCAACCACCGGTATCGTTGTCAGGAATTGAACGAGACTGGGTTCCGGTCCTATTGCCGCGAGCACGCACCCGGCTTTTCCCTGCTCGAACCTCTGCAGACCTTCGAAGACAACGCCGTCGCCCGGGAAGTTACCGAGCAACTCTTGCGGCGCGAACCGGATCTAGTGGGCCTTTACGTCTGCGGCGGTGGAATGAAGGGCGTTCTCCAAGCCTTGGAAACCGCCGGAAAAGGCTCGGATCTGATCGTCGTTGGGCACGAGATCACGGACCATACTAAAGTTGGGCTGATGGACAACGTGTTGTCGATGGTTTTCGCGCATCCCATTAAACGATTGGCCGTCGAGGCGATTGCACAAATGCAGAAAGACCTGAGCGATAATATTGCGCCGGCAAAAAGGCTTCTGAACTTCGACATCTATGGTCCTGAGAACATTTGACAGAAGCTACTCTTTGCATCCGACTTTGCTTCACCCCCGCCATCGTAGCGCCTCGACCAGAACGGTGAAGGCGGTGGACGGATGGGCGCGGTTTGGGCAACACAGGTGATAGCATCCTGGCTCTTCGCAAAGCGCGGCTCCTGCAGTTGACCCTGCTTCCTCTGGCAATGCTGACGGACTTCCATCAGGGGCTCCGCCTGTTTGTTTCGTTAACGTTGGGGCTTGCCTGCGAAACGTTTCCCGCTGGGCACACGGGGCAGTTGCGCTTTCCCTAGGCAAGTTGGGTAGCGCACACAGCCCAGAAAGGTGCTGTGCGGGCCAGTACGTTCCACCAGCCAGCCATCGGCGCATTCCGGGCAACTGGGGTGCGCTTTCCCGCAGCTGCACTTGGCTTGCGGTGCGCCTTTCACCCGCCGCGGCAGGGCTGCGCCGCATTCGGAACAGGCAGGCAGGAAATTGCCGCAATGCTCGGAATGCTCGCAGCGATACCAAGTCCGGCCGTCCTGGCCTTGCACACCTAGCAAGCGGCCACCGCACTCGCCACATTCGTGGACTTCCTGATCGGGCCCGGGTGGCTGGATAATCCCGTAGGCCGGATCCTTCACAAGCTCGGTGACAAAGGCCGACGGGCGGGCATTCGATGCGAGGATGGTCAGGGTGCGCCGCGCCCGCGTCATGGCAACATACATTACGCGCCGTTCCTCTGCATTCTGGAACGTCTCCTCGTCGGGCGAGACCAGTCCCAGCAGCGGATCATCGACGATCTCCGATGGAAAGCCCACTCGCCCGCTGTCAGCGTTCAACAGAACCACATGATCCGCCTCCAATCCTTTTGAGGCGTGGATGGTTTTGAAACTGAACGTCAGACGCGGAAACCTCCGCCGTAGATCCTGCAGGTCAGGCTCCAGATACTTATACCGCGCCAGCAGCAGCACGCTTGCCAGTTTTCCAGCCGGGTCTGACTTTGCCGACAGAACGGTCAGAACATCCGACAGCTTCTTCTCACTCTCATTCTTCGCCGTCATCACGATCCTGATGGCCGGTTCTGTAGCCGTCCCGGCCGGGACGATCTGCTTTTGTATCTGAACCGGGTTCCGCAGGACAAAGGTTCTGGCGGCACAGGCGATCTGGTCGACAGAACGGAATGTGCGGCCGAGATCGACCGCCCTGTGAACACCTGCTTCGCCATCGAAGTTGCCGCCGAACTCACGACCGAAATGGCGCATCAGATGGATGTCGGATCCGGCGAAGCGGAAGATCGACTGCCAGTCGTCACCAACAGCAAAGACGCGGACATCCGGATGCTGGGCTTTCAGCGCTTTCACCAGCCGGGCCCGGCTTTGCGAGATGTCCTGGAACTCATCGACGAGGATATGGCGGAAGGGGCTGACATAGCGGCCGGTCTCGGTATAGCGCGCCGCGCGCAGGATCATGTCTTCGAAATCGATCCGGCCCCCGAGGCGCTTCTGGTATTCCTCAAAGACCGGCGCGAACACATCTAGAAATGCTTTGGCCCGCTTGCCCAGCTTCATCCGGTCGGACTTGGTCTCACAATCCTCAAGGCTATAGCCGCCGCTCTTGAACTTGCGCAGGAACGTCCCGAGCAGCTTCGAGAAATCATCGACCTGCTTCAAATCGACAATCCGGTCATAGATCGTGTCGGCCGGGCGCGGTTTGAGGGTGACATGCGGTGCCAGCTTTTCGGCAAGGCTGGTCAGCAGACGTCCCTCCTGCCGTTCATAGCTGAAAGTTTCGATCAGGATCGTCTCATGCTCGGCATGGACCTGGCGCTTCCATTCCATGCTGGCGAGATATTCGTTTCGATCGACGAAGGGGGCCGTGAACAGCTTTTCGCTGCCATCTGCCATCTTCTGACGGCGCACCCCGAAATGCTCGATGTAGATGCCGCTTTCGGTCAGCCGGAAATCTGGCTGATAATCCCGCCTGCCCGTTTCGGGGATCTTGTGCTCGTAGACCGGTTCGTATTCGTATTCGATGCCGTTTTCATAAAGCCAGTTGGCGATCTGCAGCTCTTCGTAACTCTTGACCTTCTCGCCCTGCAAGGCGCGCAGGTCCTGCGCCTCCATATGGGTGTAGAATTCGTGTTTAGTCTTGAAGTCCCATTCGGTTTTCGGCTCGACGAGGAAATGGGCAAAAAACTGGATGATCGCCTTCGACACCTCCGACAGCGAATGCACCAGGTCCTTCAGGATCTGCTTGATCAGGTTGGTGAAGGCCAGGTCGTCAGTGGCATGGTCGGCAAGCGCAGGTTTTGACCCCTCCACGATGCCGATGATATCGTAGGCCAGCGCATGGAAGGTCCGCGCCACAATCGGCACGCCGGATCGCACCTCGACCCGCTCCGACATCTCTGCCGCCGCGTTCTTCGCAAAGGCGAGCAGAAGGATTTCTTCTGGTTTCCGAATCCCAGCCTTGACCAGATATGCCGCCTTGGCAGTGATGACACTGGTCTTGCCCGATCCGGCACCAGCCAGCACGAGGGTCGCATCTTCATCCACCACGACAGAAAGACGCTGTTCGGCCGTCAGCGGCTTGCTTTCGATGGTGTCGAAGAATTGCTTCCAGCGATCCAGTTCAGCGGCAACAAAGACCGATATTGCATTTGCCCGCGCCGCCCGAGGATCGGCGACGAATTTTCGCACGAGGGCCACGCGCTCTGCCCTATCCGTCCCGATTGCCTCGGACCTCAGCTTCGACAGCAACGTGGTATCCAGGGACCGCGCGTCCTGAAGAACCAGCGCCAGACTGCAGGCCGCAGGATAACGGCCTGGTCGCGCCAGCTCGGAGACAGCGGCATGAAGCCGGTCGAACCGGTGCGCTTCGCGGTCAAAGGCACCCGTGCTGAAGTTGAGCCACGCAGCTTTGACGCTGGCCGCAAAGGCGCGTGCATCAGCATGACCGGCACCACGCAAGATGACAATGCTCTGTCCAGTCGATTGCAGGGACAGCGTCGTGCCAAGCGCACCCTTCCGAAGGGCCGGTGCCTCGGCAAGATCCGCCAACGAAACCGACGCGGGCATGCTGCGTCCGGTGACCAAAAGATGATTGCCCTGCAACTCAATGGCGCGCGCAGTCGTGCCAAATGGGTTCACGAGAAATCCGAACAGTGGTCTTTGTTGCAACCGAATCAATAGCATGTGCCCTGTAACCCATCTCACGCAGCTTGCGCTTTGGTTCCTGGCGTCTGCAACCATGTTTGCCCGGCAAAGAAGCGGCCGCACGGAAAGCCGGGAAACTTGCACGCGTCTTCATTCTTGCTTATCTTGAAGACAGGAAACCGGAGGTCCACATGTCCCAGACCACAACGATGACTGTCCGCATCAGCGGCGCGCTGAGCGAGTTCGTGGCGTCAAACGTCGGTGAGAACGGGTCCTACGAGAACATCAGCGAATACGTCCGCGACCTGATCCGGCGCGATAAGGAGCGGGCCGAGGCGGAAGCGTTCAACCGGTTGAAAGCAGAACTGACACGCGCATTTGCGGCACCGGAGGAAAGCTATCGCCCGCTGACCGCCGCCGAGGTGATCGCCCGGAACCGGGGCTGACGACATGGCCGTCCGCGTCCAGGAGGCCGCATCCCTGCGGCTTGACGAGATCTACCGGTACACGCGCGACCGTTGGGGCGCTGAACAGGCTGATCGCTACATCACCGATCTCTTTGCAACATTCGGCAAGATCGAGGTGCACGGCGTCGCGTCGCGTCCGATCCCGGCAGAGTTCGCCATCGACGGCTTTTACTTCCGGCACGAGCATCATTTCGTGTACTGGCGGCGGCTGTCGAACGGCGACATCGGCATCGTGACGATCCTGCACGAGCGGATGCATCAGATGGACCGGTTCCGGGACGGCTTGTCCGACTGATCTTGGCCATCAGGGGCTTGATTGTCTGGCTCGCGAAGGGGGGACTCGCAAAACGTTGACTAGGTGTTGACAAGAATTGCGCATAAGCAAAAACCGCCCCGGAGGGCGGCGTGCAAGTCTTTGATGATATTTGGAATTTTTGGTTGCGGGGGCAGGATTTGAACCTGCGGCCTTCAGGTTATGAGCCGTAATTCGCCAAAACATGAAAAATGAACGATTTCCGACTCTTAACTGATAAGCCTTTGATAGCAGGACCTTTGTTGGTCGGGATTGGCATGGTTTCGCCGGTTTCGGACGGAACAAGACATACAAAGAACTGCATTCAAGGGTTGACCAGGCGTTGACAAGAGCTGCCGCTAGGATCCTCGAAAGATCATCAGTTCGGTCGCAAAACACTCTCATCGTCATCCTAGCGCATCGCCGTAAGGGGCGGATAGCGGTCATTTGGCTTGATAAAGGGTTTCACCTTTCGGCGCCGAAAGCGGCCATTAGATGGAGTGCGCGATACTAAGGGCGACATCCTCATTACCGGTGCCCCGGTGCGCTGGGTCGAGGTCAAGGCTTCATGCCGTTTTCGGCCCGCTTGGCATCATCGATCTGGATTTTGTTTATGGCGCAGCGTGGCTACGGGCCGAGGT
>CAMBWO010000305.1 GCA_945871285.1 Pseudorhodobacter antarcticus | reverse complement strand
CGACTTCTGTTGGTCTGCGGAGGGCTACCGCCTTGGCGACGGCCAACGCGTTTGACTCGACAACCTCAGGCTTCGTCTTGCAGGATATCGCCCGACCAAGCAAAGCGACTGTCTCATCCGCTCCGCTTAGAAAGGCAATGTCGTGAAATCGCCCTTGTACTTTCGCCCATTCCTGTCGCGCGTCGCGCGCTGCGCGCGCTGCATACTGTTCAAATGACTGATGCAGGATGCCAATTATCACCAGCCGTCCATCGCTGCGCGAAGCATACTCGGCTATGTCCTGTAGAAGGTGGATATCTCCACCATCACTTGCTTCATGCTCCAGAAGCTTCCCGAGTTCATCAAGCACAACCAACGTGCCGCTGCCGCAGTCTTCACCTGAACCTTGGACCATAGAGATCAGAGCTTCGTCACTTCTAGCCGCCGCGTCCCTAGTCGCCGCGTCCCAACTGAAAGTGATCGACGCAGCATCGGCGATTGCATCACGCAGGCGCATTCGGCTGCCTGTTACCGCGACGACATGCCACGGGCCAGCGTGTTCAGGAAAGGCTTGCCGATAGAGAGCGCTAAGCTCTTTGCCCGCTATCTTCTGAGCGACTTTGCGGTTCTCTGGGCCACCGGCGATCAAGTTAGCGAGCAATAGCGCAGCGCTCGATTTGCCACCTCCGTATGGCCCAGTCCAAGTAAATGCACCTTGCTTCGAGGCAACTTGGCTGGTCGCAAGCGTCGTAAGCGCCTTAGCAACGCTCGCCTGCATTACATAGCCGACGAGCGGAGGCGTACCTTTCAAATCGGCATCCACACGCGCCGAGCGGGCAAAACGACGGTCTATCTCGACAAATTTCGACAGTAGGGTCATGCGCTTAGCGCCAATTCTTGATGGCCATATGCGCGCTCAATGAATGAAAGCGGCGGGAAGTCTGCGCGTCGTTGGATCTGACGAAGACCGGCCGTATCGGTCCATTGCCAGGCGCCATCGGTCAAGGCGTCAAGTCGCATAAGTCTTGTAATGACGCTGTCTTCGTCGAGCTTGAAAACCCGGCCAGGAGAGCCAGGCGCGTAACAGATCTGTTCTGCAGTCAGAGCGGTCGAACCACCTTGGCGCTCCCAAAAATCTGCAAGCGCATATGCGAATACACCATCCTTTAAGCTCGGCTTGGGGCCGCGCACGAACTCATACCATCCGCCAAGGCGCGCTTCCCGAATAAGCCCAAGCTCAGCCAAAAGCGGCTCAGCTGCGTCCTCGTTTAGAGCATCTCCGCGACGGACATAGCTTCGGAGGAAGACTTCCACATCGCGCTTAAGGGTGCCGCGCGTCGCCCGCCATTTGCGGCTCAAAACCAATGACTGAAGTTCATCGATTAGTCCCGTTGGATCAAACTCAATGACTGCCAGTGCGTTGAACGCATAATATGCCGTTGTGGTCATTTGGGCGGTGCTGGCAATATGCCAGTGCGTCAACCAAATTGTAGATAGATCTTCGATATAGGGATCGAGTTTCCCGTCAGACAGGACGAGGCGGCCTAAGTCGGTGGGGCGAATGTTACGATCATCTTCCCGAAAAAATCCAGACGCGAGCGCCCAATAGCGGATTGACGCCGCCATATTGCGCCCAACACCAAATTGCGTAATGGCGCCCTGCTCGTGGAATATTGCAGACGGTGCGCCATTAGCTACCGCATCGAAGGCCTTCTTCAGCCATAGCAGGCGGAGCGGGAAAGTCTCGTGCCCCGCAAACTGCCCTTTTGAATCGTTGTTGAACGCGCCCTGTCTCATGAGACAAAGCTACTGGCGAACCTCGCCAGTAGCAAGGTGGGAACGGCGGATCGACCGAACAATGGCTTCGGCGGCAAGATCTATGTCATCATCCGTTGACGTCCGGCCGCAGAGAATACGGACGACCGAACGCGCCGTGTTTTCGGAAAACCCCATGGCTTCAAGTACATGGGACATTCTCAGTTGCCCGCTGTTACAGGCAGATCCAGTCGAAAGAGAGACGGCGTGAGCTACTTGAGCGCAAAGGTTGTCAGCATCCACCCCATCGATAGATATCGCCGCACTTCCCGGCACCACTGGATGATCACCTGTGATCCGCCGATATCGCACTTGTTGTTTACTCAAAGCATCAAGCAGGCGGTCGATCTTCGAAATTGTCTTGCTGGAATTTGACTCAGCCAGAGCTGCCGCAGCCGCGACGGCTGCAGCACCGAAGCCGGCAATCAAAGGTACTGGTTCGGTCCCGGGTCTTATCCCGGATTGTTGACCACCTCCATGCATCAAAGGAATGGGCGACGGCATTCCGGCAGCCATGTAGAGTGCACCAACCCCCATAGGGCCGTAGCACTTGTGTGCCGACATACTAAGATAGTCGACGTCGAGCTGAGACACATCGATTTGAATCTTGCCTAATGCCTGAGCCGCATCGGAGTGAACAAAAGCACCTACGCGACGGGCAAGAGCAGCAGCCTCAGCGACAGGCTGGATGACGCCAGTTTCATTGTTGACCAGCATCACCGAAATAAGCAGGACGTTTTCATCTAGTAGGGCGGTGAATGCGTCCAAATCAAGTCGGCCTCTTCCGTCGACTGGCGCAATACTGATCTCAAAGCCTTGGGTTCCAAGGTGTACCGCTGGCTCTAGCACTGACTTATGTTCGACCGCGGAGACAATAATTCTTCGGCGCTTCAATAAGGGTTTTGCGGCGGCAGCCACCCCGATTAAGGCCAGATTGTTCGCCTCGGTTGCCCCAGACGTAAAGATAATCTCAGAAGCTGCAGCTCCAAGCAAAGAAGCAACCTCAGTACGTGCGGTTGCGATGATCTGAGCTGCCCGTTCTCCCGAGGCATTTGGGGAACCAGCATTTCCTGGTAGGTCCCATGCGTCCATCATGGCAGAGCGCGCCTCGCTCGCCAAAGGCAGTGTAGCGAACCCATCAAGGTATACGGGTGCCGACCGACTTCCCGAAGTTCTCGAGACCTCAGTCGTTTTGCGTCCTGGTACAGTATTGTGAAGCATGAGTATTCCCACAGGTGTGTGAGCACTATAGGCTGACTGCGAAGCTTAGACCAATCAGAATGCTGCAGGGCCTTGACGTAGTTTTCTGCCGGTTCTGCGCTGCTTCACTGCATTGTTAAACTTTCTTAGGGTGCCCAGTTTGGTGAGTTTATTACGTCGTAACGCTGAGTTTGCTGCACGAGCCATTCGAGTGAGTCGACCACAGGGAGCAGTTCGCGGGATGAGCCGACTCCGATCTTAGCCCGGCGGTCGAGGTCGCCAGGTCTCTTCGGTTCGAAAGCGCGTCGGCATGAAAGCCTGCCTGGAAACAGACGGCGGCGTCGCCTCGCCAACCTTATTGAGGCCTAGGGCAACTCGGACACGACCAGAGCACCCTTCGCCCGCCGCTTGTTGGGCGTATACCAAACGGTCTTGCGCTCGCCTGTTTGACTGAACTCATAGGTCACCCCGAGGATCGTCTCACGCCGATCCGGATCGACCATCCATTCGACAGGCGTGCCGATGTCGAGTTCAGACGGCGGGATGGTGCGCGCGAGGGCAGGGTCTTCTGTGCTGGTCATTGTTCGTCTCCCTCGTTTGTTGTCTGAATTTTCGCCTTGGCCAAGGCTTCGTCGAAGGCTTCCTGGAACCGGGCGCGGTAGGCTGGGCCCATGGCACGCGCCAATCCCATGATGCCAAGCGGGTCATGGATTTTTGCCAGGTTCGCCGCGAACTGCGGCCGCAAGGTTAAGGTCACGCTGGTCGGATGCTTGCCTCGTGCGCCGCGGGACTCTTCGACCTCCGGCATCCCATCCCGTTCCCAATCGTCGAAGACCTGATCGCGCAGACCCTGGGCAACGCGACGGATCAAAAACTGGACGGTGCAACGCGCAGCCGTGGCCCACTCTTCTGCCAGCCGCGCCTGACGGGTGGTCAGCGACAATGAGACATGGACAACCTGCCCGCGGGCAACTGATCCGCTGGCAATACCAGTCGCCTTCCCACCCCAAGCCTTTTGTGCGCCGAAGACCCTCACCTCTTCCCGGGACTCTTCTCTGGGCTCAAAGGGTTTGCCACCAACTTCGCCAGTGTTGCTGATTGGCGGAGCCATCACCGCAGTCGCCGATGACGGGGGTCTCGGTTCCGCCAAGGCCTCAACCCCAGTCGGCGGGACCGGGATTGACCGATCTGCCAATTCACTTGCTCCCGCGTTCCCACCAAACCCCAGCTTGGCCGAAAACCCCGCGTCCTGGCGGATGATCCGCATCATGTCCTTGCGCTGCGCCATCATGCGACCTCCGCCGGATTGAGGATCAACTGGTCGATTTCCTCCAGAAGGTCCGCTGCCTCCTTCACGGCACTCTGGACATGTGCCGCAAGCGCCCGGTTTGGCGTCTTGTCCGCGATCACCCCGAGAAGCCCTTCTCTGTCCATCCGAACATAGGCGGCGCGGCTACCAAGATAGGTCTCAAGGGCAGGCAAGGACTGGAACAGTTCTTCAGCCACCGCCCGCTCGGTCTCTGACACCCGCACAGGCACCCGGTTGAGCAACACAGAAAACCCTGCAAGCTCGCCCGGCTTTTCCACCCGACCACGCAGCTTCAGGTACCAGTTGGCGGTTTCCAGCGTCTCACTCAGATCGCCCCGCGACAGCATCATCGGGCAAATGATCCGATGCGCTGCGACCGCCAAGACGTCCTGCGCTTCTGACCCGCCGCCGAAGGTGTCGATCAGGATGAGATGCTCTTGGTCGGGCTGCTCGTAAATCTGCCCGATGGCTTCTGCCACTCGGTGCGCATCCAGCGTGTGGATCACTTCAACTAAGGGAGACCAGTTGCCTGCCTCCTTTCCCGCCTGCATCCACTTGAGGCAGGACTTTGAGGCATCGGTGTCGAAAATCGTCACCGTCTCGCCCCTTGCAGCCGCAGCAGAAGCCAGGGCGCGGCAGAGGGTGCTCTTGCCCGATCCCCCCTTGCGGTTCATCACCAGCACAACACGTATCCCGTAACCCATACCACCTTCCTCACTTCGCCGATTGCGTTTCTCACAATGCGGATCGCTTAAATCTTTTATCTTAACTCACATCGCTTTAATCTGAACGCCGACTGCGGATATCAGAAACCGGCTCGCGCAAATCTTATTGCGCAAGGCTTATCGCTTTAATCATTTATCTGATTACTGGATGCGTATGTCTTTTATCTGATCGCGCATTGCGTGTATCACAAGGCGCAACCCCGAACACACATCCCTGATGCCACAAGACGCATCCCACACTTCCTTTCTCCGAACCCTGAACGCTGAACGACAGGGTCCGTA
>CAMBWO010000304.1 GCA_945871285.1 Pseudorhodobacter antarcticus | reverse complement strand
CGGCATGGCCGTGATCCTGATCACCCATGATCTGACGGTGGTGCGGCAGTTTGCCGATTACGTCTATGTCATGCAGCACGGGCTGGTGCGCGAGGAGGGGCCGGCCGAGGCGTTGTTCACCAACCCGCAGCATCCCTATACCAAGCGGCTGCTGGGGTCCGAACCCAAGGGTCAGGCGAACGCGCTGGAGGTGCAGGACGAAACCGTGCTGGAGGGGCGCGATATCCGCGTGACCTATAAACTGCGGCGCGGCGGGGCGTTTCGCGGCACCTATCACGATTTGCAGGCGGTGGACGGGTTGAGCCTGACGTTGAAGCGGGGCGAGACGTTGGGGTTGGTGGGTGAAAGCGGGTCGGGCAAGACGACGTTTGGCCAGGCGTTGCTGCGCCTGAACACGCTGACGGCGGGGCAGGTGACGTTCCTGGGCCAGCGGATCGAGACCTATGACCGGGCGCAGATGAAGCCCTATCGCAGCCGGATGCAGATTGTGTTTCAGGACCCGTTCGCCAGCCTGAACCCGCGCATGTCTGTGCGTCAGATCATCGAAGAGGGGCTGATCGTCAACGGTATCGGCCGGGGCCGGGCAGACCGGATGGAGCGGGTCAAGCAGGCGTTGCGCGATGCGGGGATGCCGGACACCATCCTGTCGCGCTTTCCACACGAGTTTTCCGGCGGCCAGCGGCAGCGGCTGGCGATTGCCCGCGCGATAGCGCTGGAACCCGAGTTCATCCTGCTGGATGAGCCGACCTCTGCCTTGGACCTGTCGGTTCAGGCGCAGATCATCGACCTGTTGCGCCAATTGCAGCGCGACAAGGGGCTGAGCTATCTGTTCATCAGCCATGATCTGAAGGTGGTGCGCGCGCTGTGCCACCGGGTGATCGTGATGCAGAACGGCCGCATCGTCGAGCAGGGGCCGGTGGCGCAAGTGCTGGAAAACCCCTCGACCGACTATACCAGGCGCCTGGTTCGCGCCGCCTTTGAAATTGCAACCTGAGGTCCAAAATGACAAAACCCATCGTCACCTTCATCGGCGCAGGCTCGGCCGTGTTTGCCAAGAACATCGCGGGCGATATTCTGAGCCGTCCCGCCTTGGCGGAGGCCGAAATCCGCCTGATGGACATCAACCCGCAGCGGTTGGAGGAATCCGAAATCATCATCGGCAAGCTGAACCAGACTTTGGGCGGCAAGGCTACGGTGAAAACCTACACCGACCAGCGCCGGGCGTTGACGGGGGCGGATTTCGTGGTGTGCTGTTTCCAGGTTGGCGGCTATGACCCCTGCACGATCACCGATTTCGAGGTGCCCAAGAAGTTTGGCCTGCGCCAGACCATTGCCGACACGCTGGGAATTGGCGGCATCATGCGGGGTATCCGGACGGTGCCGGTGCTGTGGTCGATCTGCGAGGACATGATGCAGGTCGCGCCGGATGCGATCATGATGCAGTATGTGAACCCGATGGCGATCAACACCTGGTCGATTGCGGCCAAGTATCCGAAGATCCGCCAGGTGGGCCTGTGCCATTCGGTACAGGGCACGGCGTATGAGTTGGCCCGCGATCTGGACATCCCGGTCGAGGAAATCCGCTATATCGCCGGTGGCATCAACCACATGGCGTTTTACATGACGTTTGAACATCGTCAGGCGGATGGCAGCTACAAGAACCTGTATCCCGATCTGGTGAAGGGCTACCGCGAGGGGCGGTTCCCGAAACCGTCGCACTGGAACCCGCGCTGCCCCAACAAGGTGCGCTATGAGATGCTGACCCGGCTGGGGTATTTCGTGACCGAGTCGTCGGAGCATTTCGCCGAATACACGCCGTGGTTCATCAAGCGTGACCGGCCGGACCTGATTGAAAAGTTTGGCATCCCGCTGGATGAATACCCGGTGCGCTGTATCGAACAGATTGCGCGGTGGAAGAAAGAGGCGGCGGCGCTGAAGACGGCCAACACGATCGAGGTCAAGGAAAGCCATGAATATGCCAGCCAGATCGTCAATTCGGTCGTGACGGGCGAGCCGAGCGTGATTTACGGCAACCATGGCAATAAGGGCTATATCCCGCAGCTGCCCGAGGGGTGTGCTGTCGAGGTGCCGACGCTGGTGGACCATATGGGTCTGCAGCCGACCGTCGTGCGGGACATCCCGCCGCAATTGATTGCGCTGATGC
Source organism: Pseudorhodobacter antarcticus (assembly GCA_945871285.1). GTDB lineage: Bacteria > Pseudomonadota > Alphaproteobacteria > Rhodobacterales > Rhodobacteraceae > Stagnihabitans. The sequence continues at coordinate 3,156 of CAMBWO010000304.1, read as the reverse complement.
GCACCAATATAAACGTGCAGGACCTGACGGTTCAGGCCCTGCTGACCGAGAACCCCGAGCATATCTATCACGCGGCGATGCTGGACCCGCATACGGGCGCGGAGTTGGATTTGCAGCAGATCTGGGATCTGACGCATGACCTGCTTGCGGCGCACGGTGAGTGGTTGCCGGAATGGGCGCGGGTGGACGCGCGCAAGGCAGGGTGAGAGGGCGGTTTTCCGGGGGCACCGACCCCCGGGAAAACCGTGAAGGGCCGGGGGATTTCACATCCCCCGAGACCCCCTGGGGGATATTTGAGCCAATATGACAGGGCGGGGGATGAGGCCCAAGAGCATCGTGATCGTGGGGGGCGGCACGGCGGGGTGGCTGGCGGCGATGATGCTGTCGGATGTTTCGGCGCGCAGAGGTTGGGGCAGCAAGGTTACGGTTGTTGAATCGTCCAAGATCGGGGTGATCGGGGTTGGTGAGGGGTCAACGGCGGTGTTCCGCCAGATGCTGCGCCATTTCAAGCTGGATGAGGCGGAGTTCCTGCGCGAAACCGGGGCGACGATCAAATACGGCATAAGGCACCGTGATTGGCGGCGGCTTGGGCATTCCTATGACGGGCCGATCGACACGCCGCAGATGGTGGCGGGGGCGGCGGATCTGGACCTGTATGCGGTGGCGGCGGGGCGGTCGGTGGGTGAGGCGCATCTGTTTCAGCATCTGCTGAACGGCAACCGGGCCCCCGTCTCGCGGCGCGAGGGGCGGGATGTGCAGGCGGGGCCGTTTCACTATGCCTTTCACTTTGATCAGGCGCTGGTGGGGGCCTGGCTGCGCCGCAAGGCGCAGGGCATCACGTTGATTGATGATCAGGTGCAGGGGGTCGAGCGGGGCGAGGCCGGGATTTCGGCGTTGGTGCTGGAAAGCGGGCAACGGGTGGAGGGGGATTTTTTCCTGGATTGCACCGGGTTTCGGCGGCGGCTGATCGGCGAGTTGGGTGGGCAGTGGCTGTCTTATGCCGATGTGCTGCCCGTCAACCGGGCGATGCCGTTCTGGGTGGATATCAAGCCGGGCGAGGAGATTGCGCCCTGCACATTGGCCTGGGCGCAGAAATCGGGGTGGATGTGGTGGATACCGACGCAGGGGCGCTATGGCGCCGGTTATGTCTATTCGGACGCCCATTGCACGCCCGATCAGGCCAAGGCCGAGATCGAGGGGGTATTGGGGTACGAGATTCACCCCCGCAAGGACATCATCATGGATGCCGGGCGGCAGCGCGATGCCTGGATTGGCAATTGTGTGGCGGTGGGGTTGGCGTCGAGTTTCCTGGAGCCGTTGGAGGCGACCTCGATCCATGGGACCATCGTGCAGATGATGATGCTGTCCGAATGGCTGGGGCAGGGGGATGGGCGGGAGAGGTACAATGCGGCCGTCGGGACGCAGGTGGATGATTTCCGCGATTTCATCCGGCTGCATTATGTGTCCGAGCGGCGCGACAGTCCGTTCTGGTGCGATGTGGCCTCCAGTCATCCGCAGGTGGTGCGGGATCGGTTGGCGCAGTGGCGGGACCATATTCCGCGTCCGGCGGACTTTCCGCGCTTTCCGCCGGGGTTGGAGCATCTGGGGTTGGCCCATGTTCAAGAGCAGCTGTATGTGCCGGTGATGGATGGTTTGGGCTTGCTCAACCGGCAGGCGGCGCAGGCCGAGATGGCGGCCAACCCCAAGGCGCGGGATCTGGCGCGGGCGACTCATGCCGGGTTGGTCAAGGAATACACCAGGGCGGCGGCGCAGTGCCTGCCGCACCGGGCGTGGTTGCAGTCGCTCTCAGGGTGACTTGTAGGATGGGCAGTCCTGCGTTTTCCGAACGGAAAACGTGGGTTTGCCCATCTTGGTCACGCCGCTTCGGCGCGGGTGGCGCGGAATTCCAGGGGCGACAGGCCGCGGTGGCGGCGGAAGGTTTTGGCCAGATAATTGCCGTCGGCAAAGCCGGTGGCCGCGGCGATGGCGCTGACGGTCAGCTCGGTCGCCAGCAGCAGCCGTTCCACGCGTTCGATCCGGCGGGCCTGCACATGGTCGGACGGCGGCAGGCCCATCGCGCCCGAGAACAGCCGCACGAAATGGGCGCGGCTGAGGCCTGCGACGGTGGCCAGGCGGTCCACGGTCAGCCTCTCGGCCAGATGGGCCTCGATATGGTCGATCACGCGGGACAGAGCCGGGGGAAGGGCGGGGGCGGGGCGGGTGGTGAAGGTGCCGTCGTGCAGCGTGGTCATCGCCGCATAGGCGGCGCTGGAGGCGGCGCCGGGGGTCGGGCGGGGGTCGGTGAGCAGGATCAAGCAGGTGGCGGCGAGACGGTCGATCAGCGCGGGGGGCAGGGTCAGGACGGGGCCTGACACCTCGAGCACCTCACGCGCTAGGCGCAGCGCCTCGCGGCCGTGCAGGACGGCCCAAAAATACTCCCAGTGCCCGCCGCGCTCCAGCCAGTAGCGGTGGGCGTGGGGGATTGTGACCAGCATGGTTTGACCCGGGCGCAGGTGGTGGTCGGTGCCGGCATAAGTCAGCCGCCCTTCGCCCAGAACGGTGTGTTGCAGCACCAGAAAGGGCTGGGTGCCGCGATTCATGCCATCCCAGCTGTAAACCTCGGCCTTGCGTTGTTCATAGCCGACCGAGGCCGCCCGGCAGTGCAGCGCCGAGCCGCCCCGGTCAGGGGGCAGTTGGCGGATGTCATGGCCGTGGGCCAGAAGATCAGACAGCATGAAATTACCCATGTTCGCACAAATTCTCTCTACACCGGGGCGGCGGTCGCCGCTAGTCTTGGGCGTATCAAGCGGAGGATATCATGGCGTTCAAGATCACCATCATCGGGGCCGGGTCGGTCGGCTTTACCAAGAAACTGTGTTCCGACATTCTGAAGGTGCCGGAGTTCGAGGATGTCGAAATCGCGTTGACCGACATCAATGCGCACAACCTGGACATGGTCACGCAGATCATCCGGCGGATTGTGGCGGTGAACGGTCTGAAGACCCGCGTCACCAGCACCACCGACCGCCGTCAGGCGCTGGAGGGCGCGCGCTATGTGATGAATGTGGTGCGGATTGGGGGCTTGGAGGCCTTTGCGACCGACATCTCGATTCCGCTGAAATATGGCGTCGATCAGTGCGTGGGCGATACGATCTG
>CAMBWO010000303.1 GCA_945871285.1 Pseudorhodobacter antarcticus | reverse complement strand
TTGTCGAAACCGACGACAGCCACATCCTCGGGCACCCGCACACCGCGTTCGCGCAAGGCGTCGATCACGCCCCGGGCGATCTGGTCATTGCCGCAGAACACGGCGTCCGGCCGCTCCGGCGCGGCCCACAGCATCGCCACCGCCTCATGGCCCCAGGCCTCGGACCAGCGGCCGAACATCACCCCCGGCCCATGCGGCGCTAGACCGGCCCCGTCCAGTTCGGCGCACCACCCCTCGGCCCGCTCTCCCACCACACGAAACCGCTCGGGCCCGGTCACATGCGCGATCCGCCGACGTCCACCCGCCACCATATGGGCCACCGCCAGCCGCGCCCCCTGCCCTTCGTCCGGCAGAAAACTGACCCGCTCGGGCCCGCCATCGGACATGACATGAATGACCGGCACCGGCAGACCGCCGAAATCCACCGGCAAAACGCGGTCCACCCGGCGCCCGGCCACGACGATCCCCTCGACCTGCTTTTCCATCAACGCGTCCAGATGGTTTTGCGCCAGCACCGGATTGCCCTCCAGCGCACACAGGAAAACCGAAACGCCATGGTCGATCAAGCCTTCCGTCACACCCTGCATGACGGGCAGGGCAAAGCGGCCATAAACGTCATCGGTCAGCAGCCCCACCGTGAAACTCCGCTTGCTGTGCAGCCCCCGCGCCATCGCATTTGGCCGGAAGTTCATTTCCTTGACGACGGCCAGCACCCGCGCGCGCGTTTGCGCCGTCATCCGCCCCCGGCCGCGCAGCGCCATCGACACCGTGGCAATGCTGACCCCGGCCCGCGCCGCGACATCATGGATTGTCACCTTTTGAGGGCCCAAAGTCGCAGGACGCACGTCACCTTGCCTTCATCATCCGAGGAAAAAAGATCGATGGTTAAAGCTTTATCCAACTGGAAACGTCCAACAATGATTCTTTGGAAAAATATGATCCGGTCTGGTGCGACCCGGCGGCCCGCACCGGCATGGCCCTGCGTGCCCCCGCATTGGTCGCCCCGCAATCCAAGAGAGGACGCTGCCGCCATCGGCGCGGTGACACGCCCAGTCGCAAGGGCGATCGGAAGGGTAGGGTGCGTGATGTCACGCACCGCGACGCGGCAGGTCCAAAGGCCGGTGCGTGAAATCACGCACCCTACCGCAAATCCCGATGGATCGAGGAATAGGGCCACTGTCGCGGACAATCGACCAACCCATGCTTGACGGGATCGGTCCAGCAATATCTGACATGGGCGGCCATATCGCTTTGATCCCGAATGTGGTGTTCCCAAAACCGGCGTTGCCAAATGCCGCGTTCCTGCCGCGCGACATGACTGCGGCGCAAATGTCCCGCTGGCAGGGCCCGAGAGAAACGCGCCTTGATCAATCGCCACCGCGTCGAGAAATCGCCATCCCCACCAGGCAGGGTCCAGACACAATGCAAATGGTCCGGCAGCACGACCCAGGCCTGAATCTCAAACGGCCGCTCCGCTTTGGTGACAGCAACCGCCTCGCGCAACCGGGCGACATGATCCACCAGCAGGGCCGCACCGCGCTGCTCCAGCGCCACCGTGAAGAACACGGACGCTCCAGTTGCACGCGGGCGGATGTACTTGGCCAGGGCTGCAAAAGACACCGACATGGTTAAGATCTGGTAACGCAAGCTCGGTAGGGTGCGTGATTCACGCACCTGTCCTGCGGCTCCGTGTGGCGCGTGAATCACGCACCCTACCGACAATGACTGGGAGCCGTTCCCACGCGTGCCGCGCACAAACACATGGGGCGAGTCCCGTCAGACTCGCCCCCCGCACAAACCCGTTAACATCCCGTCATCAAAAGTTAACCGATCCCGAAGATTCGGTTAGTTTCCCAAGCGTCCAGATCTGGACGCCTTTAAATCCGGAAGATCGGTTGCAAGATCCGCGGCATCCAGTCCTTGAACCGCAGGGGGGCATCTGTGGCGGCCAGGCAGATGCAATCCGCCCCGGCCTCGGCCACCGGGATGTGCTGCAACTCCTCGCCCGCAATCTCCAGATCGCCCACGCCAAAGCGGTCCTCCGAATCTCGGAAGGCGCCTTGCAGGACCAGCGTCAACTCCATCCCCCGGTGGCCGTGGTCCGGCACCGCAACCCCGGCGGGGATATAGAGCAGCCGGGCCGAGGCGCTGCGCGAGGTCGGCAGGATCGCCTGCCGCACGCCCATCCCCAGCGATCTCCACTTCACCGCCGACAGATCGCCGCCGATATAATCGACCAGCGGCCCCGGCATCACGCCCTGCCGCCGCTTGCGGGCAGGCTGTTCGACGCTGCGGGCCAGACAGGCGTCGACCCCGGCGTCCATGGCCGCGGTTCCCTCCTCGAGCACGGCGCCGCCCACGGCCTCATAGGCCGCCAGCCGCGCCCGGCAATCATCGCACAGGGACACATGGGTAGCTGCGACCATACTAAAGGCCTCGGGTAAAATGCCCGCCGCATAGCCCATCAGCAGTTCATCATTCAGGTGGTGTTTGATCATCATGAGGTCTCGCTCAATTTCAGGCGCAGCTTGTCCAGGGCCAATCTGATCCGCGACTTGATGGTGCCCAGGGGCAACCCCGTCTCGGCGGCAATCTCGCTGTGGGAAAGATCGCCGTAATAGGCCCGCTGGATTAGAGCGCGTTGTTTCTCGGGCAGTTCGGACAGGGCTGCGCTCAGCGCCCGCGTCTCCTCTGCGGCAGCGTACACATCGGCCTGGTCGGGCTCATCCTCGCCCATCCAGTCCAATTCCTCGGGCTCCGGGCGGCGGTCGCGCCGGGCCACGTCGATGCGGCGGTTGCGGGCGATCGTGAAGATCCACGTCGCAACCGAGGCGCGGGTGGGATCGAACTGCGCCGCCTTGGCCCAGACCGTCGCCATCACATCCTGCGCGCAATCCTCGGCCACCGGGGCCGTCGATCCCGCCTTCATCAGAAAATACTTCACCCGGGGGGCGAAATGACCAAACAGCGCGCCAAACGCGGCGCGGTCACGCTCATCGCGCACCTTGATCATGAGGCCAGACCAATCGGTTTCCTGCTGCGTCACTGTTGCCCCGCTCAAAGCCACCGCTGACTTGAACGCACCATAGGGCACGACGGCGGGTCGTCCACTGGTAATTCCATTTGGGGTCATGATGTTGATCATGACAAACTTACGCGGCCAGACCCCGACCGGATCACTGGGCCACCACAAAAACAGCCGTAAGGTCGGATGATCCAAGCGGCCGCACCATGCGTAAGTTTAAAAACGACCAAAGGACCTGCAATGCCCTTCGAGACAGCCTCCCCCCTGACCCGCCGCATCGCTGTCATCGGAGGGGGCATTTCCGGCATGGCGGCGGCCCATCTGCTGGCGACAGATCATGCCGTCGTCCTGTTCGAGGCGGATCCGCGCCTTGGCGGCCATGCCCGCACGATCGTGGCGGGCAAGCGCGGCGATCAGCCGGTCGATACCGGGTTCATCGTGTTCAACAAGGTAAACTATCCCCATCTGCTGGGCCTGTTTGACAAGCTCAACGTCCCCGTCGTGCCCAGTTCGATGAGCTTTGGCGCCTCGATCGGCGGGGGGTGGCTGGAATACGCCCTCGCCACGCTGGATCAAATCTTTGCCCAGCGGTCGAACCTCATGTCGCCTCGCTTCCTGCGGATGCTGCGCGACATCCTGCATTTCAACAAGATGGCCGGAACCACCGTCACCCCCGGCATGACGATGCGCGATCTGCTGGCCGCTCTGGGCACCGGCGACTGGTTCCGCGACTACTATATCTTGCCGATCTCGGGGGCGATCTGGTCCACGCCCTCGGCTGGAGTCCTTGATTTTCCGGCCGAAACGCTGGTCCGCTTCTTTCAAAACCACGCCCTGATGTCCGTCACCGGCCAGCATCCGTGGTTCACCATTCAGGGTGGCTCGATCCAGTATGTGACCCGGCTTCAGGCCGCCATGGCACGGCAGGGCGTCGATATCCGCACCGCCACGCCCATCGCGGGTGTCCGCCGCACCGCGATGGGCGTGCTTGTCCGCGCCATTGGGGGCGAGTGGGAGCTGTTTGACGAGGTGGTCTTTGCCACCCATTCCGATGACGCCCTGCGCCTGCTCGAGTCCCCCCTGCCCGAGGAGCGCGCCGCGCTGTCTGCCGTGCGCTATCAATCCAACACGGCCGTCCTGCATGCCGACAGCGCCCAGATGCCGAAATCGCGCAAGGCCTGGGCCAGCTGGGTCTATACTGAACCCGCAGGCCCGCGCCCCGACCGCATCGACCTGACCTACTGGATGAACTCGCTGCAACCCATCCCCAAGGATGACCCGCTGTTCGTGACGCTGAACCCGAACCGGGCGATTGCCGAACACCTGATCCATGATGTGACCACCTTCCGCCACCCGGTCTTTGACACCGCCGCCATCGCCGCCCAAGGCACGCTGCGCCGCATCAATGGTCAGGACGGCATCTGGTTCTGCGGCGCGTGGATGCGCCACGGTTTCCACGAGGACGGCTTTGCCACCGCCGTCGACGTCGTCACCGCCCTGCGCGATTCCATCAGCCTGCGGGCCGCCGCATGACCCAGGTCGACCATATCCGCGGCCAGACCTATCATGGCCGCAAGGGCGAGGTGGCGAACGCCTTCCGCTACAGCGTCGATTATGTGATGCTGGACCCCGACCGCGCCACCGGCCCCGCGCTGTTTTCGCGCAACCGCGCCAATCTGACCTCGCTGCACGACAGTGACCATGGCGGTGCGCCGGGTCACGGCACCGGTGCTGCCTGGCTGCGCGATTTGCTGGCCGAACGTGGACTGCCCACGGGCCAGATCACCCTGCTGGCCCAGCCCCGCGTTCTGGGCCATGTCTTCAACCCCGTGTCGTTCTGGCTCGTGCATGATGACACCGGCGCCCTGCGCGTGGCGGTGGCTGAGGTGACCAACACCTATGGCGACCGCCACTCCTATCTGTGCCACCGCGTCGATCTGGGGCCGATCACCCCCGAGGATCATCTTACGGCGCAAAAGCTGCTGCATGTCTCGCCGTTCCAGCCGGTCGCGGGCGGCTATGTGTTCCGCTTTGACATCCGCGCCGACCGCATCGGCATCTGGATCGACTATTCCGCAGGCTCAGGCGGGCTGATCGCCACACTAACCGGCTCGCGCCGTGTCCTGACCAATGGCGCGATCCTTGCGGCCTGCTTGCGCCGTCCCTTCGGCTCGCGCCGGGTGCTGGCGCTGATCCACTGGCAGGCGCTGAAACTGTGGTGGAAGGGGGCCGCCTTTCGCACCCGCCCGCTGCCCCCCGCCCTTGCCGTGACCAGCGACACCCCTCAAACCCCCGCCGAATAGGACCGCTTCATGCTGATTGCCTTTGCCTTTG
>CAMBWO010000302.1 GCA_945871285.1 Pseudorhodobacter antarcticus | reverse complement strand
GGGCGGACAACGGTCGTTCGCATTTTCATTCTTGATCGCAGGTATCAACTGAAGCGGACGTTCACCTCAGGTCGGAAGCGATTGCATCATCGGCCGTGTTTTCAGGACCTCAAGGCTTTCGAGCAGCACGTCACGCGGCAGATCGCGCCCGATGATGACGACGCGGCTTTTGCGATCCTCGCCCGACCAGCGGGCAAGGCGAATGGGCGGGTCGATGATATGCTGCACGCCGTGGATGACAAACGGCGTGTCAAAGCCGTCGGCCCAGATCACCGCCTTCAGGCGCAGGATGTCGGGGCCACGGGCAGCGATCAGGGTTTCCATCCAGATGTCCAGCATCATCGGATGGATCGTGTCATCGAAGACCATCGAGACCGAGGCGATACGGTCGTCATGCCGGGCCGCCGGGGCAATGGTGGCCATCAGGCTTGCCCCCTTTGCCTGCGCCAGCCCGAAAAGGCCATGAGTTGGGCCGGTTGACAAGGGGACCAGCGGTTTTGCCAGGGGCGCAAGCGGCAAGGATGACAGTGCATAGGCCGGGGTGTTCACCCAAGCCTCGGCTTCCGGCAGCGCGCCGTTCATGTCGGGGGCACCGTGGCCAAAGAGGTCCGTCAAGGGAACCGCGCCGCGCGTGGCAGTGATGATGCGCGCGCCGGGGGCAAGGGCCCCAAGCCGGGCGCGGAACCGCTCGGCTTGCGCTGGCGTCACGAGGTCAGCCTTGGACAGCACCAGCACATCCGCCATCGCCACCTGCTGAACGCTTTCGAACCCGGCATCGAGCGTGGCCGGGCCGTTCACTGCATCGCAGACTGTAATGACCCCGTCCATCCGCAGCGCCATGCCGAGACCGGGCGTCACGATAAGGGTGTGCAGGATTGGCGCAGGATCGGCGAGGCCGGTGGTCTCGATGACGATTCGGTCGAAGTCCAGCTTCCCGGCGCTGCGCTTTTCGAAGAGGCCTTCCAGTGCCTGCACCAGATCGCCGCGCACCGTGCAGCATATGCAGCCGGAGGAGAGAAGGACCGTTTCCTCGGTCGTCTCGATGATCAGGTCGTGGTCAAGGCCCACATCGCCAAACTCGTTGACGACAACGGCGATGCGGCCTGCCGACGCATCGCGCAGGAGCGCATTTAGAAGCGTGGTCTTTCCGGCGCCAAGGTAGCCGGTGATCAGGGTCAGCGGAATTCGGGACATCTTCGACTTGTGTTATGTTATACTATAACGTATATCTGCTATTGTTCCACTGAAAGCAAGCCGCAATGACCGTCACTTTCGCCCCCCGCCTGTCTGTCCTCGATGTCGAGGAAGGTCTTGCACTGGCCCCGCGCTTTCCGGCGGATGGCCTCATGCCCTGCGTGACGACCGATGCCGCGGACGGCACCGTGCTGATGCTGGGCTGGATGAACGATCAGGCGTTGCGGCTGACCATCGAGACGGGCGAGGCGCATTACTTCAGCCGGACCCGTCAGGCGGTCTGGCACAAGGGTGCGACCTCGGGCCTGACGCAGATGGTGGTCAGGATGCGGATCGACGACGATCAGGATTCTATTTGGCTGGAGGTCGCAGTCGCTGGGTCAGGCGCGTCATGCCATGTCGGATACCGTTCCTGCTTCTACCGTGAGGTGCCTATCGGCCCCGCCGCCGGTGGCCCGCTGCGGTTCACTGAGGCCGAACGCCGGTTCGACCCAGTCGCGGTCTTCGGCGATGCGCCGAACCCGACGGTCCTGTGAGGCAGGTATGGGCGCGGCTTTGACCCCGAATGAGACCGAAGTTCTGGCCCTCTTGCGCGGGGCGAATGGCCCGATGACGGCCTATCAGCTGCTTGGCCGGATGCAGCGCAATGGCGGTGCAGTGGCCCCCCCCACGGTTTACCGCGCATTGAAGGGGCTGGAAGAGGCCGGCGTCGTGCAAAGGATCGAAACGTTGCGTGCCTGGGCCGTGGTCACCTCGCCCGTGCCGGGGGTGGTGGCGATCTGCGATGACTGCGGCGCGGTCCGCAGTGTCGAGGCGCAGGGCGTGTTTGAAGGCCTGCACCAGCGGCTCGCCGCCGAAGGATTTGCCGAGGCGCGCCAGACCATCGAAGTGCATGGCCGCTGCGGCGATTGCACGGGGGGCCAGACATGAAGGACCTCCTCCTGTCCGGCGTGGTCCTGCGGCTGACGCTGGCCCTTGGTCTCTCCGCCACCCTGTGGGTCGGGCTCTGGCTGGTGGTGGGCTGACATGGCATTGCGCATCCGTGATCTGACACTGGGCTATGACCGGCATCCTGCAGTGCATCACCTTGACCTTGATCTGGCCCCGGGCAGCCTGACTGCTGTGGTTGGGCCGAATGGCGCGGGGAAATCCACGCTGCTGAAGGGCCTGACCGGCGAGCTTGCGCCACTGGAGGGCCGGATCGACCGAAGGGTGGCGCGGCTGGCCTACCTGCCGCAACTCTCCGAGGTGGACCGCAGTTTTCCGATTGCCGTCGGGGCCTTTGTGGCCATGGGGCTGTGGCACCGCGTTGGTGCCTTTGGTCGGGTCAGCGGCAAGGATGCCGCACGGGTGGATGAAGCGCTGGCGGCCGTGGGCCTTACCGGGTTCGACCAACGCCCCATCTCGGCCTTGTCGGGGGGGCAAGTGCAGCGCGTGATGTTCGCGCGGCTCTTATTACAGGACGCCGAGTTGATCCTTCTGGACGAACCCTTCACCGCGCTGGACACCAAGACTGCCGCCGACCTGCTGGCGGTCGTGCAGCGCTGGCATGGTGAGGGGCGCACCGTGCTGGCCGTGCTGCATGACATCGAGGCGGTGCGCAGGCATTTCCCTGAAACCCTGCTGCTGGCGCGCGAAAAGGTGGCGCATGGGGCAACCGACACGGTCTTGACCGCCGAGAATCTGTTCCGCGCCCGCCAGATGTCCGAGGCTTTCGATGACACCGCCAACGTCTGCGTCCGCCCGGCCACAAGGGGTGCCGCATGAGCTGGCTGATCGATCCCTTCGCCGACTTTGTATTCATGCAGCGCGCACTTCTGGGCTGCCTCACGATCTCGCTGGGGGCGACGCCGGTTGGCGTGTTCCTGCTTCTGCGCCGGATGAGCCTGACGGGCGATGCCATGGCGCATGCGATCCTGCCCGGGGCGGCGGTGGGCTATCTGGTGGCCGGGCTGAACCTCGGTGCCATGACCATCGGCGGGGTGGCCGCCGGGCTGATCGTGGCCGTCCTGACCGGGGCCGTCGCCCGCTTTACCGCCCTTCGCGAGGATGCCTCGCTTGCGGCCTTCTACCTGATCTCGCTGGCCTTGGGCGTGCTACTCGTCTCGCTGAAGGGATCGAACGTCGACCTGATGCATGTCCTGTTCGGCACGGTCCTGGCGCTGGACGATGCGGCACTGACGCTCCTTTGCTTGATCACCACCTTCACGCTGGTCGCGCTGGCGCTGGCCTTCCGCCCGCTGGTGCTGGAATGCGCCGATCCGCGTTTCCTCGCCTCGGTCAGCCGGTGGAGCGGGCCGGTGCATTTCCTGTTCCTTGGCCTTGTGGTCCTGAACCTTGTCGCGGGGTTTCAGGCGCTTGGCACGCTGATGGCCGTGGGGATCATGATCCTGCCCGCCGCCGCCGCGCGGTTCTGGGCCAACTCCATCGGCGGGATGCTGGCGGTCGCCGCCACGGTCGCGGCTGTCTCCTCCGTCGCCGGACTGTTGGCCTCCTACCACGCAGGGCTCCCATCGGGCCCGGCGATCATCCTCGCTGCCGGAACCATTTACCTCTTGTCGCTCTCGTTCGGTCCCTCGGGCAGCCTTGCCGCCCGCTATTGGCCGCGCGCCCATCTTGAAGCCTGAAAAGGATACCCCCATGATCACTCGCCGCCTCCTGCTCGCCTCCGCCGCTGCACTGGCCTTTGCCGTCCCTGCCTTTGCCGAGGAGAAACTGAAGGTCATCGCTACCTTTTCGATCCTTGGCGACATCGTCGCGAATGTCGGCGGTGACCGGGTCGAGGTTATCACTCTCGTCGGCCCGGACGGGGACGCGCATGTGTTCCAACCTGCGCCCGCCGATGCGCAGGCCGTTGCGGGTGCGCAGGTCATTGTCGCCAACGGGCTGGGGTTTGAAGGGTGGATGGACCGGCTGATCGAAGCTTCGGGCACCCAAGCCGCGCTGGTCACCGCAGCCGATGGCGTGGCGCCCATCGCCTTTGGCGAAGAGGAACACGCCGAGGAAGAAGGGCATGACCACGGTCATGAACACGCCGAAGGCGAGGAGCACAACCACGACCACGCCAAGGAGGAAGCCGGGCATGAGGGCCACAATCATGGGGCCTTCGATCCGCATGCCTGGCAAAGCGTGACCAATGTGGCGCTCTATGTCGGCAACATCGAACGCGGGCTCGCCGCCGCCGACCCCGCAGGGGCCGAGACCTATGCCACCAATGCCGCCGCCTATCTGGCCGAGTTGGACGTGCTTGATGCTGAAATCCGCGCCGCCGTGGCAGCCTTGCCGGAAGATCGCCGCACGGTCGTCACCTCGCACGATGCCTTCGGTTATTTCGCCGCCGACTACGGCCTGACCTTCGTCGCGCCGCAGGGTGTCTCGACAGAGGCAGAGGCCAGCGCACAGGATGTGGCCGCACTGATTACCCAGATCCGGGATGCCGGGATCGCGGCGGTCTTTGTCGAAAACATCGCCGACCGCCGCCTGCTCGACCAGATCGCCACCGAGACCGGCGCGGCCATCGGCGGCACGCTCTATTCCGACGCGCTGTCCGGTCCTGAAGGCCCCGCCGCCACCTACCTTGCAATGATGCGCCACAACCTGTCGCAGCTGACCGCTGCGCTGTCCAACTGAGGTAACCCCATGAACGCCCAAACCCCCGTGACAGTGCTAACCGGCTTTCTTGGTGCCGGAAAGACCACGCTGCTGAACCGCATCCTGACGGAACCCCACGGCAAGAAATACGCCGTCATCATCAACGAATTCGGCGAAACCGGGATCGACAACGAACTGGTCATCGACGCTGACGAAGAGATCTTCGAGATGAACAACGGCTGCATCTGCTGCACCGTGCGCGGCGACTTGATCCGCATTCTTGCGGGCCTGATGAAGCGCAAGGATTTCGACGGCATCCTGATCGAAACCACCGGCATGGCCGACCCCGCCCCCGTTGCTCAGACCTTCTATGTCGATCAGGACGTGGCCGAGAAGACCCGGCTTGATGCCATCGTGACGGTTGTGGATGCAGTGAACCTCTCCACCCATCTGGATGAGGCACATGAGGCGGCAGAGCAGATCGCCTTTGCCGACATCATCCTTCTGAACAAGGTCGATCTGGTGGATGCCGCAGCGGTGGCCACCGCCGAGGCCCGGATCAAGTCGATCAATCCCTACGCCAAGATCGT
>CAMBWO010000301.1 GCA_945871285.1 Pseudorhodobacter antarcticus | reverse complement strand
GCTTCACCAACTCGTGCCGCAGATCGATCAGGTCGACCAGACGCGGACGTAGCAGATCATCTTGTTCCAGAGGGCGCGGACGATGCTTCATGGCAGAACCGAAATTGCAGGGTTTCAGCCGAAATTATACAAAACCCTGCAGAAAATGGCGAACAAAACCACCTCTTATACGCACGAAATCAATGGCTTCGGAGTTGTTAAGGGCGAACTACTTCGCCAACCGCGCCTCGATCACCGCCAACCGCTTCAGCACCTCGGCCTCGAACTTGCTCTCGGCTACCTCTTTCTCCGCCTCCGCCGCCTCTTGCATCGAATTCACCACCAACCCGACCAGCAGGTTCACGATGGCAAAGGTCGTCACCAGAATGAACGGGATAAAGAACAGCCACGCCGTCGGGTGAATCTCCATCACCGGCCGCAGCACCGCATCGGCCCAGCCCTCCAGCGTCATCACCTGAAACAGCGTCAGCGCCGCCCCGGCCAGCGTGCCGAACCTTTCCGGCACCGTCTCGCCATAGAGCTGCGTCGCCATCACGGCGGCGATGTAGAAGATGATCCCCATCAGCAGGAACACCGACGCCATCCCCGGCAGGGACCGCACGAACCCCTCGACCACCCGCCGCAGCGGCGCGGAAATCGAGATCACCCGCAGCACCCGCATCACCCGCAACGCGCGCAGCACCGACAGCCCGCCAGTCGCGGGCGCCAGCGCGATCCCCACCACCACCATGTCAAACACATTCCACCCCGAGGCAAAGAACCGCCCGCCATAGGCAAACAGCTTCAACCCCAGCTCCGCGATGAAAATCGCCAGACACACCGCATCCAGAAAATGGACCAGCCCGCCCACCTCGGCCATCACGCTGTCCGACGTCTCCAGCCCCATCAAGCCGGCGTTGAACAGGATCACCCCCAGGATGACGTTGGTGATGGTCTGGTTCTCGACGAATCTCGCCGCTTTGTCGCGCAATGTCATGCTGGGTCCCGTTCCACTGATTTGCGCCGAACCCTACTCAAGACCAGCCGCAACACAACCTCAGACCGTCAGAAAACGGCCCCCCGCACATGCCAAAGGCTGGCGGTGTGACCCGCCAGCCTGATTTTCCCATAGCCGTCGTTTATCCGTCCAACTGCACCCGCCGGGTCTTCCACAGCGAATAGAAGATGCCCGACGCGATGATGCCAATCGTGATGGCCAGCGACAGATAGGGGTCGAACTTGCCGAAGAAGTAGCTGTAAAACCCCTTGAACCCGATGAACACCAGCACCAACGCCAAGGCGTATTTCAGATAGTGGAACCGGTGCACCAACGCCGCCAGCGCAAAGTAAAGCGCCCGCAGACCCAAAATCGCCATGATGTTCGCGGTGTAGACGATGAACGTGTCGGTCGTGATCAAAAAGATCGCCGGCACCGAATCCACCGCAAAGATCACGTCGGCAAAGTTGATCACCACCAGCGCCACGAACAGCGGCGTGGCGTACAGCATCATCTTGTTGGTATCGGGATTGGGCAGGCGCACGAAGAACCGCTGACCATGCAACTCTTTGGTGACATTCAGGAACCGCGCCACCAACTTGACCATCGGGTTCTTGGAAACGTCTGTCTCGCCCTCCGACGTGAACAGCATCTTGATGCCGGTAAACGCCAGGAAGGCCGCAAACACCAGCGTCATCCACTTGTAATTCGACACCAGTTCCGCGCCCACCGCAATCATGATGCCGCGCAGGACGATCACCCCGATGATTCCCCAGACCAGCGCCCGATACTGGTACTTTCGCGGGATTGCGAAATAACCAAAGATCAGCGAAATCACGAACACATTGTCGATCGAGAGTACTTTCTCGATGATGTAGCCTTGGAAATAGCTCGCGACGGGGTTCGTTCCGTCGCTCGTGACCAGGGTGCCGGTTGACCACGCCCACCAGATATAGCCGCCAAAGGCCACCGCTATGGCGATATAGAACGCCGACAGCTTCAGGCTTTCAGCGACGCCAATCTCGTGGTCATCCTTGTGCAACACGCCAAGGTCAAAGATCATCAGCGTAACGACGATCGCCAAAAACATCAGCCACAGCCACAACGGCTTGCTGACCACTTCGTAGAATAGAAAATCCATGTATCCCCCTTGGGCAATATTGTTGTGTCCAACAGGCGGCTGCCGCAAGGTTGTGACAGGCCCCTGTTACTCAGCGCCGACATCACAAGCACTTGCATGCCTGTCAGAGGGGCCCGTCGCTGACCTTGCGTAAGTGGAGTTCTTTGTGCCCACTTCAAGGGCAGGCAACGCAAAGCGTCCCCATTTGGCAGCTTAGTCCAGAATTACCGCCGCCACCTGTGGCCCTGCGGACACCGCCAGCCCTATCCCCCGGCCGCCAGCAACCCCGCCAATCCCTCGCGGTAGGTCGGGAATTGCAGCCGCACACCCAGGTCCACCTTGATCCGGTCATTCCGGACCCGCTTGTTCTCGGCGTAAAATGACCGCGCCATTGGCGTCATCTCGGCGTCCTCATAGTCCACCATCGGCGGCTCTGGCAGACCGAGCAGCTGCGCCGCAAGTGACAGCACATCCTCGGGCGAGGCCGGGTCGTCGTCACACACGTTATACACCGCCCCCGGATTGGGCCGCGCCAGCGACGCCTCCAGCACCGCTGCGATATCCTCGACATGGATGCGGCTGAACACCTGACCCGGCTTGAAAATCCGCCGTGCCGTGCCGTCCCGCACCTTTTCAAACGGCCCGCGTCCCGGCCCATAAATCCCCGCCAGCCGGAATATGTGCAACGGCAACCCCAGCGCCGCCCATTCCCGTTCAGCCCTGACCCGCGCGGCGCCCCGCGCCGTAGTGGGCGTCAGCGCCGTGCCCTCATCCACCCAATCGCCGTTGTGATGACCATAAACCGCCGTGGTGGACAGATAGCCCACCCATTTCGGCCCGGCCGCCACCAGCGCAGGTCCCAACGCCCGCACCACCGGATCGCCCCCCGCATCCGGCGCCACGCTCGTCAGCACATGCGTCGCCTCCTCCACCGCCTGCGCAATATCGCCTGGCCAGATCAGCGGCTCCACCCCCATCGCGGCCAGCCGTGCGGCCTTCTCTGCCGTGCGTGTGGTGCCGATGACGCGCCACCCCTGCGGGATCAACCGCCGTGACAAAGCTTGCGCCGAATAGCCGTGACCGATGGACAAAAGCGTGTTCATGGCCGCACTATCCCCGCAACCCACCCCAACCGCAAGCGCATGATGACCGACCTCAACGCCGCCCTCACCCTGACTGGCCCCGATGCCACCCTGGCGCTCTATCGCGATTGGGCCGCCACTTATGACGGCGGCTTTGCCACCGACATGCAATACAATTTGCCCGCCCATGTCGCCGCCGCCTTCATGGCCGCGGGCGGGCAGGGGCCTGTGTTGGACGTGGGCGCAGGCACCGGGCTGCTGGCGGCCTCCCTGCGCCAAATGGGCCTGACCGCCCCCATCGACGCCCTCGACTTCTCGCAAGACATGCTGGATGTCGCGGCAAAAAAGCGGCTCTATTCCGGCCTTTACCGTGCCGATGTCACCCAGCCCCTCGCCCTGCCGCGCCGCTACAACGGCATCACCTCCTCGGGCACCTTCACGGCAGGCCATGTCGGCCCCGTGGCCTTCCCCCACATGCTGGATATCGCCCTGCCTGGCGCCCTGTTCGCCCTGTCCATCAACCAGCGGGTCTGGACAGGGCAGGGCTTTGACACGGCCTTGGCCGCCCTGACCACCTCCAACCGCATCCGCGACCTGCACATGATCGACGTGCAGGTCTACGGCCAGGCTGCCCGCGCCCTTGACCCCACCCATGCCGACGACCGCGCCTATGTCGCGCTGTTCCGGGCGGTTTGAAACGGGGCGGTTTGAAACACCTTCATCAAGTCGTCACTTGCCAGACCCATTGCTTCGGCCTTAGATGCCCGATCAAATTTGCAAAGATGACAAGATGACCGATGACAAACACCTGATCCTGACGCCCGACGCGCAGGATACCATGACCTTCACCGATGCGGCCGAGGCGGTCGCCCGTCTGGAACACCTCTATGACCACGCGACCAGCTTTCTGATCCGGCACTTTTCGGCCACCGTGACCACGGGCAAGCCGCAGACCCAGATCCGCGCCTTCTATCCCGAAATCCGCCTGACCGTGACCAGCCATGACAAGATCGACAGCCGTCTGTCCTTTGGCCATGTCGCCCGCCCCGGCACCTATTCCACCACCATCACAAGACCCGACCTGTTCCGCAATTACCTGACCCAGCAGATCGGCCTGCTGATGGAAAACCACGGCGTGCCCGTGCAGATCGGCCTGTCCGACACGCCGATCCCGGTGCATTTCGCCGTCGCGGGCAAACCCGAACTGCACGTGCCGCAGGAAGGCTCGCTCGACTTCTCCCTGCGCGATGTGTTTGACGTGCCCGACCTTGCCACCACCAATGACGACATCGTCAACGGCACCCGCACCCACAACCCCGACGGCTCGCGTCCCTTGGCCCCCTTTTCGGCCCAGCGGGTCGATTACAGCCTCTCGCGCCTGTCGCA
The DNA here is from genome assembly GCA_945871285.1 of Pseudorhodobacter antarcticus. Classification (GTDB taxonomy): domain Bacteria; phylum Pseudomonadota; class Alphaproteobacteria; order Rhodobacterales; family Rhodobacteraceae; genus Stagnihabitans. Next base: position 825 of record CAMBWO010000301.1, on the reverse strand, counting down.
TTATACCGCCACCGACGCGATCCACTTTCAGAACTATGTCCTCTTCACCAACTATCAGTTCTATGTGGACGAGTTCGAGGCGATCGCCCGCGCCGCCCTGGCCGACCCCGCGATGGGCTATTCCGAATTCGTCACCGGCGGCAACGCCTCGATCACCCGCCCCGATCAGGAAATCCGCGCCTCAGGCAAGATGCCCCAGATGCCGACCTATCACCTGAAACGGCCCGACGGGAACGGCATCACCCTGGTCAACATCGGCGTCGGCCCCTCCAACGCCAAGACCGCCACCGACCACATCGCCGTCCTGCGCCCCCATGCCTGGCTGATGCTGGGCCACTGCGCCGGCTTGCGCAATTCGCAATCCCTTGGCGACTTCTGCCTTGCCCACGCCTACCTGCGAGAGGATCACGTGCTGGACGACGACCTGCCCATCTGGGTGCCCATCCCCGCCCTGGCCGAGATTCAGATCGCCCTTCAGGATGCCGTGGCCGAGGTGACCCAGCTCGATGGCTATGAACTCAAACGCATCATGCGCACCGGCACCGTCGCCACCATCGACAACCGCAACTGGGAACTGCGCGACCAGTCCGGCCCGGTCCGCCGCCTGTCGCAATCCCGCGCCATCGCGCTGGATATGGAATCCGCAACCATCGCCGCCAACGGTTTCCGGTTCCGTGTGCCCTATGGCACCCTGCTGTGCGTCTCCGACAAACCCCTGCATGGCGAATTGAAACTGCCCGGCATGGCTACCCAGTTCTACAAGACCCAAGTCAGCCGCCACCTGCAAATCGGCGTCCGCGCCATGGAACGCCTGCGCGACATGCC
>CAMBWO010000300.1 GCA_945871285.1 Pseudorhodobacter antarcticus | reverse complement strand
TCGTCGGGTTCGGCGTCGGCGGGATAGGTGCAGTCGATGAAGGCAATCTGCTCGCCAAAGCGTTTCGCCAGAACGTCAAATTCACCATTCGCGATGAAGGGCGATTCCAGCACCAGAATCTCGGTCTGGCTGGAGTTTTCGTCCAGCACGTTGCGCAGGTTGCCGAACCGGGTCTTCAGCGACATCACCCGGCCTTCGCGCAAGCTGTCGATGGGCGGGTTGGTGACCTGGCTAAAGTTTTGCCGGAAATAATGGCTAAGCGGGCGGTATTGGCTGGACAGTACGGCGGCGGGGGTGTCGTCGCCCATCGAGGCGATCATTTCCTTGCCGTCCTCGGCCATCGGGGCCAGAACCTGCTCCAACTCCTCCAGCGTATAGCCGGCGGCGATCTGGCGTTTGCGCAACTCAGGGCCGGTGAACATCGCCGCTTCGGGCACGTCGCGCAGCAGTTCGTTCAGGTCGACAATCTTGCCGACCCATTCGCCATAGGGCTGGGCGGCGGCGAGTTTGTTCTTCAGCTCGGTGTCATGGAACAGCTTGCCCTCGACCATGTCGACGGCAATCATCTGGCCCGGGCCAAGCGCGCCCTTTTCGCGGATCGTCGCCTCGTCCACCGGGACCATGCCCGCCTCGGAGCCTGCAATCAGCAGCCCGTCACCGGTGATGACATAGCGCATCGGGCGCAGACCGTTGCGGTCGAGGCCCCCGCAAACCCAGCGGCCATCGGTCATGGCCAGGGCGGCGGGGCCGTCCCAGGGTTCGATGACCGAGTTGCAATAGGAATACATGTCGGCCCAGGCCTTGGGCATGTTGGTGGTGGCCTTGGACCAGGCCTCGGGGATCATCATGGTCTTGGCCATGGGGGCGGAACGGCCCGAGCGCACCAGCACCTCGAACACAGCATCCAGCGCGCCCGAGTCCGATGTCGCCGCCGGGATGATCGGTTTGATATCCTCGGCCGCGTCGCCAAAGTTGGCGGAGGCCATGCGGATTTCGTGGGATTTCATCCAGTTGATGTTGCCCTTGAGCGTGTTGATCTCGCCGTTATGGGCCAGCATGCGGAAGGGTTGCGCAAGCCACCACTGCGGGAAGGTGTTGGTGGAATAGCGCTGGTGATAGATGGCAAAGGCCGATTCAAACCGTTCGTCCATCAGGTCGGGGTAAAAGGTCGCGACCTGTTCGGCCAGCATCATGCCCTTGTAGATGATCGACCGGCAGGACAGCGAACACAGGTAAACCCCCTGGATCTGCGCGGCCATGGCGGCCTTTTCGATGCGGCGGCGGATGATGTACAGCTCACGTTCGAACTGTTCGGCATCGGCACCGTTTTCGCAGCGGATCAGGATTTGCTCAATCTCAGGCCGGGTCGCGTTGGCCTTGTCGCCCAGAACGGACACGTCGACGGGCACGTGACGCCAGCCATAGATGTAATGGCCCATCCGCAGGACTTCAGATTCAACGATGGTCCGGCAGCGTTCCTGCGCGCCAAAGTCGGTGCGGGGCAAAAAGACCTGACCGACTGCAATCAGCTTGGTCATGTCGGGTTCGTGGCCGGTGCGGCGGACCTGGTCGTAGAAAAACTTGACCGGGATCTGCACATGGATGCCCGCGCCGTCGCCGGTCTTGCCATCGGCATCGACAGCACCACGGTGCCAGACCGCCTTCAGCGCGTTGATGCCGTTTTCGACGACCTTGCGCGACGGCTTGCCCGAGATGGACACGACCAGACCCACGCCGCAAGACGAATGTTCATCCTCGGCCTTGTACAGGCTGTGCTTGTCCATATAGGCGCGCTTGGCTTCTTCGGCGGCAACCCAGGCGGCGTCATAGGTGGTCATGTGCGGGGTCCTTGCAACAGGGAAAGCGACGACATCTGGTCATCGCATTCAAACAGCGGGATGGTCGAACCAAAGCCGGGCTCGCCGGGTTTCATGAAGGAAATCGGGGCGCCCTCGACGGTGATCCAGGTGCCATCCTCGGATTGCCAGTCGGACGACCCGGAAAAGAAGCTGCGGATGTCCTCGGATATGTATTCGCGGCCCTTGGAATGGCGCAGGACGGTGCCGGCCTCATCGGTCTGGGTGTATTCGTATTCGGTCTGGCGCAGGGTGAAACCGTCGATCACGGCGGTCTTGCCGGTCAACTGGTCAAACCCGGTGACATGGGTCTTTTCGCCATTGTCCTTGGTCAGGTTGAAATCAAAGGTGTCGATGCCCGTCTCGATCAGCCCGGACAGCGAGGCCGGGTCCTTGGGGTTGGGGTCCAGCGTTTCCTTGGTGACGGGGTTGCCGGAACCTTCCATCTCATAGCTTTCCAGCCACTGCGTCTCGCTGTCGATCATCGACTGATAAAACTGGCCTTCCAGCCCGAAATCGGCACGCCATTGGTTGCCCTTGGGGTCGGCCTCGCAGGTGTAAAAATGCGACACCGTGCAGCCGCGCGATTGCACGGTCAGGGTGGCGGTGCAGCCTTTGGGGGCCAGAAAGGTGCCGGCCACTGCGGGGGTGGCAGACAGGGTCAGGGCAATCAGCAGGGCGGTCCGCATGGGCAATCTCCAACTTGGGTCAGCGTTCTGACCGCATTTCGCATTTCAGCCGGGTGGCAGGGCCAAGACTAGCCGCATTGCCGCGTCGGTCAAAGTCACTCTGCCGCGACCGAGGCGGGCTGCGCCAGATAGGACAGGATCGACTCGGCGGCCTCGCGCCCATCGCGGATGGCCCAGACGACAAGGCTGGCGCCGCGCACGATGTCGCCCGCCGCATAGACACCGGGCAGCGAGGTGGCGTGGCTGCGGAAATCGGCCTTGATCGTGCCCCAACGGGTGACGGCCAGATCCTTGACGCCCCAAAGGGTCGGGATGTCCTCGGGTTCGAAACCCAGCGCCTGCACCACCAGATCGGCGGGCTCGACATAGTCGGCATCGGCAATCACTTCAGGGCTTTGGCGCCCCGATACGTCGGGGTCCCCCAGCCGCATCCGCTGCACGATCACGCCATCGACGACAGCGCCGCCAGTGAAACCCTTGGGCGCGGTCAGCCAGACGAAATCGACGCCCTCCTCCTCGGCATTTTGCACCTCGCGCTGCGATCCCGGCATGTTGGCCTTGTCGCGGCGATACAGGCATTTGACGGACAGCGCACCCTGACGGATGGCGGTGCGCACACAGTCCATCGCGGTGTCGCCGCCGCCGATGACGACGACGCGCTTGCCCAGAGCGTTGAGTTCGCCCGAATCAAACTCCTCGACATCATCGCCAAAGCTCTTGCGATTGCTGGCGGTCAGATAGTCCAACGCCCGCACCACACCACGCGCCCCCACACCGGGGGCGGCGATGTCGCGCGATTTGTAGACCCCGGTCGCGATAAGCACGGCATCATGTTGGCCACGGATCGCGTCAAAGGACAGATCCTCGCCCACCTTGCAGTTCAGCACAAAGGTGACGCCCGCCAGTGCCAGCTGTTCGATGCGCTGCATGACCACCGGCTTTTCCAGCTTGAACCCGGGGATGCCATAGGTCAGCAACCCACCGGCGCGGTCATAGCGGTCATAGACGGTGACCTGCACGCCCTGACGGCGCAGCACGTCGGCGGCGGCCAGGCCACCCGGACCCGCGCCGATGATGCCCACGCTTTCGGCGCGTTCATGGTGCGGTTTGATCGGTTTGACCCAGCCGTTTTCCCAGGCCAGGTCGGTCAGGTATTTCTCGACCGCGCCAATGGTCACGGTGCCGTGGCCGGATTGTTCGATCACGCAATTGCCTTCGCACAGCCGGTCTTGCGGGCAGATGCGGCCGCAGATTTCAGGGAAGGTGTTGGTGGCCTGCGACAGCTCATACGCCTCTTGCATCCGGCCCTCGGCGGTCATGCGCAGCCAGTCGGGGATGTTGTTGTGCAGGGGGCAGTGGGTCTGGCAATAGGGCACGCCGCACTGGCTGCACCGGCCGGCCTGTTCGGCGGCCTTGTCGGCCGCAAACTGGCGGTAAATCTCGTGAAAATCCTCGGACCGCAGGGTGGCGGGGCGCTTTTCGGGCGTCTCTTTCGGCTGCGTCACGAATTTCAACATGCGTTGCACGGCCATGGCGCACCTTTGGATATCATGCTTCGGGAGCGGCTTGATACCTTGGGTCAGGGCAGAATAAAAGTCAGTATGATTTACCTATTTGTCGGATTTATTACCGGGCGGGGGGGCAAAGCCGGGTTTCTTGGGGATAATAGGTCAGTTCGTAATCCCTATCTCCCTAAAACCCCGACCAAAGCGCCGCCAAGGCAACCACGCCCACAATGATTCGCCACCAGCCGAACAGCGCGAACCCGCGCTTGCCGACATAGTCCAGCACCCATTTCACCACGAAGACGGCTGTGACAAACGCAACGGCAAAGCCGATGGCGATTTCGGACAGTGCAGAAAAATCCAGCAGGTCGCGACTTTTGAACAGGTCATAGGCGACGGCGGCGCCCATGGTGGGCAGGGATAACAAAAAGGAAAACTCAGCCGCCGCGCGTTTTTCGACCCGCAGGAACAGAGCGCCGACGATGGTGGCGCCGGACCGCGAGACGCCGGGCACCATGGCCAGACACTGGCACAGACCGATGATCAGCGCCGTGCGCAGCGGCAGGGCAAGCGCGTCGGTGTGGATCGGCATGGGGGCGAGGCGGTCGACGAACAACAAGACCACACCGCCCAGAATCAACATCACCGCAATCAGCGCTGGCGTTTCAAACAGCACCGACTTGATGAAATCATGCGCCAACAAACCGATGACCACGGCGGGCAAAAAGGCCAGCAGAACGGACACCACTCCGCGCAGGGCAACGCTGTCGCCTCGTGCCGCGGCCACCAGCAGCGTCGTCACCTTGACGCCATACAGCGTCAGGATGGCCAGAACGGCACCCAGCTGGATCACCACCTCAAACGTCTTGCCGCTGCTTTCAAAGCCCAGAAAATGCCCCGCCAACAGCAGATGCCCGGTCGAGGAGACCGGGATGAACTCGGTCAACCCCTCCAGCAGCCCCAAAAGCGCGGCGATCAGCAGGTCCATCATCTCTCCCTTAACCTCGTGGCGCGCACGGTGCCATCGGCTTGCACCTCGCCCCGCATTTCGGCCGCGTCGCCAAGGCCGGGGCGATCATCGACCCTTGTGCTGCCGTCCACCACGAAATCTGCCCCGTCAATCGCGCTTGGACCCGTCAGCACGCCGCGCAACCGGACCTCGGCCCCGACCGGAATCGGAGCGGGATTTCCGTCGCTGTCTTTCGCGCCTTGGGCGATCCAATCCTCGATCAGGCGGATGTCATCGGGGTCCAGCCAGGGCGGGCCGTCATAGGGCATCCGGGGCAGGGCGGTGCCGGTGATGTGCCGCCAGATCGCCGACATCCGGGGATTGCCGGGCAGCACGACCAGACGTTCCCC
>CAMBWO010000299.1 GCA_945871285.1 Pseudorhodobacter antarcticus | reverse complement strand
CCCGCCCCCCTATCAGATCACGCGAATGGGGTCCCGCAACAACCGCAACCCGTTCAACACCACCAGCAACGTGCCGCCCTCATGGCCAATCACCGCCAGCGGCAAGGGCAGTTCAAAGAACAACCCACCGATCACCAGCACCACCATCGCCCCAATCGCAAAGAACAGGTTCTGCTTGATGATCCGGGCCGTGCGCCGCGCCAGACGGTGGGCCAGTGCCAGACGCCCCATGTCCTCGCTCAGCAGCGCCACCTCCGCCGCCTGCAACGCCACCTCGCTGCCCGCCGCCCCCATCGCGATGCCGACATCCGCCCGCGCCAGCGCCGCCGCGTCGTTGACCCCGTCGCCGACAAAGGCGACCCGCCCCTTGGCGGCCAGATCATCGACCAGCTGCACCTTGTCGGCGGGCAACAGCCCGGCAAAAACCTCCGCCGTCTTGAACCCCAACGCCCCCCCGATCCGCAGCGCCACCTCGCGGCGGTCGCCCGTCATCATCACGATCTCCTCAACCCCCGCCGCCCGCAGCGCCGCAATCCCCCGGGCGGCCGAGGCGCGTGGCGCATCCGCCACCGTCACCGCCCCCATCAGCCGCGTGCCGCGCCCCAGATGCACCACGGTCTGGGTGCCACCGCGCAGGCCGGCCAACCCGTGATGCGCCCCGTCCGCCGACATCCGCGCCACCATCCGCGCATTGCCCGCCCAGACCGGCCCCACCGCATCGACCCCCGAGATCCCCTCGCTCGGCCAGGCTTGCACCTCGCCCACCACGACAGGCGCCACCCCCCGCGCCACCGCATGGCGCAGCACCGCGCCCGCGATGTGATGCTCGGATTGCGCCTCGATCCCGGCCAACAGCGCCAGAACCTCATCCTCGGTCGCGCCGTCCAGCGCCTTCAGCCCCGTCACCTCGGCCTGCCCCGTGGTCAGCGTGCCGGTCTTGTCAAAGGCAAAGGCCCTGACCTCCGCCAGCATCTCCAACGCCGCCCCGCCCTTGAACAAAACGCCCCCCCGCGCCGCCGATGACAGCGCCGACAAAATCGCCGCCGGCACCGAAATCACCACCGCACAGGGGCTTGCCGCCACCAGCACCGTCGCCGCCCGGTACAGCGCCGCCTGCAAGGTCCAGCCCAACCCCAGCAACACCAAAAACACCGCAACCGACCCCACCAGCACCAACACGGTGTACCTTGCCCCGAACCACTCCGAAAACCGCTCCGACGGCGCCTTCATCCCCTGCGCTTCCGTCACCAGCCGGATCATCCGCGCCACCGTGCTGTCGGCCAGGGCGCGCACCACCTCCATCGTCAGGACGCCGTTCAGGTTGACCGTCGCCTCATGCACCAGATCGCCGGGACCCTTCTTGACCGGCTCCGCCTCGCCGGTGATCGTGCTTTCGTCCACCTCACCCAGGCCCTCGACCAGCCGCCCATCCACCGGCACCCGCGCCCCCGGCCGCAACACCAGCCGGTCGCCCACCACGACGGCCCCTACCGCCACCTCCTCAATCCCCCCCGGGCCCACCCGCAACGCCGTATCGGGCCGCAGCGCCATCAGCGCCTCGACCGCCCGCCTGGCCCGCCCCATCGCCCGATGCTCCAGCGTGCCCGAAATCGAGAACAGCGCCAGCAGCACCGCCCCCTCCAGCGCCGCCCCGACCGAGGCCGCCGCCCCCGCCGCAATCACCATCAGCAAATCAATGTCCAGCCGCCCCCGGCCAAACAGCTCCTTCACTGCAACCCACCCCGCCGGAACCCCGCCCGCAAGATAAGCCAGCCCCAACCCGCCCCAAACCACCCCCTGCGGCAGCGCCACGCCAAACCGATCCACCAGCGCCACCGCCAGCCCCGCCACCGTCAGCGCCGTCCACAGCACATCCGGGTTGTGATCGTGATCGTGATCTGACATCGGCTTGCCTCCTCGTGTTGCCCCAGCCTTTCCCCATACCGCCCCCCGGCACAAGCACCACACCCCCTTGGCAAGCGGCTTTCCCCCGGTCACGATGCCGCAACCCTGAACCCCGGAGCCCCAAATGGACCTGCACCTCACCGACAAACCCGTCATCGTCACCGGCGGCGGCTCCGGCATCGGCAGCGCGATCTCGCTGGAACTGGCGGCCGAGGGGGCGATCCCCGTCATCCTCGCCCGCCGCGCCCCCGACGCGGCCTTCCTGACCCGCCTGACCACCCTTTGCCCCCGCGCCATCTGGATCCAGGCCGACCTGTCCCGCGACGACGATTGCACCGCCGCCATAGCCGAGGCCCGCACCCGCCTTGGCCCGATCTACGGCCTTGTCAACAACGCCGGCCGCAACGATGGCGTGGGCCTTGACGCCGGCCCCGCCGCCTTTCGCGCCTCGCTCGACCAGAACCTGATGCATTACTATACCCTGCTGCACCTCTTGCAGGACGATATCAAAGCCTCCTCCGGCGCCATCGTGAACATCTCCTCCAAGACGGCCATCACCGGCCAGGGCCAAACCTCGGCCTATGTCGCGGCCAAGGCCGCCCAACTGGGCCTGACCCGCGAATGGGCCGCCGCCCTCGCCCCCTGGGGCGTCCGCGTCAATGCCGTGATCCCGGCCGAGGTGATGACCCCCATGTATGCCGAATGGCTGAAATCCTTCCCCGATCCCGCCGCCCAACTGGCCACCATCACCGCCCGCATTCCGCTCGGCCACCGCATGACCCACGACCATGAAATCGCCGCAACCACCGTGTTCGCCCTGTCCCCCCGCTCTGCCCATACCACCGGCCAATGGCTGTTCGTCGACGGCGGCTATACCCATCTCGACCGGGCCATCGGGGCGTGACGCCCCAAACATATCGGCTTGATCCAGGTGATTGCCGCCGATCCACCCCTCGCCAACTTGCTCCTGACCGCGCGACATGCGAACACCCTGTCTTCCCCCGCCCCCATAAAGGCTCCTGATGTATCTTGAACTCGCGACCGTCGTCCTTCTCACCCTGATCAACGGCCTGTTGTCGATGTCGGAACTCGCCATCGTCTCGGCCCGCACCGCCCGGCTCAAGGTGATGGCGGATCAGGGCAGCAACGGCGCCCGCATCGCCCTGCGCCTGGCCGCAGATCCGGGCCGCTTCCTGTCCTCGGTCCAGATCGGCATCACCCTCGTCGGTGTCCTGTCCGGCGCGATTTCCGGCGCCACGCTGGGCGTCCGGCTGTCGTCCACCCTGCAATCTTATGGCCTGACCGAAAACCTGTCCGAAACCCTGGGCGTCGGCGGCGTCGTCGTCGCCATCACCTACCTGTCGCTGATCATCGGCGAACTGGTGCCCAAGCAAATCGCGCTCCGTGCCCCCGAAGCCGTCGCCGCCCGCGTCGCCCCCATGATGCGCGTGATCGCCCTCGTCGCCGCCCCCCTGATCTGGCTGTTGGACCGTTCGGGCAAACTGCTGCTCGCGGCCCTTGGCCAATCCGGCGCCACCGAAAACAACATGACGGATGAGGAGGTCAAGCTCGTCATCTCCGAGGCCACCTCCGCCGGGGTGATGGAACAGGCCGAAACCGAAATGATCGCCGGCGTGATGCGCGTGGCCGACCGCTCGGCCCGCGGCCTGATGACCCCCCGGCATGAGGTCGAACTGGTCAACCTGTCCGACAGCCCCGCCGCCATCGTCCGCCGCTTTCGGGACACCGGCCGCTCCCGCCTGCCGGTGTGGGAGGGGCACACCGACCACATCATCGGCGTGCTGTCCTCACGCGATTTTCTGGATCACCGCGTCAAATCCGATGCGCCCGACCTGCGCACCCTGCTCATCCCCGCCCCCACCGTGCTCGACAGCCTCTCGGCGCTGGACGTGATCGACCAGATCCGCCTGTCTCCCGCCCATATGCTGCTGGTCTATGACGAATACGGCCATTTCCAGGGCATCATCACCGCGATGGACGTGCTCGAGGCGATCACCGGCGACTTCTTCGATGCCAGCGACACCGAACCCAAAATCGTGGTGCGTGACGACGGCAGCCTGCTGGTGGCGGGCTGGATGCCGGTGGACGAATTCGCCGATCGCATCGGCCTGACCCTGGCCGAGGAACGCGATTATGAAACCGTGGCGGGCCTGCTCCTCGACAAGATGGGCCACCTGCCCGATGTCGGGGCGCATCTGACCCTGGCCGGCTGGCGGATCGAGGTCGTCGATCTGGATGGCCGCCGCATCGACAAACTGCTCGTCCAGCGCCTGGCCTGACCCCGGCACAGGCGGCGCGCTCCGCAGTCTCTGCCTCCCTGCGCCGCCGTCACCGCAGGCGCGGGCTCTGGCGTCTCGGGTGGCACCCCATCGCCTGACGTTTTGCATCATGCCGCCGCCCCGTCCAAGCGTGCCCTTGGCCAAGGACGGCACATGGCACAATCGCCCGCGATCTCACGAACATCGACGGCAGCGACATTGCCCGGACTGGCGGCGCGGCATTCGCCCGCCCCCTCTTGCCCGGCGTCTGCCGCAACACCACGCCCCCGCGCCGGGGGCCGGGCCGATGGCTCTGTCGCAAGCGCCGCACATAACCTGTTGACCCCAAAGAACCAGATCATGCTGACGCCAGGCCCGGCTGGCGGCCTCCTGCTGGTCCAGCAAATCCTTTCCATCCGGTTAACAGAAAACAGCAACCCTCTGATATAACGACACAATCTAAAATGTCCACGCGTGGACACCCCCCACACCCCGCACCACAGCGGTTGGCGGGGGCTCGAGGCCCGCGACGACCGCCCCCTGCCTTGGGTCACATTTCCCCTTGACCCCGCCCGCCCGCCTGTCAAAACCCACCCCATGGCCAGCCCCATCCTCTCCATCGACCTCGACGCCATCGCCACCAACTGGCGCGCCCTCGACCGCGCCTCCGCCTCGGGTGTCCAGACCGCCGGGGTGGTCAAGGCCGACGCCTACGGCCTCGGCCTCGGTCCCGTCGTGCAATGCCTCGCCACCGCCGGCGCCCGCCGATTCTTTGTGGCAACCGCCGAAGAAGGCGCCGACGCCCGCACCGCCCTCGGCCCTGGCCCCCAGATCAACATCCTGTCTGGCCACATGGCCCCCGACACAGCCCTGATCCGCGACGCCGACCTGACGCCCATGCTGAACTCGCTCGATCAGGTGACACGCCATCTCGAAGGCCTGTCCGGCCACGCCTTCGGCGTCCAACTCGACACCGGCATGAACCGCCTTGGCATGGAAGAGGCGGAATGGGAGGCGATCGCCCCCTATGTCCTCGACGCCTCGCCTGAACTGCTGATGTCCCACCTCGCCTGCGCCGACGACCCCGACCACGGCCTCAATGCCCTGCAACTGGCCAACTTCCGCGCCATGACCGATGGCACCGGCCTGCCCCGCTCCTTTGCGGCCACCGGCGGCATCCTGCTTGGCCCCGCCTATCACTTCGACCTGACCCGCCCCGGCATCGGCCT
>CAMBWO010000298.1 GCA_945871285.1 Pseudorhodobacter antarcticus | reverse complement strand
CGAGGGGCAGATGCAGGGCGGTGCCGTGCAGGGCATCGGCTGGGCGCTGAATGAGGAGTATATCTATGGCGCGGATGGCCGCCTGCAAAACGCGGGCTTCCTTGATTAACGCATCCCGGTGGCGTCTGACTTGCCACGGATCGACACGGTGATCCTGGAAATCCCGAACCCCGGCCACCCCTACGGTGTGCGCGGTGTGGGGGAAACGCCGATCGTGCCGCCGCTGGCGGCCGTATCGAACGCGGTTGCCCGTGCCATCGGGATGCGGCTGAACAGCCTGCCGATGTCGCCGCCCCGCATCCTTCAGGCGCTGTCTGGCGGCTGAGATGGTCATGGTGACGCTCTTCGGCTCGATGCGGGCGCATGCCGAAGGGCGTGCCCAGGTCGAGGTCGAGGCGCGAAATTTCAAGGAACTGCTCGACCGGTTGGTCGAGCAGTATCCCGGCATGAAACCGCAGATCGACCGGGGTGTGTCGGTTGCGATTGACGGGCTGGTCTATAAGGACGCCTGGTTCGCCCCGATCAAACCGGAGTCAGAGGTTGTCCTGCTGCCCTATATGCAGGGCGGCTGAGGCGGCACCTTTACGACGGGATTGCACGGTCCCAACCATCGCGCATCAGGCGGTAGGCGCCTTGGTAGACGGCGGCGGGGCTGTCAAACAGCGGGCGCCAGATCTTGGTGGCGGCGGCCAGGTCGGGCAGGGCGGAGCCAAACGCCTCGACCGTCATCCAGCCGTCATAGTTTGCGCGGCGCAGTTCGCGAAAGACGGCAGCAAAGTCGATATGGCCATTGCCGGGGACACCGCGGGTGTTGTCCGAGATGTGGACGTGTTTGATGGCGTGGGCGGTGGGGGCGATCACGCCCGCGACCGAGTTTTCCTCGATGTTGAAGTGGAAGGTGTCGTAGAGATAGCCGTAGTTCGGCTCGTTCACCTGCGCGGCCAGGGCCGTCGCGGCGGCGGCGGTGTTCAGGATATAGCATTCGAACCGGTTCAGGGGTTCGACGGCCAGGGTGATGCCCGCTGAGGCGGCATAACGGGCGGCGGATTTGTGCACCTCGGCCAGACGGGCCAACTCGTCGGGCTGCGGGGGCAGGCCGGAAAACTCGCCCAAGGGTTGGTGAAACGGGCCGGAGCAGAGTTTGCCGCCCAAGGCATGGGTGCAGTCGATCAGCCATTTGATATGGTCGAGTGCCGCCGCGCGTTCCGCCGCAACGGGCGAGATGCAGCTTTTGCCGCCACCGGGCATGACGCCAATCCCGGTGGCTTGCAGGCCCATATCGGCAATCCGGGCCCCAAGGGCGCGGAAATGGGCGGGGTCGCCCATGAACATCGGGATTTCGACGCCGTCATAGCCGGTGTCTTTCAGGTCCTGCATGATGGGCAGGTGGTCATCCGTGGCGTGGATGGTCCATAAAAGCAGGTTGAAGCCCAGTTTCATAGGCTCACCCACTGGCCGGATTGCCCAGAGGCGATGATGGCATCGCAGACCTGATTGGCGGGCAGCGCCTCGCGGAAGCTGGGGGCGGCGGGTTTGCCGGTGGCAAGGCCGGTCAGGAAATCGGCCACTTGATGGGTGAAGGAGTGTTCATAGCCGATGATCAGCCCCGGCACCCACCACTTGCCAAGGTAGGGGTGGTCGCCGTCCGTCACCAGAATGTTGGTCCAGCCGCGCAACTGACCTTCGATGCTGTGGTCAAAGAATTGCAGACGGTTCAGGTCGTGCAAATCCCACGACAGCGACCCCTTTTCGCCATTGATTTCCAGCGTATAGGCCGCCTTGTGGCCACGGGCATAGCGGGTGGATTCAAAGGTGCCAAGCGAGCCGTTGGCAAAGCGGGTCAGCACGGCGGCGGCGTCGTCGATGCCGACCGATTGGACCTTGCCAGTTTCGGCGTGCTTGCGTTCCTTGACGAAGGTTTCGGTCATCGCGGTCAGCGAGGAGATGCCGCCGTTGATCCACATCGCGGTGTCAAGGCAATGGGCCAGCAGATCGCCCGTCACGCCCGAGCCTGCCGCATCGACATCCAGCCGCCAAGTGCCAGCCCCGCCCTGCGGGACGTCAGGCGAAATCGTCCAGTCTTGCAGGAACTTGGCGCGGTAGTGGAAGATTTTCCCCAAGCGACCGCTTTCGACCAGATGCTTGACCAGCATCACGGCGGGGACCCGGCGGTAGTTGTACCAGACCATGTTCGGCACACCTGCCGCCTCGACCGCGTCGATCATCGGCATCGCCTCGGCGGCGGTGCGGGCGAGGGGTTTTTCGCAGGTCACCATCTTGCCCGCCTTGGCGGCGGCGATGGAGATTTCGGCGTGCAGGTCGTTGGGGACGCAGACGTCGATCACGTCGATGTCGCGGGCCTCGACCAGCTTGCGCCAGTCGTTTTCGACACGGGCGTAACCCCACATCCCCGCGAAACCGCTGGCCTTTTCGGTGTTGCGGGCGGCGACGGCTTTCAGGACCGGGCGGTAGCCGGTGTCGAAGAAATGCGAGACGTTGGACCAGGCATTCGAATGGGCGCGGGCCATGAAGCCGTAGCCGACCATGCCGACGTTCAGGGTTTTTGCCATCTTCGCTTACTCCACCCAGCCATGCGCATCGCGCACGGCGACCATGGCGCCCAGAATCTTGTTCCATGTTTCCTGAGATTCCATCACCGCATTGGGGAACATGCAGCCGTCCCAGCAGATGTGGCGCATCTTTTTCGTCAGGGTGCCATTGTCGCGCAGCCAGTAGCCAGCGTGTTTGACCACATCCAGACGGCCATTCGGGTCGTCGATCTGGCAATGCCGCCCGGTTTTCTCATGGTCGCCCGACCCAAACGTGGTGCCGTCATTCTGGGCGACGTGGAAATCAAGCGCCCAGGGCCGCAGGGCATCGGCCACCTGTTTGTAGGCGGCATCGAGCGCGGCCTTGTCGGACCAGTCGAAATCAGCGGGCAGCAGGCGGTCCTGTTCGGCATTGGCACCCAGGACGAACAGCATGGAATGGGCCATGTCGGCCTGATAGCCGACGGTGCCAGGCATGCCGACCATTTCCAGCAGGCGGACGTTCTCGCGCCAGGAATGCATGCCGCCCCAGCAAATCTCACCCTCGGCCACGATGATTTCGCCGTGGTCTTGCGCGATGCGCCCGGCCTCGCGGAAGGTTTCGGCGATCAGCTTGGTGCCGCCGACGGGGTCCTTGTCCCAATCACCGACGCCGGTGGAACTGTCGACGCGGATGCCGCCGGTCGGGCGGATGCCGATCTCGCGCATCTGCTGGCCGATGGCGCAGGCTTTGCGGACCTGGGTCAGGAAACGGGCGCGGTCATCGGCGCTGCCCATGGCGGACCCGCCGCCCGCGCCACCCCAGATGGGGGCGACGAAAGAGCCGACCTTGAGGCCAAAGCTCGCGATATGGTCCGACATGCGCCGCACCTCGCCTGCGTCTGCGTCGATGTCGAAATGGGGGGCGGTCACGAACAGGTCGATGCCGTCGAATTTCTGGTCCCCGGCGCGGGCATTGGCGGTCAGGCGCAGCAGGGTGTCCAGTGCGATGATCGGTTCGCTGTCAGGGGCGCCCTTGCCCACGATGCCGGGCCAGGCGGCGTTGTGGAGTTTGGGGTAGTTGTTGGTCTGCGATGACATTATGCCCTCCCAAGCAATGTTTGCGGTCAGCTTGACCGTCCAATGTTCAATCCGCTGTGGCGATCAAAGACCATCACACGGTCCGCTGTCCAGCCAAAGCGCACCTGTTCCTCGACCTTGATCACCAGTTGCGCGGGGACCGAAGCGCGCAGATGCGACGCCCCCACGCGCAGGGTGACGACCTGTTCGGTGCCGTGGTTTTCGACGTCATGCACCACCGCGGCGACGGGGGCGCCTTGGGTGATCTGCAAATCCTCAGGGCGGATGCCGAAGGTGACATCGCCGGGGGCGCCAGTGGTCAGGGGCAGTTCAAAGGTGCCGGGGGTGATCACGGCGCGGCCGCCTGCGATGGTGCCGTCCATCAGGTTGATCGCGGGTGAGCCGACGAAGCCCGCGACAAAGGTGTTGCGCGGGTTGCGGTAGATTTCATGGGGCGTGCCAAGCTGTTCGATGCGGCCCTTGTTCAGCACGCCCATGCGGTCGCCCATCGTCATCGCCTCGACCTGATCATGGGTGACGAACAAAAATGTCGTGCCGATGCGCATTTGCAGGTCTTTCAGCTCGCTCCGCATCGCCTCGCGCAGCTTGGCGTCAAGGTTGGACAGGGGTTCGTCCATCAAGAACACATGGGGTTCGCGGACGATGGCGCGGCCGATCGAGACGCGCTGCATCTCGCCACCCGACAGACGGTCCGTCTTGCGGTCCAGCAGGTGTTCGATGCGCAGGGTGCGGGCGGCATAGGCGATGCGGTCGGCGATATGCGCCTCACTCGCGGCGCGGATTTTCGAGCGCAGGGGGAAGGCCAGGTTTTCCCGCACGGTCAGGCGCGGGTAGAGCGAGTATTGCTGCAACACCAGCGCCACGTCGCGCTGTGACGGGGTCCAGTCGTTCACCCGGTCGCCGTTGATGCGGATATGGCCGGTGGTGGGTTGTTCCAGACCGGCGATCAGGCGCAGGGTCGTGGTCTTGCCCGCGCCGGTGGGGCCGAGGAGGACAAAGAACTCGCCATCGGCGATGTCCAGATCCAGATCCTCGACCGCCGTATGGGTGCCGAAAACCTTGGAGACGTTTTCCAGTTCGATGCGCGCCATGGTTATGCCAACCTGATCCCGAGCGAGGCGCCCGTCGTTTTGTCAAAGAAATGGGCTTGGGTGGCGTCGAGGCTGGCCCAGACGGTCTGGCCCTTGGCGGCGACAAAGCCGCTTTCGGTGCGGGCGCGCAGGGTCTGGGTGCCGACCTGGAGGTCGATGATGTCGAACGGGCCGTAGGGTTGGATCAGGTGCACGGGCAGGGCGCGGGCGCCGGGGCTTTCATGGTGGGACAGGTGGATGCCTTCGGGGCGGATGCCAAGGGCGATATCCTTTGGCGATTTGGCGGCGACCTTGTTCAGGATTTCGGTTGGCAGGGCAAAGGGTTGGCCGTGCAGCACCACGGCGGCCTGACCTGCGTCCTGCGTCAGGGTCGCGTCGGCAATGTTCATCACGGGCGAGCCGATGAATTGGGCGACGAACAGGTTGGCGGGGTGCAGGTAGACCTGCGACGGGGAACCCACCTGTTGCAGCACGCCGTCATGCATGACGACCACGGTATCGGCGAGGCTCATCGCCTCGACCTGATCATGGGTGACATAGATCGAGGTCGAGCCGTTTTCGAGGTGCAGGCGTTTCAACTCGACCCGCATCTGTTCGCGCAGCTTGGCATCCAGCGCGCCGATGGGTTCGTCCATCAGCAGGGCCTTGGGGCGGCGGACAAGGGCGCGGCCGATGGCGACACGCTGCATGTCGCCGCCTGACAGGGCCGAGGGGCGGAGTTTCAACAGGGGCGTGATGCCGATG
>CAMBWO010000297.1 GCA_945871285.1 Pseudorhodobacter antarcticus | reverse complement strand
TATGTCGATCTGATGCGCGAGGCGGTCCGTGATCTGACCGAAGATCAGATCAGCACTGCCGCCCACTGGTACGCCCCCACCGATGGGAAGGTCAGCCCGACGCGCTGACCCGAACGCCGGGCGACCCGGGGGCGGGCGGTCAAGGGGCGGGCGGCGGCGGCGTCGTGCCCTCGGTCGGCGGTGCCGGGGTTCCCTCGGTGGGTGGCGCTATGCCCTCGGTCGGCGGCGTTGTGCCTTCGGTCGGCAGGGGCTCCACCATTTCCGGGTCAACGCCCTCCTCCTCCTCGGGCGCGAACCACAGCAGGAACAAGGGGACGGCAACCATCACCACGAAGGCCATGCCGATCAGCGGTCCACGGTGCCGCTTTTTCTGTTTCTCGATATTGGTTTGGGGGGCTGACAAGGGGGTGCCTTTCTGGGTTTTCGGGATGACGCACCTTTGGGCCGCAGGGCAAGCGCGTCTCTCTCAACCCCGCACCCCGGCCTTGCGTTCCCTTGCGGGCGTCACTTGGTCGCGGTCGGATCGTTCAGCAGCGGCACCACCGCCACGCCGACGATCCCCTCACCCCCGCTCAGCGCCCGAAAGATGTGGTCGCAGTCGATGGCCCTGGTCTGCGCAAAGGCCAGCAGAGTATAGCACCGCTGCGCCCTGTCGCTGTCTTGCTGAACGGCCAGCGATCCAACCTTCAGGTCCTGGGCCGACAGGATCGCCGTCAGGGCGGCACCGTCCCACGGGCTCGCCTCTGCCACCGCCACCTCAATCCGAAACTCGCGCCGGGGCGGCATCAGGCGCTGCAATGCCCGCAGCAAGACCAGCACGATCAGCGCAAACCCCGTGCTCAGGGCGGCCAGTTCGATCAGCCCCGCGCCCAGCACGATGCCCAGCGCCGCCGTCAGCCACAACGACGCCGCCGTCGTCAGCCCCTGCACGCTGGCCCCCTCGCGAAAGATCACCCCGGCCCCCAAAAACCCACACCCGTCAGAATGGCATGCGGCATCCGCGCCATGTCGGACACGATCTGCGCCCCCGCAGGCAAGGCGACGGCCCATTCATCCATCCGCAGACCCAACAGCGTCATCAGCGCCGAGGCGAAACAGACCAGCGTGTGGGTGCGCAACCCCGCCGGCTTGCCCTGAAACTCCCGCTCGGCCCCGATCAGGCCGCCACAGAACAGGCTGCCCAAAAGCGGCACCATCATGTCCCTGTCGCCCAGAATCATCATCAGACCGTCGGGCAGCAAACTGTCAGGGATCATCGGTCGGTCCATCCGCATTGGGGCATCACCCTGTCAACGGCCCGCCCGACACTCCGGTTCCCCCTGCTTGACAAAGGGCTTGGCCTGAACAACGTTGACCCGTCTTGATGGAGCGCCCCCCTGCAATGAAGTCCGGCCCTGACGTGATACCTTGCCTTTTCGCCGAAGGCCGCGCCAACCCCATGCATCTGCCAGACGATTGGACCGGGGCCAAACTGGACCGCCTGGTGCAGGCGCTGGGTTGGGCGGGACTTGCCGGCGACATGAACGCGCTGGTTGCGGCCCAAAGCGGCCAGAGTGCCGACCACGTGAACGCCCTGGCACGCAGCACCGCCGAGATCAACGCCGCCGACGCCGCCAGGGTCGTGGCCCGACTGCGTCCGATTGCGCTGTTCGGGGCAGACGCCGGAGTGGCAGAGGCCACGGCCATCCTGGACCACGCCTTTGCCGCCCACCCCCAGGCGCCCCAGCTGCGGGCCTGGCTTGGCTGTCTTTGGCTGGCGCGTCTTGGACGCCACCCCGAGGCTGTTGCCGCCTTTCGCAGCGTGCCCGACGTGGCCCCGCCCGATGACCTGACGGTCGCCGCCTATCTGGACGCCCTGCGACAGACCGGCGCCCGACCCGAGGCAGAGGCCTATCTTTTGCGCTTTGCCCAGCGCTTTGACGTCTCGACCCTGACCTTGCACAATGTGGCGGACTGCGCCCGTGCGATGACCGGGGCGGGCAAGCTGAGCCAGGCCCGCGCCCTGCTGCTGGACCTGCAAGACGACACCTATGGCACGCCCCCCCGCCCGGTGTCTGCCACGATCCACACCGTGGCCACCCGGTTGTTGTATGAGGCCGATGCCGTCGCAGGCCGGCACCTTGACGCCCTTGCCACGCTGGACCGCGAGCTGGCACGGCAACCCTATTCGGTTCCCTTGCAGTGCAACCGGTTGAACATGCTGCTCAAGACGGCAGGGCCAGAGGCTTGCGTCGCAGCGGCGCTGCCGCTCCTCGCCCGCGACCCGGATGCAACCGTGATCCTGTCCACCCTGTCGATGCTGCCGCTGCCCATTGCGGCCAAGGCGCAGCTGTATGACAGCCTGCCACCCGCCGCCACCCGCCCGCCCATGGCCGCGAAACTGGCCCGCGTGTTGATGGGTCTGGCCCTCAAGGCCGGCCGCGATGACGAGGCCAAACACCTTGCGCGTCAAGTGCAGGACAGCGATTGTCTGGCCCGGCTTTTGCTGCGCGGCGATCTTGCCCCGTCGCACCGCTTCAAGGACATCGAACTGCCCGGTAGCGGCTTTCATGTGGCCGAGGGCACGCCTGACGGGGCGGTGGTGCTGGTGTTTCTGGGCGGCAGCGGCCATATGGCTTACGGTCTGCCGGTCGCCCGCCTTGACCGCTTTTTCGAAGAGCGGGGTGCCACGGCCATTTACTGTGTCGACAGCAAGGCGCGGCTTTTCCTGCATGGCGTGCCCGGCATCGCGACCGACATCACCGGGGTGGCCGATCACCTGCGCCAACTGCCGGACCTGCGCGCGGCCCCACGTGTCACCACGCTGGGCCTGTCTGTGGGCGGTTTTCCGGCGCTGGCGCTGGCGCTGGCGCTGGGCTGTGCGGCCAGCTTGGTTTACGGCACCAAAACGGTCATCGCCCGCCCGGCCCCGAATGTGCCCGACCCTTCCGTCGAACGCTATGTCAACCTGACCCGCACCATCCCGCCCGAGCATTCCGACCTGCGCCTGCGCTGGCGCGACGACCAATTCCTTGCGGCCGAACTGCATTTCGGCGCGCAGATGACCCTGGACCGCACCCATGCTGACCGTTTGGCCGACCGGCCCGGCGTCAGACTTTGCCCCCAGCCCCACGGCGTCGAACATGACGTGTTCTTGCCGGCAATCGAATCAGGCCAGTTCCAACTGGGGCTCGACCGCCTGCTTGGCCGGGATTGATCATCGAGGGGTCAGCCGACCGCCGCAAATGCCCCCGGTCGGCCACGCAACGCCGAACGACCGACGCGACCCAAAACGCAAAACCGCACGACCCCTTCGGATCGCGCGGTTTTTTTGCAGTATTGGTGCCCGAGGTCGGACTCGAACCGACATGCCTCGCGGCGGAGGATTTTGAGTCCTCTGCGTCTACCATTCCACCACTCGGGCACTCAAGGCGATTTAGCCGCCCTTCGCGGCGGCGTCAACCACCCCTGCGCTCAGGGGTTCGCGGCACTGAACGTATCGCAGTCGCCCAACTCTCCGGAGGCGAGGCCAATCTGAAACCAGCGTGACCGCTGGGCGCTGGTGCCATGGGTGAGACTCTCGGGCATCGGCACGCGGCCGGCGTTGCGCTGCAAGGTGTCGTCGCCAATCCGGCGGGCGGCATTCACCGCCTCTTCAAAGTCGCCCTTCTCGACCGCGCCGAACTGGTCGCGCAGGCCGCGCGCCCAGATCCCGGCCATGCAATCGGCCTGCAACTCCACCCGGACCGAGATATCGTTGCTCTCGGCCTGTGACACCTGGGCCCTGATCTCGTTCGCCTGGCCCAGAATGCCCAGCACATCCTGCACATGGTGCCCGACCTCATGCGCCACGACATAGGCCATGGCGAAATCACCCCTGGCACCCAGCTCATTGGCCATTGTGTCAAAGAATTCGGTGTCCAGATACACCTTCTTGTCACCGGGGCAGTAAAACGGCCCCGTAGCACCCGAGGCCGCACCGCAGGGGGACTGCGTGACCCCCCGGTACAAGACCAGCATCACCGGCCGGTAGGTTTCGCCCAACTGTTCGCGAAACACGCCCGCCCAGATTTCCTCGGTATCGGCCAGGGTGACAGACACGAACTGGCCCGCCTCACGGTCCGCCTCGGCCAAAGGTCCCGATTGGGGCGCCGGGCCGCTGTCGCCGCCGGTCAGCAGCGGGCTGAGGTCGATCCCAAAGAACCAGCCGACAACCACGATGGCCACCAACCCCAGACCGCCGCCAACCCCCGCCGTCGTGCGGCCGCCGCCCGAGGTGCGCCGGTCTTCGATATTGCGGCTTTCCCGCCGGCCCCGCCATTCCATCACCCAACCTCCACACCAGAGCACGCTGCCAAACTAACCCTGTCCGCCCGCCCCTGAAAGCGGTTTCCTGCACAACGGCTTGACCTTGCCGCCCGCCCGTGGCCAAAGGCTGCGAACAACAGGGGATGCCGATGTTCCGCCGCCTGATCGACTGGACCCTGGCCTGGGGGCATTCGCGCTATGCCGAACCGGCGATGGGCGTGGTGTCCTTTGTCGAAAGCTCGGTCTTTCCGATTCCGGTCGAGGTGATGTTCTTGCCAATGTGCTTGGCCCGCCCCGACCGCGCCATGCGCTATGCCCTGATTGCCAGCGTGACCTCGGTCCTGGGCGGGGTGTTCGGCTGGCTGATCGGGTTCTATTTCTTTGACCTGATCGCCCATCCGGTGCTGGAATTCTATGGCAAGGTCGCGGCCTTTGACGCGCTGAAAGAGGCGACCGGAACCGGGGCGATCCTCGTGATGCTGGTCACCTCGGGGGCCGCCCACCTGCCGCCCA
Source organism: Pseudorhodobacter antarcticus (assembly GCA_945871285.1). Classification (GTDB taxonomy): domain Bacteria; phylum Pseudomonadota; class Alphaproteobacteria; order Rhodobacterales; family Rhodobacteraceae; genus Stagnihabitans. The sequence continues at coordinate 700 of CAMBWO010000297.1, read as the reverse complement.
TGAAGGTGGTGACGATCCTGTCCGGCGTGGTGGGGTTCAGTCTGCCGCTGTTCATTCTGGCCGCCGTGGTGGCGCGGGGGGGCAAGTTCTTTCTGCTGGCCTGGATCCTGAAAACCTATGGCCCCGCCCTGGCCGAGTTGATCCAGCGCCGTCTTGCAACCATCGCCCTGGTGACGATTGTGGCAGGTGCCGCCGTCTGGCTGTTTGCGCATTTCACATGAGGCCTCGATGACCCGCCCGTTCCTGATCCTTCTGGCCACGCTCGGCTCTGCCGCCCTGCTGGCCGGGGCCTTTGCGTTTCAATATATCGGCGGTCTGGCGCCCTGCCATCTGTGCCTGCTGCAACGCTATCCGCATGGGGTGGCTGTGGGCATCGGGGTGCTGGCACTGCTGATCCCGGCCGGTCTGACGGGCCGACTGTTGCCCTGGGCCGGGGCCCTCGCCGCCCTGACCACCGCCGCCTACGGCGCCTATCACACCGGGGTCGAGCGGCACTGGTGGGAGGGGCCGGACACCTGCACTTCGGGTGCCATCGGGCAATTGTCGGCCAAGGACCTGCTGGCGCAAATCCAGGCCGCCCCCGTGGTGCAATGCGATCAGGTCGCCTGGGATATGTTCGGCTTGTCGATGGCGTCGTGGAACATGCTGGCATCTTTGGTGCTGGTCGCAGTCTGGATCATGGCCGCCCGGCGCAGCAGTG
>CAMBWO010000296.1 GCA_945871285.1 Pseudorhodobacter antarcticus | reverse complement strand
GGTTGGACTATTGGCCCAAGGACGCCAAGATCATTCAGGTCGATATCAACCCCGCACGGATCGGGCTGACCAAGAAGGTCGCGGTTGGGATCGTGGGGGATGCCCGCAAGGTGGCCGAGGGGATTTTGGCGCGGTTGCCTTCGAGAGCGGTGGATCAGGCGCGGATGGGGGTGATTTCGCAGACGAAATCGGCCTGGGCGCAGGCGTTGTCGTCGATGGACCACGAGGATGATGACGTGGGGACGACCTGGAACGCGCGTGCGCGGGAGGCCAAGCCGGAATGGATGAGCCCGCGGATGGCGTGGCGGGCGATTCAGGCGGCGCTGCCGAAAGAGGCGATCATTTCGTCGGACATTGGCAACAATTGTGCGATTGGGAACGCCTATCCCAGTTTCGAGGCCGGGCGGAAGTATCTGGCGCCGGGGCTGTTCGGGCCCTGTGGCTATGGTCTGCCGTCGGTGGTGGGGGCCAAGATTGCCTGTCCCGACGTGCCGGTGGTGGGGTTCTCGGGGGATGGGGCGTTCGGGATTGCGGTGACGGAGTTGACGGCAATCGGGCGGCCGGAGTGGCCTGCGATCACGCAGGTGGTGTTCCGCAACTATCAGTGGGGCGCGGAAAAGCGCAATTCGACGCTGTGGTATGACGACAATTTCGTCGGGACAGAGCTGGATGAGGGCGTCAGTTATGCGGGCATCGCACGGGCTTGCGGGTTGCAGGGCGTCGTGGCGCGCACGATGGAGGAGCTGACGGCGGCGTTGCGGCAGGCCATTGTGGACCAGATGGCGGGCAAGACCACGCTGATCGAGGCGATGATCAATCAGGAGTTGGGTGAGCCCTTCCGCCGCGATGCGATGAAAAAACCGGTGGTGGTGGCGGGGATTTCGGCGGCTGACATGCGTCCGCAGCGGTGATGCCGTTTGGCATGAGTTATGAGGCGGCGGCCTTTATGGCGGCCGCCTGTTTGCTGGCGGCGTTCGTGCGGGGCTATTCGGGGTTCGGGTTTTCGGCGCTGGTGGTGTCGGCGAGTGCTTTGGTGATGGACCCGTTGCGGATTGTGGGCGTGGTGATGGTCTGCGAGTTCGTGATGACGTTCCAGCAATGGAGGGGCGTCAAAGCGGGGGTCGATTGGCGACGGGTGTTGGCGTTGATGATCGGGGCGGGGGTTGGGGTGCCGCTGGGCCTGTGGGGCATCACGCGGATGGGGGTGGACGGGGTGCGGGCGGTGATTGCCGTCTATGTGCTGGTCATGTGTGCGGTGATGCTGATGGGGTGGAGCATCCGCCAGCAGGGGTTTGCGACGACGTTGGGCGTGGGGATCTTTGCCGGGTTTGCCAATGCGGTGGGGATGGCGGGTTTGCCGGTGGCGACGTTTCTGACGGCGCAGGCGGTTGCGGCGGCGGTGTTTCGCGGCACCTTGATTGCCTATTTCGCGGCGCTGGACCTGTTTTCGCTGCCCCTGATGTGGAATGCCGGGATTATCGTGGGGGACACGTTCAAGGTGGCGCTGGCGGCGATGCCGATCATGTGGGTTGGGATATGGGCGGGGGGGCGGCATTTCCTGGCGACAGACCCGCAGGATTTTCGCAAGTTTGCCATAGGGTTGCTGGCCGTTCTTGCCGTGATCAACCTGGTCAAGGTGGTGATCTGAATGCTGTTGGTCGTCAATGCCGGGTCGTCGTCGCTGAAGGTTGCGTTGTTTGACGGGGCCGTTCAGGTCAGGGCGGCGCAGGTTGGCGAGATTGGGACGGACGGGCACCGGGCGGCGTTGGAGCGGTTGCTGGCCGAGGGGTTTGGCCGGGGTTTGACGGCGGCGGGGCACCGGGTGGTGCATGGCGGGGCGGATTTGACGGCGACGTGTCGGATTGACGCCGGGGTGTTGGCGCGGATCGAGGCCTGCGTGCCGCTGGCGCCGTTGCACAACCCAGCCAATCTGGCGGCGATCCGGGCTTTGGCGGACCTGGCGCCGGATTTGCCGCAGTTTGCGAGTTTTGATACGGGTTTTCACGCGACGAACCCGGAGGTGGCGTGGCGCTATGCCCTGCCTGCGGCGGTCGAGGCGGAGGGGATCCGGCGCTATGGTTTCCACGGGCTGAGCTATGCCGCGATTGTTCGGAAAGTGCAGGAAAATGGCGGTGGAGTGCTGCCGGAAAGTTTGCTGGCGTTGCATTTGGGCAATGGGGCGTCGATCTGTGCGATCAGGGGCGGGCGGTCGGTGGCGACGACGATGGGGTATTCGCCGCTGGACGGGCTGACGATGGGCACGCGGTCGGGGGGGATTGACGGCAATGCGGTGTTGCGGTTGGCCGAACTGCACGGGATCGCGGGCGCGGCACGGATATTGAACCGCGAGAGCGGGTTGCTGGGTCTGGGTGGGGCGTCGGACATGCGGGCGTTGCACGGGGCGGGGACAGCGGCGGCGCGGTTTGCGGTGGCGCATTTCTGCTATTGGGCCGTGCGCCATGCCGGGTCGATGATTGCGGCGATGGGGGGGCTGGATGCGGTGGCTTTTACCGGGGGGATTGGCGAGAATGACGCCTTTGTGCGGGGCGAGATTTTGCGAGGGCTGGCGTTTGTTGCGGCGGGCAAGCCGGTGTTCGTGATTGCGGCGGAGGAAGAGCGCCAGATTGCGATGGAGGTCCTGGCGCTGCTGTAGCACCGGGGATTTCACATCCCCGGACCCCTGTGGGATATTTATGAAAAGATGAATGAGGTCAGAGGTGGTCGCGAGGGATGGAGCGCGCCCAGCTGCGGGTGAAGATTTCTGTTCCGTTTTCGGTGACTTGCAGGGCGGTATGCAGGTGAAAATGAGTCGCGTCGCAGGTCATGCGAGTGCGGGAGTGGTGGCCGGCCGTCACCTCGGGGCGGTGCAGGGTGACGTGGTATTCGCAGCTGGTTTCGGCGGAGAGCGGGTCGCCGTCGGTGATTTCAAAGCGGGCATAGCCTTTGGATGTCGTGGTGGTGGCGATGTCGGGCATCTCCATCTGATAGGTCCAGCGCGGGAAATCGACGGTCATGCGGCCGGTGATCAGGTCGCGGGTGATGCGGCGGGGGAGTTTATCCTCGGACGGATGATAGATCACGGGGGTTTGCGGGGCGGACGCGGGCGGGCCGAAGGGGCGCAGTTGGGCGTCTTCGGGGCGGGGTTGGCGGGTGGGCAGGGTCAGGTGGCTGGTGCCGAGCGCGATGATCAGGGTGGCGAGGTCGGGTGAGGGCCAGGCGATGGGCCAGTAGGTGGTGGAGATCGACACGGCGATGCGGTGGCCGGCGGGGAAGTGGTGGGCGATGTCGTCGAGGTCGATCGTGGCCTCGGTTTCGCCTTGAGGCAGGGGTTCGGGGTGTTCGTGGCTGATGCGGTGGGTCAGGTTCAGGACGCCGAGGCAGACGCGGGTCGAGGTGCCGTCGGGGGCGACATCGTTGACGCGGACGGCGGCAAGGGCCCAGGGTTTGTCGCTGGAAAAGGTCAGGTGCAGCTGGGGGGCGCCAAGGATTTCAAGGGGTTGCGTCAAGGGTTCGGTGGTGAAGACGAGGGAGCCTGCGTCATCGATCCGCTGGTCGCCGGGCCAGTCGGCATCTTCGCCATAGCGGCCCACTTCGCCCGCGCCTGCGCCGACCCAGAGGGGGGAGCAGATGCGGGCTGTTCCGGGTGTGGCGGGGCCGCCGAGGTGATTGCCGGGGTTCAGGGGGAGGGTGAGGGGTTTGACATGGGGCGAGGGCCAGCAGGGTTCGCCGACCCAGCGGCCGGGGCGTTCGAGGTAGCAGGTGCGGGGCGGGACGGGGTCCTGCATCCAGGCGCGGAGCATGGGTTCGCGCATGATGCCGGTATCGGCGCCTTTGAGCCAGTGGTCGAACCAGCGCAGCGCCTCGTCCAGCCAGCCGATGGCGGGGGCGACGGTCACGTCATGCGGGAAGCTGTGCGCCCAGGGACCGATGAGGCCGAGCCGGGGGCAGGTCAGGCCGGCGAGGAGGCGGGGGATGGATTCTGAGTAATTGTCGGCCCAGCCGGAGACGGCATAGACCGGGATCTTGATGGCGCTGAAATCCTCGCAGACCGAGCCTTGTTGCCAATAGGCGTCGCGGCGTTGGTGGGACATCCAGATATGGGACCAGGGTTCGTTGGCGGCGATGCGGTCGAGCCACATCTGGCGCCATTCGGGGCCGACGATGGCGGGGTCGGGGGGCAGGTCGTTTTGCGCCATCATGGTGGCGGACCAGTCGACGTTATCCTTGCTGAGGCAGCCGCCGATATAGTGGACATCGGTGGCATAGCGGTCGTCGGTGGAGCCCAGGGTGATGATGGTTTTAAGGGCCGGGGGTTGCAGGGCGGCGATTTGCAGGCCGTTGAAACCGCTCCATGATATGCCGATCATGGCGACCTGGCCGTCGCACCAGGGTTGGCTCGCGAGCCAGGCGATGGCGGCGACGCCGTCTTGTTGTTCGGTTTGGGTGTATTCGTCGTGCAACAGGCCCTGACTGTCGCCCATGCCGCGAATGTCGAGCCGGATGCAGGCATAGCCGTGGCCGGCCAGATACATGTGGATGCCCTGATCGCGGGCGCGGGTGCCGTCGCGTTTGCGGTAGGGCAGGTATTCGAGGATGGCGGGGACCGGGGTGGCGGTGTCGGGCAGCCAGGCGCGGGCCGAGAGCACGGTGCCATCGGGCAGGGGGATGGCCAGGTGTTCCACCACGCGGACGGAATGGGGAAAGTCGGTGCGGGTGATCATGGCTGCGCGTCGAGGTAGGGGGCAAGCAGGTCAAGGCAGGCCTGGCGGGCCACGGCGGGGGGCATGGACTGGGGGTCGATGCAGTGTTGCAGGCCAAGCCCGTCGACGAGGCAGATCAGCGAGCGGGCGAGGGTGGGTGCATCTTGCAGGGTCGGGGCGGCCTGTTGCAGGGCTGTGGCCACCATCGCCTTGTAGCCGACATACTGGGCGCGGTGTTCGGCGCCGAGGTCGGGGTTGTTCGAAATCTCGGCCCAGAGGGTCAGCCAGATGTTGAGATTGTCACGATTGAACTGGGCGGGTGAGAAGATGTGGTCGATCAGCGCGGTCAGGTCGGTCCGGGGCGGGTAGGCCTTGGCGTAGATATGGCTGTAGGCGGCGGCAAGCAGGATGTTCATCGCGCCGAAATGATGGGTGATGAGCCCGCGCGAGACGCCAGCCTTGTCACAGACCCGGTCAACGGTGAAGGCCGCGATGCCGCCTTCGGCGATGCAGGCGAGGGCGGCCTCGATCAATGCGGCACGTCGGTCGTCACCGGACAGGCGGATAAATCGGGCGCGGGGCTTATCAGGGGTAGTGTCAACCATGGGCGACAGTAGCCTTTGGGTTGTAAGCAGGCAAGGCTTGGTCTCAAACATCAAGCGCAACGGTTGAAGTGAAGGTCTTGATTTCTTCGGCCATAGCCTCGGCAGGGTTTTTCCAGCCGAGGGTTTTTCTGGGGCGGCCGTTCATCAATCTTGCGACATCGTTGAGCCAGGTCTGCGAGGCCTCGCTGAGGTCGGTGCCCTTGGGCATGAACTGGCGCAGAAGAC
>CAMBWO010000295.1 GCA_945871285.1 Pseudorhodobacter antarcticus | reverse complement strand
ACGGTCGCCTGTCACGCTGCGCCTTGAAAGGCACCATCGGCGACGCCCTCTTCGCCTGCGGGCACAACATCCGCAAGATCCTGGCCCACCTCAGGTCTTGGCTTGTCTGCATTGTCGTCGCCATTTTGAACGCACCATACCACCCGGGTCGCCAGTATCAGGCTGTCACATCAGTCTGAATGCATTATTCAAGGCCGAGTAAGTATATGAAAGTAATGAAAAGTGGATCTTGCGCTGCGTCGGTGGTTTGATTCGGGTGCCTGTCTTGACTCAGGTCAAGGAGGGGCGCGCAAGCAAAGGTTAAGATCACCCAAAGGCCGGAACGGGTTCGGCCAGATCAGGAGGTAGTCATGGCAACAACGTTTCTTTGCCCGGTGGATGGGTCTGACCATGCGCTGCACGCGGTCGAGATGGCTGCGGAGTTGACGCAGAAATATGGCGGTGAACTGCTGCTGTGTCTGGTCAATGTTGCGATGGGCGGCGGACGCGGCCCGCTGGTGCATTACTGGAGCGATGCGGACGCACAGGCGATTTTGGACAAGGCCGTTGCTGTCGCCGAAGGGCGTGGCGTCAAGCCGGCAGATACCGCCATCGTGCTGGACCGAGATGCTTCGGTTGGGGTTGTCCGCTATGCCGAGATGAACAAGGTGGACCATATCGTGATGGGCACCGGGGACAAGCGCGGCCTGTCTCGGCTGGTTCTGGGGTCAGTGGCGGCGGATGTGGTCGGTCGGGCGCATTGCTCGGTAACGGTTGCCCGCTAGACGGGCCAGGTGTCTGCCAGGCGGTAGCGTCGGGGCCAAGGATCGTCGGGGTCCGGGATTGATTGCCGCGTGCCGGTGATTCAGGCGCGGCCCGAAAGGGAGGGGATGATGCCGGGGGTGCCGTTGACCTAGGCCTGCATCCTCGATGCGGCAGTTAAAGCGGCTGTCGATGATGGACCGTGTGCTAAAGTGGTCGCCCACGGCCAAGTCGCCGCGTGTGGTGGCCAGAGTGGGTAAGGCCCAGTTGATCGGTTGCGCCATGGCGGACCACCGTGCCCACACGGGTCAGGTCTCCCGCCTCGGCCGGGGTGAGGGAAAAGCCAAGGATGCGGGCGTCGGTCAGAACAAAGCGGTCGCAGCCATAGGCGATGTCGGCGGTGAGGGTGCCCAGACCTGCCACCTCGAGGTGGGGACCAAGGCGGAAGACAAAGCTGGGATGGTTGATCAGGTGGATACTGAGGGCGCGACCTCATGGGCGCCCCCGATCTGGATCAGGGTGCGGCTGCGCATCAGACGTCCATGATGGGTTCGACGCCAAGGCCGGGGGCGGAGGAAGCGCGCATCGTGCCGCCCACCCGTTTGGGCGCGCCGATGGCGATGTCCTTGGTGCCGTAGGAATTGAAATCGGTGGCCGAAAAGACAAACTCGGCCGGGGTGGATTGGGGAAGGTGGGCGATGGTGGCAGTGACGATGTCGCCGCCCCAGGTGTCCTCGATCGTCGTGGGGATGCCGGCCTCGATGCACAGGTCGCGCATCAGGCGGGCCTTGGTTGGGCCCCCGACCTTGGAGATTCTCAGGTTGATCACATCCATCGCGCCATCGGCAATGCCGCGGGTAGGCGGACCCCAGCGGGCAACACTCGCCCCAGCCGGTGATGCTGGCATCTGTGTCAACCCGGACAACGGTGGCGTCAAACACCTCGACATAGTTGCCGTTGGACCAGCTGTAGCGGCCTTCGCGCAGAGGCAGGTCGACCTGATAGGCGGTGATGGCGGTGATCTTTATGGGGGGCCTTTCCGCCCGGGCTGTGCGGTATCATGTCGTCGGGTCGGGCGTATCGCAAGGGGGTGCCGCGGGGGTGGCGTTCCGGGTAAGCCAGGCGATGACGGCGCGCAGGGTGCGTTTGTTGGCTTTGGCGCGGGGGTGGATCAGGGCGTAGGGGTGGCCCAGATCCATCGTCAGGGGGGAAAGGGGCACGAGGGCGCCGCTGGCCAGATCCTCTGCCGCCAGCATGCGCTGGGCCAGGGCGACGCCCAGACCTTGGCGCGCCATGTCGATGGCTAGGCTGGAACGCCCGACCTGAAACCCGGTCAGGTCGGGCGTGGGCAGGCCGGCGCGCTGGAACCAGCCAGCCCATGTTGGATTTGACGCGAAACTGGCACCCCAACTGGTGATCAGCAGGTCCGCGCCCGGCACCGCCGCCATGCCATCCGGCCCAAGGCGGTGCAGATAATCGGGGCTGCACATCGGCTGCACGGCATCCAGAGCCAAGGGTTGGGTGTTGTGGTCGGGATAGGCGCCAAGGCCGTAGGTCAGGCGCAGGTCGATGTTGTGGCGGGAAAAGTCGACCGGGTCCGCCTCGACCCGCAGGTCAAAGCGGAAATCGGGTTGGGTGCGGCTGAAGGCGGCAAGGCGGGGCAGCAGCCATTTCTCGGCGACCGAGTCGATGCAGCTGACCACAAGGCGGCTGCGCGGGCGGTCGGTGATCAGGTCCAGCGTGGTGTCCGAGATTTGCTGCAGCGCCCCGGCAGTGCCCGACAGGATGGCCTGCCCGGCATCGGTCAAGGTCACGCGGTTGTTGCGGCGCAGGAACAGGTCCTTGCCAAAGAAATCCTCAAGCTTGCGGATGTGTTGGCTGATGGCGGCGGGGGTGACGCCAAGTTCATCGGCGGCCGCGACAAAGCCACCGGTGCGGGCGGCGGCCTCGAAGGCGCGCAGGGCGTTCAGGGGGGGCAGGGTGAGGGGCATGGGCAGCCTTAGGAAATATGGATGGAGACTGGCGAAAGATGCCACAAAAGTCCAGTTGAGAAAGAAAAACTAGGTCAGCCTAAGTTTTTGTGGCCTTGCCGAAACGGGCGGGCGGGGTCAGCATTCAGGCCAAACAAAGGGGGCTGCGATGCGCGATATTCTGAATCTGGACCAATACCCGCTGGACAAGCCGGGCAGTGCGGGCTGGCTCGCGCTGGTGGCGCGTTGCAAGGCCGATCTGGTGGCCGAGGGGATGTTCAATCTGGAGGGGTTGCTGCGCCCGGGGGCGATTGATCGGGCGATGGATGAGGTCGGGCCGATCATGGACCGGCTGTCGTTCTTGCACAAACGCAGCCACAACATCTATTTCCGCAAGGAGGTGCCGGGGCTGGCGGCGGATCATCCGGCGTTGAAGACAGTGGACACGATCAACCATACGGTCTGTGGCGACCAGTTGGAGCAGACGGTGATCGACTGGATCTACTCCTGGCCACAGATGGCGGTGTTTCTGGCGGCCTGCATGGACAAGACCAGCCTGTTCACCATGGCCGACCCCTTGGCGCGGATGAACGTCATGCGCTATGGCGATGGCGAGGCGCTGAACTGGCATTTCGACCGGTCGGAGTTCACCACGACGCTGTTGTTGCAGGAACCCTCGGGCGGGGGGGAGTTTCTGTACCGGACCGATCTGCGCAGCGACAGTGACCCCAATTATGACGGCGTGGCGGCAGTGCTGGAGGGGCGCGACCCTGCGGTCAAGTCGCATGTGTTGAAGGCGGGGACGCTGAACGTCTTCAAGGGCAAGAACACGTTGCACAAGGTGACGACCTGTCAGGGCCTGCAATCGCGGTTCATCGCGGTCTTTTCCTATTATGAGCGGCCCGGCGTCAGGTTCAACCGCGAGGAGCAGATCGGGTTTTACGGCCGCGCGGCCTGAGGTCAGGCGCGGGTCTGGCGCAGGGCGTGGGACCACAGGGCCCGTGCGGGGGTTGGGTCTTGCGCTGACGGGTCAAAGCGGCGCGGGGCGGCAGGGGTGAACGGGGTGGGCTGAAGGTGGGTGAAGGCCATGGCGGCGGCACCCAGGGCGCCCACCTCTTGGACGGCGCTTTGCAGGACGGGGCGTTGCAGGATGTCGGCCTGAAGCTGCATCAGAAAGGGGTTGGCCGAGGCGCCTCCATCGGCGCTGAGGGTGGTCAGGGGGGCGGCGATGTCGGCCTCCATTGCGGTCAGGACATCGGCGATCTGGTGGCAGATCGCGTCGAAAGTAGCGCGGGCCAGATGGGCGGGGGTGGTGGCATGGGACATGCCGGTGATGGTGCCCTTGGCCGCATCGTCCCACCAGGGCGCGCCAAGGCCCGCGAGGGCGGGCACGAAGGCCACGCCACCCGAATCGGGGACGGTTTGGGCGAGATCTGACAGGGCGGCGGCGTCTTTGACGCCGAGCAGCCCGGCCATGAAGGCGGCGGCTTGGGCGGAGACGGTGATGTTCCCCTCCAGTGCGTGGGCGGTGCCGTGGCGGGTGGTCCAGGCGATGGTGCCGGACAGGCCATGGGTCGAGGCTACGCGGGTGGGGGTCAGCGTCATCAGGCTGGAGCCGGTGCCATAGGTCGCCTTGACGGTGCCGGCGGTGCGGATGCCGTGGCCATAGAGGGCGGCGTGGCTGTCGCCCATCATGGCCAGGATGGGCGCGCCTTGGGCCGTTTCGCCAAAGCGGCTGTCGGAGGGCATTGGGGTGGGCAGGCAGGTGATGTCGGCGCCGAAGATCGCGGCGAGTTCGGTGGAAAAGGTCAGAGTGCGGGTGTCGAACAGTTGGGTGCGGCTGGCGTTGGAATGGTCGGTGGCAAAGGCTTGGCCGCCCGTCAGGTTCCAAAGAAGCCAGGTGTCCACGGTGCCTGCGCGGAGGCGGCCCTGGGCCAGCAGGTCGCGGGCGGCGGGGATGTTGTGCAGGACCCAGGCCAGTTTACCCGCCGGGAAGAGGGGGTTGATGCCAAGGCCGGTGGCCGCGATGACCGCGGGGTCATGGCCAGCGGCGATCAGCGCGGCCGAGGCGGCGGCGGTGCGGCGGCATTGCCACAGGGGGGCGGGGCAGATGGGTTGTGAGGTTGCTGCGTCCCAGACGACGAGGGTTTCGCGCTGGTTGGCGATGGCGATGCCGTCGGGCTGGCCGTGGGCGGTGGTGAGTTCGGCCATGACATGCTGAACCGAGGACCAGATGTCGCTGGCGGATTGTTCGGCCCAGCCGGGGTGGGGGTATTGGGTGGTGAGCGAGGCGGAGGCGCGGGCGAGGACGGTGCCGCTGGCATCAACCAAAACGGCCTTGGTGTTGGTGGTGCCTTGGTCAATCGCCAGAATCTGGGTCATTTGCGGGCCAAGGCGCGGTGGGCGGCGGCGGCGACGCCGTCGGGCGTCAGGCCGCTGCGGGTGAACAGGTGGTCTAGGGTGCCCGTGGGTTGGAACCCGTTGAAGCCGAGGCGTTCAACCGGGACGGGGCGGTGGCTGGCGGTGAATTCGGCGACGGCACCGCCAAGGCCGCCGCGGACATGCGCCTCCTCGACCGTGACGATGGCCCCAAGGGCAGAGGCGGCGTGCAGGGCGTCGTGGTCCAGCGGGTTCAGGGTGTGATGGTTCAGGACGCGGGCGGAAATCCCCTCGGCGGCCAGCAGGTCGGCGGCGGTCAGGGCAAGGTGGACAGTGGTGCCGCAGGCGATGATGGCAAGGTCGGTGCCTTGGCGGGCCAAGGTCGCCTTGCCCGGAATGAAGGTGCGGTCGGGGATGGTCAGGGCGGGCACGGGCATGCGGGACAGGCGGATGTA
>CAMBWO010000294.1 GCA_945871285.1 Pseudorhodobacter antarcticus | reverse complement strand
CGCGCGGGCGACAGCGCGGCCCGCCGTCGGATGATGGGGGTCGCGGTGGTTCTGGCGCTGTGCAGTGCGGTTTTTGCAGGGGCCACGCTGGTGGTCTGGCTGTTGCCGGCGGGGTGGATCGGCATTTTGCTCAGCGGGATTCTGGCCTGGCCCCTTGTCGCCACCCGCTCGCTTTATGACCACGTCCGCGCCGTGGCCTTGCCCTTGGCGCGGGGCGATCTGCCCGGCGCACGTCAGGCGGTGTCGATGATCGTGGGGCGCGACCCGGAGCGTCTGGATGCGGCCGGGGTGGGCCGGGCGGCGCTCGAGAGTCTGGGCGAAAGCACCTCGGACGGCGTCGTGGCCCCGATTTTCTGGGGCGTCCTGCTGGGCCTGCCGGGGATTGCGACCTACAAGATGATCAACACCATGGATTCGATGATTGGCCATCTGTCACCCCGCCATGCCGCCTTTGGCTGGGCGGCGGCGCGGCTGGACGATCTGGTGAACCTCGTGCCCGCCCGCCTGTCGGGCCTGCTGATCGTCGCCGTGTCGGGCCGCTGGCGGCAGAGCCTCAGCGTGATGCTGCTGGACGCGGGCAAGCACCGCTCGCCCAACGCAGGCTGGCCCGAGGCCGCCTTGGCCGGGGCGCTGGACGTGCGGCTGTCAGGGCCGCGCGCCTATGACAACCACATGTCGGAGGAACCTTGGGTCAATGCCACCGCCCCCGACCCGACCGCGCTGGATGTGGTGCGGGGCTTGGGCGTGTACCTCAAGGCGATGGCGCTGCTGGGCGGCCTGTTGCTGGTCCTTGCGCTGATCTAGCGGGCCAGCGCCAGCAACCCCGCCACATCCAGATGCGCCTCGATATGGGCGGCCAGGGCGTCCAGCGTCGCCTCGACCTCGGCGCTGTGCGACCGGGTGGCGGCGGGGATGCCAAGGCCGGCCAGGAAGGCGGCGCGAAAGCGGTCATCGGTGAACATGCCGTGCAGATAGCTGCCCATCACCCGGCCATCCGCCGACATGGCACCTTCACCCCCGCCTGATGTGTGGGCAAAGGGCCGGGCGCAATCGGGCCCGCCCGTGCGGCCGATGTGGATTTCATAGGCGTCCATCGGCAAACCCGTCGCCGCATGGGTGGCCTGGGTGCGCGTCACCCGCTTGTCGCCTGTCATAACGGTCTGCACGTCCAGCAACCCCAACCCGGCCGTCTCACCCGCCGGCCCCTCGATCCCCTCGGGGTCGGCGACCGACCGGCCCAGCATCTGATAGCCGCCACACACCCCCAACACCCGCCCACCGCGCCGATGGTGCGCCAACAGGTCGATGTCCCAGCCTTGAGCCCGCAGATAGGAGAGGTCGTCGCGCGTCGATTTGCTGCCCGGAATGATGACCAGCGCCGCGTCGACCGGAATGGTCTGCCCTGCGCCCACCATCACCACTTCAACCCCCGGCTCGGCCTTGAGCGGGTCCAGATCGTCGAAATTGGCGATGCGCGACAGGGTCAGGCAGGCAATCTTGGTGCCGCCGGTCTGGGGCGACCCGGCGATGTCCAGCGCATCCTCGGCCGGCAGACGCCAGGCCTCGGGGAAATAGGGCAAAACGCCGAAACCGGGCCACCCGGTCTGCGCCTCGATCATCCGGTAGCCATCGTCGAAAAGCCTGGGATCACCCCGGAATTTGTTGATGACAAACCCCTTTATCATCGCCTCATCGCTTGGGGCCAAGACCACCTTGGTCCCCACCATCTGCGCAATCACGCCGCCCCGGTCGATATCGCCCACCAGCACAACAGGCACCCCCGCCGTCCTGGCAAAGCCCATATTGGCAATGTCGCCCTTGCGCAGGTTAACCTCGGCGGGGCTGCCCGCGCCTTCAACGATCACCAGATCATACGCCGCCCGCAGCCGGTTGAAACTGTCCAGAACCGGGGCCATCAGCGACGGTTTCAGCGCCGCATAATCCCGCGCCTTGACCGTAGCGACCCGCTTGCCCTGCACAATGACCTGCGACCCGACCTCGGATTCGGGCTTCAGCAACACCGGATTCATGTCGGTATGGGGCTGCAACCCACACGCCATCGCCTGCATCGCCTGCGCCCGACCGATCTCGCCGCCATCCACCGTGACGGCGGCATTGTTCGACATGTTCTGCGGCTTGAACGGCGCCACCGACAGCCCGCGCAACCTGGCGGCTCGGCACAAGCCCGCCACGATCATCGACTTGCCAACATTCGACCCGGCACCCTGAATCATGAACGCCGTCACGTCAGCCCCAGCACGGCGGGCAAAACGGCCCGCGTCTGATCGGTAAAGTGAAACACCTGCCACCCCCGCGCCGCCGCCGCCACGATGTTCTTTTCCGCGTCGTCAATCAGCAAGATGTCCCCCGGCGCATGGCCCGACCAGTCCTCGATCTGCGCAAAGAACCCGCCATCCGGCTTCTTGACCCCCATCCGCCCCGAGGCAAACATCCGCGCCATGTGCCGCGAAAAGCCCATCCGGTGCCAGATATGGTCGGCCCGGTGGGTTTCGTTGTTGGTCGCAATCACCCCCGGCACCGCACAAGCCTCCAGCCAGCCCACAACCTGCGCGTCCGCCACGGCATCCTTGTCCAGCCAGTAATCCAGCACATCCCGCGCCTGATGCGGCACCGCATGGGCCGTGATCCAGTCCTGCAACACATCCAGAATGTCGCGCTGCCCGGTCAGAACCTGCAAGAAATTCGCATCGGTATAGATGCAGGCGGTAAACACCTGCGCCGACACACCAAGATCCGCCTCGAACGTCCGTTGCCACTCGTCAAAACCGCCCTGATAGCCCCGGTTCAAGACGCCATCGAAATCCCAGGCAATCAGCCTCAAAACTCGACCCCGATCTGCGCCTTGATGCCCGAGCGGAACGGATGCTTGATCAGCGTCATCTCGGTGACCAGGTCCGCCGCCTCGATCAGCCCCTCGGCCGCATTGCGCCCGGTCAGCACCACATGGGTCAGGGGCGGTTTTTCATCGCGCAAGAACGCCAACACATCGTCCAACTGGATATAGTCATAGCGCAGCGCAATGTTGATTTCGTCCAGCAAAACCATGCGGATACGCTCGTCCCGTATCAGCTCCTTGGCCTTTTCCCACCCGGCCTGCGCCGCCGCCACATCCCGCGCCCGGTCCTGGGTTTCCCAGGTGAACCCCTCGCCCATGGCATGAAACTGGCACAGATCGCTGAAGTTTTCGGTCAAAAGCCGCCGCTCGCCGGTATCCCAGGCGCCCTTGATGAACTGCACCACCGCGCAGGGCATCTTGTGCGCCACACAGCGCAAAATCATCCCAAACCCCGAGGAGCTTTTCCCCTTGCCCGCCCCGGTATGGACGATGATCAGCCCCTTTTCCCCCGACTTGCCCGCCATGATCTTGTCACGCGCGGCCTTTTTCTTGGCCATCTTCATCGCGTGGCGGGCGTCGGTATCGGGTGGGGTGTCGGTTATGCCGTCTGACATGGCGCTCTCATCCTTGACAATGACCCCTATCCTGCCTCAGTTGGGGGCGTGTTGGTGCCCGTTTTACGACAGGCTAAAAGGGAATGCGACAGGGAACCGTCCCAAGGCGCAGCCGCCCCCGCGACCGTGACCGGAAAGGTCGCCCGATCCACTGGCATAAGGCTGGGAAGGGGGGCAACCGCTGGGGGAAACCCCGAAATCCGCAAGCCGGGAGACCTGCCAGCACGAAGGGACTGAACGGCGGACGGGGTGTTTCGCAGCGGGTTTTCGGGGGGCATCGGCCCGCCGCCTGCTGTGGCATCCGGAAGGAATGGGATGATACGGCTGCATATCTGCATGACCTGCAAAGCGGGCCTTCCGGTCGAGGAGGGTGAAACGCCGATGGGCGCGCAGCTTTACGCCGCCATTGCCGCCTTGCCGGCACCCGAGGGCGTGGAAATCATTCAGGTCGATTGCCTGTCCGCCTGTAACACCGGCGCTGCCGTCGCGCTGTCGGCCCCCGGCCGCTGGTCCTATGTCTATGGCCGCATGACCGCCGACAACGCCGCCGACATCCTGCTGGGGGCTGCGGCCTATGCCCGTGCGCCCGACGGCCTTGTGCCCTGGCGCGAACGCCCCGTGATCTTTCGCAAGCAGTCGCTTGCCCGTATTCCGCCGTTGGAGGCCGCCAATGTCTAACCTCGCAAAAATCCCCGTCACCGTGATCACCGGCTTTCTGGGGTCAGGCAAAACCACGCTGATCCGCCATCTGATGGCCAACCCGCAGGGCAAGCGTCTGGCGATTCTGGTCAACGAATTCGGCACCGTGGGGGTGGATGGCGACATCCTGAAATCCTGCGCCGATGAAAGCTGCCCGGTGGAAAACATCGTCGAACTGGCCAACGGCTGCATCTGCTGCACCGTCGCCGATGAATTCATCCCGACGATCGAGGCTTTGCTGGCCCTGCCCAACCGCCCCGACCACATCCTGATCGAAACCTCCGGCCTTGCCCTGCCCAAGCCGCTGCTCAAGGCCTTCGACTGGCCCGGCATCCGCTCCCTCATCACCGTGGATGGCGTCATCACCCTGGCCGATGCCGAAGCCGTCGCAAGCGGCCATTTCGCAGGCGAACTCACGCAAGCGCAAATCGACGCCGGTGAACATGACACCCCGTTGGGTGAGGTGTTCGAGGACCAGATCGCCTGCGCCGACATCGTCATCCTGACCAAGGCCGACCTTGCGGGCGAGGCGGGCATCGCCGCCGCCCGCGCCGTGGTCGAGGCGGAAGCCGCCGAAAAAGGCCGCCGCCTGCCGATCCTGACCATGACCGAAGGCGTCATCGACCCCCGCGTCATCCTGGGCCTGAACGCGGCGGCCGAGGATGACCTGACCAACCGCCCCAGCCACCACGACGGCGAGGATGGTCATGAACATGACGATTTCAACTCGATCACCATCGACCTGCCCGAGGTGGTCGACCCCGCCACCCTGACCGCCGCGATCCAGCGCATTGCCACCGACCTGAACATCCTGCGCGTCAAGGGCTATGTCGCCGTCACCGGCAAACCGATGCGGATGCTGGTGCAGGCCGTGGGCACCCGCGTCCGCACCCAATACGACCGGCCCTGGGGCAGCACCCCCCGCGCCTCGCATCTGGTGGTGATCGCCGAACAGGCCGACATCGACGAGGCCGCGATCCGCGCCGTTCTGGGGGCCTGACATGCACGTCGTCTTCCGCGAAAGTCATGGGCTGGACGAAACGGCAACGCCGTTCGATCCCGCTCAGGACCCGGCGGAGATGATCGTGCTGTCCTTTTCCGACAGCGACCTTGGCGCCTTTGCCGCAGGCTGGCATCGGGCGAACGGCACCTTGCCCACCCTGCGCCTGTGCAACCTCGTCGCCCTGCGCCATCCCCTGTCGGTCGACACCTATGTCGAGCGCACCCTGGGTCAGGCCAAGGCGATCCTCGTCCGCCTGATCGGGGGCGAGGCCTATTGGCCTTACGGCCTCGCCTCCTTGCGCGACTTTGCCCAGCGGCGCGGCATCGCCCTTGCCGTTCTGCCCGGTGACGGGCGGCCCGATGCCACGCTGGACGGCTATTC
>CAMBWO010000293.1 GCA_945871285.1 Pseudorhodobacter antarcticus | reverse complement strand
CCGGATGTGTTGGTCAGCACCTTGGGCAGGCGTTTGGCGTCGGTGGTGGGGGTGGCCAGGCGGATGAAGTTCAGGCCCGCGGCCTGGGCGGGCAGGCAGAGTTCGCTGTCCTCCTCGGGCGGAAGGTCGACGATGATGAGGCCGTCAATTCCGGCCTCTTTGGCCTGAACAAGGAACAGGTCCACCCCGCGCGAATAGATCGGGTTGTAATAGCCCATCAGCACGATCGGCGTGGTCTGGTCGGCGGCGCGAAAGTCGCGCACCATTTGCAGCGTGCGATCCAGCGTCATGCCGCCGTCCAGCGCCCGCTGGCCTGCCAACTGGATGGTCGGACCATCGGCCATCGGGTCGGTGAAGGGCAGGCCCAGTTCGACGATGTCCACCCCGGCGGCCGGCATGCCCTGCATCACGGCCAGCGAGGTTGCGACATCGGGGTCGCCTGCCATGATATAGGCGACGAAGGCCTTTTTCCGGGCGGCGCGCAGACGCGCAAAGCAATCGTCGATTCTGGTCATGTTCCGGTCCACCCCTGCAAGTCACGCCGGGTTTGCACGGGGGCGGGTGGGAAATCAAGACGGGCTAGGGGGCTTGATGGCAGACAGCCTCGATATTGTTGCCATCGGGGTCCAGAACGAAGGCGCCGTAATAGTCGGCATGATACTGCGGCCGCAGCCCCGGCCCGCCATTGTCGCGCCCGCCCGCCGCCATGGCCGCGTGATAAAAGCGGTCCACCTCGGCCCGGTCGCGGGCGGTAAAGGCGACATGCTGCGCCTCGGACGCCGTGTCGCCCTCGTTCAGCCAGAACTGCGGCATGTCGTTGCGGCCAAAGCCCATCACGGCCCGCCCGCCCGTGAACTCTGGCGGCACCTGATGGCACATCGCGCCGCCCAAGGCGGCAAACACCGCATCATAAAACCGCCGCGCCGCCGCGATGTTGGCGGTGCGGATGCCCATGTGGTCAATCATGTTGACGCCACCGAGATCATCCAGCGGGTGCCAAAGCGATCAGTCACCATGCCAAAGGCGGGTGACCAGAAGGTGGCGGCCAGCGGCATTTCGACATGGCCCCCCTCTGACAGGGCGGAAAACACCCGTTCGGCGGTGGCGGCATCGGGGGCGGCGTGAAAGACCGATGATCCGCCCATGCCCGCCGGCCCCATGCCGGGGGGGATGTCGCAGCCCATCAGGGGGGCCCCCTCGCCCGCGCTGAACTGGGCGTGCATCACCAGCCCATCGGTACCCGCAGGGCGCTGATCCTGGGGCATGTCGTCAAAGGCCATGATTTGCAGATCGGTTGCGCCGAAGATGGCGGCATAGGCGGTCATCGTCTCGCGCGCGGTGCCGGCAAAGCCGAGATAGGGGGAAAAGCTCATGGTTGCGCTCCTGTGTCGGGAAGGGTCGAGATGATCCAGTGGGTGCCGAAACGGTCCTGGACCATGCCGAAGCCAGGGGAGAAGAAGGTGGGTTTGAAGGCGTCGATCACCGTGCCGCCGGCGGCCAGCCGGTCGAACAGCGACCGGGCCGTGGCGACATCGGGCGCGGTCTGCATCACCGAAAAGCCCGCTTGCGCAGCGCCTTCGACACCGGGCGGATAGTCGGAGGCCATCAGTGTGCCATCGCCAAGCGTGACCTGACCGTGCATGATGCGCGGGCTGTCCGCCCAGCCGGGCGGCGCACCGGGCCCCTCGGCATAGCGCATCATTTGCAGGCCCGTGCCGCCAAAGATGGTGGCATAAGTGGTCAACGCCTCGGCGCAGTGACCCTGAAAGTGCAGATAGGGCATCGTCGGCATGGTGGACTCCTGTGCTGGTTCCATGGTAAGCCTTACTGCTAAGTTTGCAACAGGTTTGGGGTCGTGGTGGCCAAGGTCCGCTTTACATCGCATCTGGTGCGCCACCGCCCGGCCCCCATGATTGACGCGGCCGGCGCGACCGTGGCCGAGGTTCTGGCGGCCGGGTTGGCGGGGGATGATCTGCTGCGGTCCTATGTGCTGGATGAGCAGGGGCGGCTGCGCAAGCATGTCACGATCTATCTGGACGGGTCGGTGATCACCGACCGTTTGCGGCTGAGCGACCCGGTGGGGCCGCAGACCGAAATTTATGTCTTGCAGGCCTTGTCAGGGGGGTAAGGGGATGGCGACGCTGTGGGTTGGCAGCCGCAAGGGGCTGTTTCGGTTTGATGATGGCGCTGCGAGCTGGCAGTCGGCCGGGCCGCCGCAGTTTCTGGCGGAGCCTGTCAGTGCGTTTCTGGACGATCCGCGGGACGGGGCGCTGTATATCTCGCTGTATCACGGCCATTTCGGGTGCAAGCTGCACCGGTCGGATGACCGGGGTAAAACCTGGGTGGAACTGCCCAGCCCGGCCTATCCAAAATCGGACGCGCCCGATGCGCCGGCGTTGGAGTTTGTCTGGTGCTTTGCTGCGGGCGGTGCCGATGAGCCGGGGGTGATCTGGGCCGGGACGCTGCCCGGTGGGGTGTTCAAATCGACCGACCGGGGGCAGACCTGGGTGCTGAACGAGGCGCTGTGGAACGTGCCGGGGCGGGACAAGTGGTTTGGCGCGGGCTATGACCATCCGGGGGTGCATTCGATCTGCGTGGACCCGCGGGACAGCCGCCATATCGTGATTGCCGTGTCGATTGGCGGGGTCTGGATCACGCGGGATGGTGGGGACAGTTGGGTGATCGGTGGGTACGGCCTGCGCAACGAATACATGCCGCCCGATCAGGCCCAGACGCCGGAGTTGCAGGATGTCCATCTGATGGCGGCCTGTGTGTCGGACCCCGACCGGATGTGGGCCCAGCATCACAATGGCATTTTTGTCAGCGATGATGGCGGCATGAACTGTCGGGAAAGTCTGAACGTCAAGCCGTCGAACTTTGGTTTCGCCGTCGCCCCCCATCCGACCGACCGCAACCGGGCTTGGTTTGCCCCGGCGAAGAAGGATGAATACCGGGTGCCGGTGGATGGGCGGTTGGTGGTGACGGAAACGCGGGATGGCGGGGTGACGTTTGCCAGCCATTCGAGCGGCCTGCCGCAGGTTGAGGCGTATGACCTGATCTATCGTCATGCCTTGGTCATTGACCGCACGGGCCAGCGGCTGGCGATGGGGTCCACCACGGGGGGGCTGTGGGTCAGCGATGATCAGGGCGCGACGTGGCAATTGCTGTCCGCCCATTTGCCGCCGATTGCCTGCCTGACCTTCGCACCTTGACCCGCCGCCCCCTTGCCCCTATGCCGCGCCTGCTAGCCCCCGCCTGCTAGCTTCAGGAGAGCGTCATGGGTTTCGAAATGGGTATCGTGGGTATGCCGAATGTCGGCAAATCGACGCTTTTCAACGCGCTGACCCGGACGGCGGCCGCGCAGGCCGCCAACTTTCCGTTCTGCACGATCGAGCCGAATGTGGGTGAGGTGGCGGTGCCTGATGCGCGGCTGGACAAGCTGGCCGCGATTGCCGGGTCAAAGCAGATTATCCCGACGCGGATGACATTCGTTGACATCGCCGGTCTGGTGCGGGGTGCCAGCAAGGGCGAGGGGTTGGGCAACCAGTTTCTGGCCAACATCCGCGAATGCGACGCGATTGCCCATGTGCTGCGCTGCTTTGAAGACGGCGACATCACCCATGTCGAGGGGCGGATCGACCCGATTGCCGATGCCGAGACCATCGAGACCGAGTTGATGCTGGCCGATATGGAAAGCGTCGAGCGGCGTCTGGCGGGGTTGGCGCGCAAGATCAAGGGGGGCGACAAGGAGATGCTGGATCAGGACCGCCTGTTGCGGGCGGCCCTTGCCGTGCTGAACGAGGGCAAGCCGGCCCGCACCGTGAAGGTGGCCGAGGATGATCTGCGGACCTGGCGGCTCTTGCAACTGCTGACCTCGAAGCCCGTGCTGTTTGTCTGCAATGTCGAGGAGGCCAAGGCCGCGACCGGCAACAGTCAGTCGGACCGGGTGGCGGTGATGGCGGCGCAGCAGGGGGCGGCGTCGGTCGTCATCTCGGCCAAGATCGAGGAGGAGATCAGCCAGCTGGACGCCGAGGAGGCGGCCATGTTCCTGGAGGAGATGGGCCTGCACGAGGCGGGGTTGGACCGGCTGATCAAGGCGGGCTATGCGCTGCTGGGCTTGCAGACCTATTTCACGGTGGGGCCGAAAGAGGCGCGGGCCTGGACCATCCCCAAGGGCACGCTGGCCCCGCAGGCGGCGGGGGTGATCCATGGTGATTTCGAAAAGGGGTTCATCCGGTCCGAAACCATCGCCTTTGACGATTATGTTGCCGGAAATGGCGAGTCCGGGGCCAAGGAAGCGGGCAAATTCCGGGTCGAGGGCAAGACCTATGAAGTGAAGGACGGCGACGTGCTGCACTTCCTTTTCAACGCCTGACCGGGCACTGTCCCACGTGTGCAACGGGTGGGACAGTGTTTGAAAACAAGGGCTTGGAATTACACGTTCATGGAATGGAAAGGTTTGGGCCGCGGGTTTGCCTTAGCGCCCGGCCTTTTCGGCAATGCCTGACACGCCCTCGCGCCGCTCCAGCTCGGCCAGAACATCGGCCAGCGTCACATCACGGGCGGCGAGCATCACCAGCAGGTGATAAAGCACATCGGCGGCCTCGGATGTCAGGCGGTCGCGGTCGCCCTTGACGGCTTCGATGATGGCCTCGATGGCCTCTTCACCAAACTTTTCGGCGCATTTCTCGGGGCCGCGGGACAGGAGTTTGGCGGTCCAGGAGGTGTCGGGATCAGCGCCCTTGCGGGCGGTGATGGTGGCGGCGAGGCGGGTGAGGGCGGTCATTGTCAACCTTTGGGTCCTGACAAATCTTTTCGAAAAGATTTGCAAATTCCTTCGAAGGAATTTGGTGTGGGGGTCACGAGAGCCGGACCGGAATATCGGCGGCGGCCATGTGGGCCTTGGCCTGGGCGATGGTATAGGTGCCGAAATGGAAGATCGAGGCGGCGAGGACGGCGGAGGCGTGGCCTTGGGTGATGCCTTCGACCAGATGGTCGAGGGTGCCGACCCCGCCCGAGGCGATGACGGGGACCGACACGGCATCGGCCACGGCGCGGGTCAGGGGCAGGTTGAAGCCCGCTTTGGTGCCGTCGCGGTCCATCGAGGTGAGCAGGATCTCGCCCGCGCCTTTGGCGGTGACGGTGCGGGCAAACGCCACCGCGTCAATGCCGGTGGCGCGGCGGCCGCCGTGGGTGAAGATTTCCCATTTGCCGGGGGCGACGGTCTTGGCGTCGATGGCAACGACGATGCATTGGCTGCCGAAACGGTCTGCCGCCTCGGCCACGACATCGGGGTTGGCGACGGCGGCAGAGTTGAAGCTGACCTTGTCGGCCCCGGCCAAGAGCAGGGCGCGCACGTCGTGGTGGGTTCGCACACCCCCCCCGACGGTCAGCGGCATGAAGCATTGTTCGGCGGTGCGGGTGACGAGGTCAAACATGGTGCCGCGGTTTTCCTGCGTGGCCATGATGTCCAGAAAGCACAATTCATCCGCGCCGGCGGCGTCATAGGCGCGGGCGGCGGCGACGGGGTCGCCGGCGTCGATCAGGTCGACAAAGTTCACGCCCTTGACCACACGGCCATTGGCGACGTCCAGACAGGGGATGATGCGG
>CAMBWO010000292.1 GCA_945871285.1 Pseudorhodobacter antarcticus | reverse complement strand
TCGGCCACGGGGCAAGGCCGGCCATTCGGCACTTGACCTTTTGGGCGGGCGCGCAGCCTAATATCTGACCTTCCTTGCACAGTGACCCCGATGCCCGACAGACCCTCGCCCCTGGCCCCGCTGCGCAACATCGACTTTCGCCGGTTCTGGATTTCCAGCCAGGTGTCGAACTTTGGCGGATTGGTGCAGGGAGTGGCCGCGGGCTGGATGATGACCAGCCTGACGGACGAGCCCAGCATGATTGCGTTGGTGCAGGCGTCGACCTCGTTGCCGATCTTGCTGTTTTCGCTGTCTGCTGGGGCCCTGGCCGACAGTTTTGACCGGCGCCATGTGATGTTGGTGGCCCAGGGTGTGATGCTGGTGGTGTCGCTGGGTTTGATGGGGGCGTCCTGGGCGGATATGCTGACGCCCTGGACCTTGTTGACGTTTACCTTTCTGATCGGGGTCGGGACGGCGCTGAACAACCCCAGTTGGCAGGCCTCGGTCGGGGATCTGGTGCCGCGCGATCAGGTGCCCGAGGCGGTCTCGCTGAACGGGATCGGCTTCAATCTGATGCGCAGCGTCGGCCCGGCGGTGGGCGGGGCGATCGTGGCAACCTTTGGCGCGGCGGTGGCGTTTGCGGTGAATGCGGTGTGTTATCTGCCCTTCATGGCGACCCTGATGCGCTGGAAACCCGAACGGCCGCACCAAGCCCTGCCACGCGAACCGTTCGTCACGGCGCTGGGGTCCGGCCTGCGCTATGTGGCGATGTCGCCTGCGTTGTTGAGCGTGCTGGCGCGGTCGTTCCTGTTCGGCTTTGGGGCTGTGGCCTGCCTTGCCCTGATGCCCATCATTGCCCGCACCCAGATGCAGGGCGGGGCGCTGACCTATGGCCTGTTGCTTGGCGGATTTGGCGTTGGGGCCATCGGTGGCGGGTTCGTGAACCCGCGGATCCGCCAAAGGCTGAGCGGCGAGGGTGTGGTGCGGGTGGCCTTTGTCGGCTTTGCGCTGGGGGTGGCGGGGCTGGCCTTTAGCCAAAACCTGTGGCTCGGCCTGCCGGCGACGGCGCTTGCCGGGGCCTGCTGGGTGTTGGCGCTGTCGCTGTTCAACGTGACGGTGCAACTGTCCTCGCCGCGCTGGGTGGTGGGGCGGGCGGTGGCGATGTATCAGATGGCCACCTTTGGCGGCATGGCGCTGGGGAGTTGGATCTGGGGCATGTTGGCGGGCGGGTTTGGCCTGCCGCAGGCGATGGTTGTTGCCGCCGCCGTGCTGCTGTTGGGGGCGCTGTTGGGGCTGGTCCTGCCCTTGCCGGCCTTTGGCAAGGCGGACCTGTCGCCGTCAGACCTGTTCCGGGTGCCCGATGTCCAGCTGGACCTGCGCGGGCGCTCTGGGCCGATCATGGTGATGATCGACTATCAGATCGCCCGAGAGGACATTGCCGAGTTCCTGACCGTCATGGCCGAGCGCCGCCGCATTCGCCGCCGCGACGGGGCGCGCCATTGGGTGCTGCTGCGCGATCTGGAGCACCCCGAGCAGTGGACCGAAAGCTATCACGTTGCGACCTGGGACGAATACCAGCGCCACAACATGCGCCGCACCAAGGCCGACGCCGATGTGATGGACGCGCTGCACCGCTTGCACCGTGGCCCCGACCGCCCCCGCGTGCACCGCATGATCGAACGCCAAAGCGTCTATTCCCACAAGGAAATCCCACTGAAGGACCCGCTTTGAACCTGGCACCCTGTAGGCGGTGGCGTCAACGCGCTTTCCAATCGGCGGTTGTGCGGCCCGGCGCATTCCCGTAGGTCTGGGGGGCCGGTTCGGGGGAAGCTGAGGTTGGGCGAATGAGGTTGGATGCGCTGTATTATGCCCACCCGTTGAGCGGGGCGGTGATGCCCGTGACGACAGATCTGCTGGCCGAAACCTATCTGGCGCCCAAAGGGGCCGAATGGGATCTGGGCACAGTTCTGGGCGACGCGCAGGCGCCCTGGGCGGGCAGTCTGGCCGTGGACCCTGACAGCGTTGCACTGGCCGTGGGGCAGGCGTTGCGCGCGGTGATGGCGGCTGTGCCGGAGATGGCTATTGAGGGTTTCCACCCCGAGTCCCTGCCCGATAGCCGGGCGCGGCATCATCTGTTGGCGCTGAAGTCGGTCTGGCTGGGTTTGGGCGCGTTGCCGCCCGATCTGGCCGTGCTGCATCACGTGTTGAACAGCACAGCGGCGGATGCGCTTGCGGCCCTGCCCTTGGTCACGCTGGAAACCGACCAGTTTGCCACGGCAGCCGAGGATGCGTTGCAGGCGCAGCTGTTGTCGCATCATGGACCGGTGCCCGAACCCGCGCTGCACGCCTTTGCGGCGCGAAGGCCACCCGGCGCGACCATGGGCAGTCTGGCCCATGTCCAGCAGGGGCTGCTGGAAGGGCGTCAGCGCGTGGCGCGGGATGGCAGTCTGGCCCTTTTCCGGCTGCGCGACAGTCTGCAAGAAGCGCGGTTCGCGGCGGCCCTGGCGCGCCGGATGCTGGAGGATGGGCGGGCGGGTTCATTGTCCGACATCGCGGTGCTGGTGCCAGAGGATCCGCTGCGGCTGTCCCATCTGGCCGAGGCTTTTGACGCCCAAGGCGTGCCCCTGTCCGGCCTGCCCGAGGCGCCCGCTGCGCGTGACATTGCGGGCGAGGTCGCATCCCTGGCCGTTCAGGCGCTGCGCCCACCGGCGCCAGCCATGGCATTGGCCAGCTTTGCCACCCTGCCCGTCATGCCGTGGTCGCAGGCAACGGGTGCTGCCCTGGCGCGGGACCTGATGCGGGGCCGCTATGCGCCGCGGATGGCCGAAAACCTGACGGGGCAGGGCAGGGTCTTGTGGCAAGTGCTGCAGGGTGGGGCGACGACTGCCAAGCAACTGGGCTTTAAACTGGGGGTGATTGCCGAAAGCCTGCAATCTGCGATGCCGGGAGAGGTGACCGCGATCCGCGCCCGCCTGAACCAGGTGCGGGCGGCTTTGGGGGAGGGTGCGCCCGATTGGGCCGAGTTGGCGCGGCTGGCCCGTCCTGATGGGGCGTTGACCCCGCCGCCAAGACGGCTGTTGGAGGGGGTATCTGTCTTGAGTGCCGCCGAATTGCCCTGGCGCGGGGCGCGGCATTTGATCGTGACGGGCTTTGCGGCAGGGGAATACCCACGGGCCGGCGCAACCTCGCCCTTCTTTCTGGACAGCGAGCGGGCGATGATCCGCACCCATTTGGGCCTGTCCCTGCCGGGGCGCGGGACCGCCGTGGCGCGGGGGCTGGCGCTGTTTCGCCGCCAGATCGGGGTGGCATCAGACAGCGTGACCTTCCTGGCTCCACGTCTGGATGGGCAGGGCAAGGCCTTGGCTTTGCCGCTGACATTTTCGCTGATCGCAGGGGCGTTGCAGGGCGGCGAGCAGGGATTGATGCAGGATATCAGCGCCTTGCCGGTGCAGGCCTGGCCCGTCTCCCATTCGGCCGCCGTGCAAAGGCCGCCCCCGCCTGAGCTGCCTGCGGCCGTGACCCTTGGCCGTGATCTTTTGCGCCTGCATGAGGATGAGGCGGGGCGGGTTCTGGCCCAGTCCCCCTCGCGTCTGGAAACGCTGACGGTCAGCCCGCTGGCCTGGGCGCTGGGGGAGATGGATGCGGTTGATGTGCCTTGGGTGCCCGAAGCCTTGACGATCCTGCTCAAGGGCACCTTGGCGCATCACGTGCTGGAACATGCGTTCCCGGTTGGGCCCAATTTGCCCGACGCTGCCCAACTGGATGCCGAGGTGGCCCGCCATTTCGCTGATGGCATTGCCCGCAATGCCCCCTTCCTTGCCGCCGCACAGTGGCAGCTGGAACGCGAAACGCTGCTGCGCGAAGTCTTGCGGGCGGCGCGTCTGTGGCTTGGCATCCTGATCGATGAGGGGGCCGAGGTTCTGGCGAACGAGGTCCGGCTGGAGGGCGAGGCGCACGGCATATTTATCAAGGGTCGGGCCGATGCCGTGGTGCGGTTGGGTGATGGCCAACTGGTGATTGTCGATCACAAGAAAAGCAGCGCCACCGCCCGGCGCGAACGGATGCAGGCGGGGTGGGACCTGCAAATCGCGCTGTACCGCGCGATGTTGTTGCGCCCGATCCGGAGGGAGGGCGACGGTCTGGACCCCGTTTTGGGCCGCACCCCGGCGATGGCCTATCACACGCTGAACGATGGCAGCGTCCTGCAAAACGGCCTGACGCCGCGCAATCGGGGCTCGTCGCGGGTCGAGGAGGTGGAGGGCGACATCTCGGGTCAGGCTGTGCAATTGATGCAGCAAAGGCTGGCCGAGGTGGCCAGCGGGCATTTGCAACTGAACGGCATCGCAGACGAGGCGTTCTTTCAGAAACAGGCCCATCTGACCCCCTATGCCTTTGATGCAAGCCCGCTGGTGCGCCGCTTCATGGTTGCGGGCGGCTCGCTGGGGGCGCTGACCGATGGCGATGACGACGAGGGCGAGGCGGCATGAAAGACAACCTGACCATCGTTCCCGCCGGGGCAGGGGCGGGCAAGACCCACCGGATCAAGGCGCAGCTGACCGAGTGGGTGAAGGACGGGACGGTGCGGCCGGAACGCATCCTGGCCGTGACCTTTACCGAGGCCGCCGCCGCGGAACTGACCGGGCGCATCCGGCAAAGCCTGATGGAGGAAGGGCTGATTGACGCCGCCCTTGCGGTTGAGCGGGCCTATGTCTCGACCATCCACAGTCTGGGATTGCGGATTTTGACGGAACACGCCTTTGCTGCCGGGTCCGCGCCACAGCCGCGCCACCTGCACGAGGCGGAACAGGACCTGCTGATCCGGCAGGCGATCAGCCAGTGCCGGGCGCTGGATCAGATCGCCGCCAATCCCGAACGGTTTGGCCATGGCGCAAGCTGGTCGAAGGGGTCCGAGGAGGGTTTGCGCGACCGGGTGCTGGGGATGATTGCCCTGTTGCGGGGCTTGGGTCCGGCGGGCCTGTCACCCCAGCTTGCCCCCGATGCCTGCGCCCGGATTGACCGGATCTGGGGTCATGTGATGGCCGATCCCGCCCCCGTCGAAGCGCGGCTGTTGCAGGCGGTGGCGGCGCTGCTGGGCAGTTTTCCCAAGGGCGTGCCGCTGGAGGGTCTGAACCCCTCGGCGAGAAAGGATTTCCGGCGCGACATGGCGCGGCTGCGTGTGGCGGTGGAGCCTAGTCGTCTGGGATGGGACTGGAAGCTGTGGAACGACCTGCGCAAATTGCGCGGCAGCAAGCGCGGCGCCCCAACGCCCGCCGGGTATGACACCTTGGCAGCCGAGGTGATGCTGTCGGCCGAGGCGGTCGTCTCCCACCCCGGCCCGCGGGAGGATGCCAAGACCAACCTGACGGCCCTGATCGCTGGCGCGCAGGATATCATGACCGGCTATGCCGAGCGCAAGCGGTCCTTGGGGGTGATCGACTATACCGACATGATCGTGCAGGCCGAAGCGTTGCTGCGCGACAGGCCGGATGTTCTGGAGGCCGTTCTGGGCGAGATTGACTGCGTCATCATCGACGAGTTTCAGGATACCAACCCGGTTCAGTTCGCCCTGCTGTGGCAATTGGCGGACAGGGCCCCGCGCACCTTGCTGGTTGGGGATGTCAAGCAGTCGATCATGGGGTTTCAGGGTGCCGACCCAAGGCTCAGTGAGGCGTTGGCCGAGAT
>CAMBWO010000291.1 GCA_945871285.1 Pseudorhodobacter antarcticus | reverse complement strand
GTGCCGCAGATCGATCAGGTCGACCAGACGCGGACGTAGCAGATCATCTTGTTCCAAAGGGCGCGGACGATGCTTCATGGCAGAACCGAAATTGCAGGGTTTCAGCCAAAATTATACAAAACCCTGCAGAAAATGGCGAGCAAAACCACATCTTATACGCACGAAATCAATGGCTTCGGAGTTGTTAAGGGCGAACTATGTCGCCCAGGGATTGGTCCGCAATGACCCGTGGATCGCCTGTTGCGCGGCCCGCGACTTGCCCCAAAGTCTGGGCATGGTGCAGGGCGCGGGGGCCAGCGACCTCCGGCCGGCAAAGGGTGTGGGTTTTTTCGCGAAGCACGGCATTCGCCGGATGACGGTGTTTCCGGTTTGTGGCGGCGTGCGTCCGGGGGGCATCGTGACCTATGCCCGGGACCGGGCCGCGGTGCTGTGTGACAGAGGCCGCGAGGTGCATGGGCGGCGCTGGTTGCGGCCAATTGGCGACCTGAGGAGGATTTGTTTGACGGCCCGCACCTGCGCGCTTCGGGGTCTTTTCTGGCGCAGGGGCTGGAAACGGGCGAGATTGCGCATGGGATGGGGCTTGCGGCGGTGACAGTGGCCACGCATCTGACCAGCGCCCGCGACAAGTTGGGGCGCGCACCGGCAAACAGGCGGAGTCGATTGCGCCCTTTGTGACGCTGGGGCCGGGGTTCGGGTTTTGGGCCGGGCACAGGTCCTGTGCGAAAAGGTGTCTAAAGACCGGGGGCAAATGGCGCTATCTTGGGGGGAACCAAGGAGGCTGACATGAGCTGGAACCCCGCGCTGGACCCGACCATTCCGATGGGGGATGAGGTGGACCGTATTGAAGCTGTCATCATCCCCCGCGCCCGTGATCTGGGCGGGTTCGAGGTACGGCGGGCGCTGCCCTCGGCGCAGCGGCAGATGGTGGGACCGTTCATATTCTTTGACCAGTTCGGCCCGGCTGAATTTCTGACCGGCAAGGGCATTGATGTGCGGCCGCATCCGCATATTGGCCTTGCCACGGTCACTTACCTGATGAGCGGGCGCATCCATCACCGCGACAGTCTGGGCACAGACGCCTGGATCACACCCGGCGAGGTGAACCTGATGGTGGCGGGGCAGGGCATCACCCATTCCGAGCGGTCGGACGGCGTGACGGGGCCACAGACGATGTTCGGGTTGCAGACCTGGCTGGCGCTGCCGCAGGATCAGGAGGATGCGCCTGCGGCCTTTGCCAATGCGGCGGCGGCCGATCTGCCGTTGCTGGAGGGCGAGGGCAAGCAGGTGCGGCTGATCCTGGGCCATGGCTGGGGCGAGCGGGCGCCGGTCGTGACGCCGTCCGAGACGCTGTATGCCGATGCCCTGCTGGCACCCGGCGCGGCGCTGCCCTTGCCGGATGATCACGAGGACCGCGGGGTTTATGTGTTGACCGGGGCGATCACGGTGGCGGGGCAAGACTTTGCGGCGGGGCGGATGCTGGTGTTTCGGCCTGGCGACAGGATCAGCGTCAGGGCCGGGGTCGAGGGGGCGCGTATGATGGTGTTGGGCGGGGCCACGATGGACGGGCCGCGCCATATCTGGTGGAATTTCGTCGCCTCCAGCAAGGACCGGATCGATGCGGCGCGCGAGGCGTGGCGGGCGGGGGACTGGCGGCATGGCCGGTTCACGCTGCCGGCGGGGGATGACGCCGAATTCATTCCGGCGCCCGAGCGGTAGGATTGGATCCGCTGCTGGATTTCCGTGATCTGGACAGTGGAACGGACGATCTGATTGCCATGCGCGAGCGCGGCTAGGCGGTGATGACCATGACGCAAGTTGAGAATGGCGTTTTGCTGGCCCTGGGCGCGAAGGCATCGCTCTTGCTGCCTGGCGTGACGGTCGGTCCGTTGGGGCAGGATGATTTCGGCTTTAAGCTGGGCGCGTTGTTCGGTTCGGACCAGGCCTGCGACCGCTTGGCAGGGGGGCGGCGGTAACCGCTTTGACCTTCGTGCGATTTCTTCGGTCTAGGCGCTTGACGGCGCTGCCGGGCTTCCGTAATACCCCCTCACGTTCGGGCGGGCCCGGGCATCAGTGCGGTTGTAGCTCAGTTGGTTAGAGTACCGGCCTGTCACGCCGGGGGTCGCGGGTTCGAGCCCCGTCAACCGCGCCACTGCCCGCCCGCCCGAACGTAAAGCATCCCTTGGGGTGTAGTGACAAAATGCGCGGTGGTAGCTCAGTTGGTTAGAGTACCGGCCTGTCACGCCGGGGGTCGCGGGTTCGAGCCCCGTCCACCGCGCCACTGTCGTGAAAACAGACATATACAATAAACAGAATGTATTGTAGGACGGCCCAAATCCCAAGGAGCCGCACATGTCGTTGTTTGACCAGATCCCGCTGCCGTTGCTGATTGTCGCCTGTCTGACGCTGGGGTTGGCGCCATTTTTCCCCGAACCGCATATCTGGGAAAAGCTGAAGATGCTGGCGGCGGGCGATTTGGTGAAGCCTTTGGACATGTTTGATCTGGCGCTGCATGGCCTGCCCTTTGTGCTGTTGGCATTGAAACTGGTGCGGTTGGCGGTGCGGGTCTGATCCGTTCGGACACCGGGATATGTGCGCTGCGACCTTTAGGCGGCGACCGCGGGGTCAGTGCCCTTTGCTATGGGTTAAGGCGGTAGCGCAGGATCGGGTCGGCGGTGGCCAGTTGGTCATAGAGCGCCCGGGCCATGAGGTTGTCGGCGTCAGTGTGCCAGGTCAGGCGGTGCCAGCCCTTGGCGCGGGCGATGGCGGTCAAGTCGGCAATCAGAGCGCGGGCAATGCCCTGGCCGCGCGCGGTGGGGGCGACGAACAGGTCTTCGAGATAGCCATCATCGCCGGGCACCCAGGTTGAGGGGTGGGCGCGGTGGATGGCAAAGCCCAAGACCGCATCCCCCTCGACCGCCAGCCGTAGGGTGAGGGGCGAGGCGGGGTCGAGCAGGCGGGCCCAGGTGGCGGCGGTGGTCGCGGGGGGCAGGGGCGTCTGGTAGAAATCGAGAAACCCCTGCCACAAGGTCAGCCAGCCCGCCTGATCGGCAGGCGTAGGGTCGCGGAGGATCATCTGAGGCTGTCCAGAACCCGCGCCCAAGACCGGATGCCCTTGTGGAAGCTGTCGATGTCGTATTTTTCGTTGGGGCTGTGGATCTGGTCGTCGTCCTTGGCGAAACCGATCAGCATGGCGTCCATGCCCAGCACCGATTTGAAATAGCCCGCAATCGGAATGGACCCGCCTTCACCGACAAAGACGGCGGGGCGGCCCCATTCTTCGGTCAGTGCCTTGCGGGCCTGTTCAAAGGCGGGGTTTTCGATGGACATGACGGAGGCGGGCGAGCCGCCTATCTCGTCATGCCACTCGATCCTGCAATCGGCGGGGATGCGCGCCTCGGCCCAGGCGCGGAAGGCGGTGAGGATTTTGGCGGGGTCCTGGCGCGATACGAGGCGGAAGGAGACTTTGGCATGGGCCTCGGCCGGCAGGACGGTCTTGAAGCCTGCGCCGTTGTAGCCGCCCCATAGGCCGTTGACCTCGGCCGTGGGGCGGGACCAGAGCATCTCGAGTGGGGTGCGGTCGGATTCGCCGGCGGGCAGTGACAGGCCGACATCGCCAAGGTAGGTGGCGTGGTCAAAGGCCAGACCCTGCCATTGCTGGCGCAGGGTGTCGGGCAGTTCGGCGACGTCGTCATAAAAGCCGGGCACCATGACGCGACCTTCGGCGTCGTGCAGGTCGGCCAGAAGTTGCGCCATCACGTGCAGGGGGTTGCGGGCGAGGCCGCCATAAGCGCCGGAATGCAGGTCGCGGGTGGCGGCGTGGATCGTGAACTCGGCTTTGCAGAGGCCCCGCAACTGGGTCGAGATCGCGGGAACTGAGTCGGCATAAAGCCCGGTGTCGCAGATCAGGGCGAGGCCGGCGGTCAGTTCGGCGCGATTCTCGGTCATGAAGGGGATGAGCGAGGGGGAGCCGGATTCCTCCTCCCCTTCCAGAAAGATGGTCAGTTTGCAGGGCAGGGTGCCGTGGATGGTTTTCCAGGCGCGGCACGCCTCAAGGAACGTCATCAACTGGCCCTTGTCGTCGGACGCACCACGGGCGCGCAGGACGCGGCCCTTGGGGGTATCCTCGATCTGGGGGTCGAAGGGGTCGTGGTGCCAGAGGGACAGGGGATCGACCGGTTGCACGTCGTAATGGCCGTAGAACAACAGGTGCGGGCCGCCGGTGCCGCCGTGGGCCACCACCATGGGATGGCCGGGGGTGGGGCGGGCGGAGGCGTCAAAGCCCAGGGCCAGCAGGTCGGCCACAAGCCAATCGGCGGCGCGGGCGCAGTCGGGTTTATAGGCGGGGTCGGTCGAGATGGAGGGGATGCGAAGCAGGTCCATCAGACGGTCGAGCGCCTGGGGCAGGGTGGCGTCGATTTCGGCAAGGACGGGGTCGAGGGACATCAGGGTACTCCGCGAGAATGTGATCGGCTGGGGGGAGCCTAGCACCGCTGCGGGGACTGTCCAGAGCGGGCGGGTTGCGCTAGAAGGCCGGAAAACCTTGTGGAGGCATATCATGCGGGTGGTGTTGGGGTTGGGGCTGATGCTGGCGGCGGGCGCTGCGATGGCGCAAGAGGTGCCGGTCGAGGTCAAGGTGCTGAAGGGTCAGCAGGTGACGATCCATGTCCAGCCCTTCCTGAACGAGGACGAGCTGGCGATGTTGCGTCTGGTGCAGACCAACAAGGAGGCGCTGGGGTTGTTCGTGACCAGTTCGGGCGGCTTTGCCGCCATGGCGGTGGCGCCGGATGAGGGGCTGGTGCGGGATGGCGGCTTTCCGGCGTCGGTGATTGCGATCGGGGATTTGCCCGATGCGGCCTCGGCCCAGGCGGCGGCCCTGGCGGGCTGCGAGGAAAAGCGCAAGGGCGGGGCAGATTGTGTGATCGTGCTGGAAGTGGGGCCCAAGGGTTGATCGCGACAGCGGCAATATGCCCAATGTCGCCCAGGGCAATTTGATGCAAATCAAGGACCGAGCAGGTTTGGCCCCTATGGTGAGCCAAAATTGGAGAGACCGTCATGACCTATGACAGCGCGCTGGATGTTGCCTTGAACCGCCTGCATGACGAGGGGCGCTATCGCCATTTCATTGATGTGGAACGGCAGGTTGGCAACTTTCCCAAGGCAACCTGGCATCACCCCGACGGATCGCAGCGCGAGATCGTGATCTGGTGCGGCAATGATTATCTGGGCATGGGGCAGCATCCGCAGGTTCTGGCCGCGATGCATGGCGCGATTGACAATGCGGGTGCGGGCACTGGCGGCACGCGCAACATCAGCGGCACCACCGTCTATCACAAGCGGCTGGAGGCGGAGCTGGCCGATCTGCATGGCAAGGAGGCGGCGCTGGTGTTCACAAGCGCCTATGTCGCCAATGACGCCACGCTGTCCACCTTGCCGCGGATCTTTCCGGGGCTGATCATCTATTCCGACGCGCTGAACCATGCCTCGATGATCGAGGGGGTGCGGCGCAATGGCGGGGCCAAGCGGGTGTTCCGGCACAATGACGTGGCCCATCTGCGCGAGTTGCTGGCGGCGGATGATCCGGCGGTGCCCAAGCTGATTGCCTTCGAGTCGATCTATTCGATGGATGGCGATTTCGGGCCGATCAAGGCGATCTGCGATCTGGCCGAGGAGTTCGGCGCGCTGACCTATATTGACGAGGTTCACGCGGT
>CAMBWO010000290.1 GCA_945871285.1 Pseudorhodobacter antarcticus | reverse complement strand
TGTGGCTCATCATGGCTTCCTTTCGTTATTCTGCAGGTTGCGCGGCGGCGATGCCACGGTCGCGCTCGATGTCATGGAGAAGCCCGCCGGGGCGCGTGTAGACGACCCAGGTGATGGCTAGGCAGAGGACGTAGAAGATCAGGAACAGCCACAGCGCGCCGATCGGGCTGCCGGTCATGGCGATCGACGATCCATAGGCCTTGGGGATGAAGAACCCGCCATAGGCCCCGATGGCGCTGGTGAAGGCGACGATCCCACCGGATTCCATCGCGATCTGGCGTGCACGGTCCGTCCCGGTCAGTTGCGGCATCAGGCGTGGCACTTCCTTGCCCATGATCACGGGGATCATCTGGAAGGTCGACGCATTGCCGACCCCGGTGAAGAAGAACAGCGCCATAAAGCCTGCGAAGAACCCAGCAAAGCTGCCCGCCTGCAAGGACAGGATCACGCCCATGACCGAGACGATCATGCCGACGAACACCCAGAACGTGACACGCCCGCCGCCGAACTTGTCGGAAACCCAACCCGTTCCAGCGCGAGAGAGCGCACCGACCAGCGGCCCGAGGAACACGTATTGCAGGGCGTTCACGTCCGGGAAAGCGATCCGGCTCAGCAGCGGGAAGCCCGCCGAATAGCCGATGAAGCTGCCAAAGGTGCCGATGTAGAGGACACACATCGCCCAGTTGTGGGTGCGCCCGAAGATCACCGATTGCTGGGCAAAACTGGCTTTCGCATCGGCGATGTCGTTCATGCCCAGCCAGGCCGCGATGGTCGAGATCAGGATGAACGGCACCCAGATGAACCCGGCGTTCTGCATCCAAAGCTCGCCACCATCGGTCAAGGCCTGCGGTGCCCCGCCCATCGCGCCGAAGACGCCCACAGTGATGACCAGCGGCACAAGGAACTGCATGACGCTGACGCCAAGGTTGCCAAGACCTGCGTTCAGCGCCAGCGCATTACCCTTCTCTGCCTTGGGGAAGAAGTAGCCGATGTTGGCCATGGAAGAGGCGAAGTTGGCCCCCCCAAGACCGCACAGAAGCGCCAGTACCAGGAAGATGAAGTAGGGCGTTTCCGGGTTCTGCACGGCGTAGCCAATGCCGATGGCCGGCAGCATGAGCGAGGCGGTGGACAGCGTGGTCCACAGCCTGCCGCCAAAGATCGGCACCATGAAGCCGTAGAAGATCCGCAGCGTTGCCCCCGAGAGCGCAGGCAGCGCGGCCAGCCAGAACAGTTGTTCCGGGGTGAAGGCAAAGCCGATCTGCGGCAGCTTGGCCACCACCATCGACCAGACCATCCAGACCGAGAAAGCCAGAAGCAGTGCGGGGATCGACAGCCAAAGGTTGCGGCGGGCGATAGCACGGCCCTTCTCGGCCCAGAACCCGGGGTCCTCGGGGTGCCATTCCTCCAGCACACGGGGCATCGTGGTGCGCTCCGGATGGTGGATGGCCTGCATTTCCGGCAGTTGCGGCAACCGATCCAGCGCCTCGCCATGGGCTGCACGCTCCATCGCGCGGACCGACAGGTGCATCCAGCCTAGCGCGAAAGCGACCAGCACGAACAGCAGCGCAAAGCACGAGGTGTAGATGCCCGTGAGGTCCAGGAGTGCGCCAAAGGCGATCGGCAGGACGAAGCCGCCGAGGCCACCGATCATGCCTACAAGGCCCCCGACGGCGCCGACATTGTTCGGGTAGTATACCGGGATGTGCTTGAAGACCGCTGCCTTGCCCAGGCTCATGAAGAACCCGAGCGCGAAGAGCGTGGCGATGAAAGGCCAGAGACCCATGCTGGTCGAAAAGGCTATGACGCCGTCCTTGCCCTGGATGACATAGTCCGTGGGCGGATAGGACAGCATGAACAGGAACAGCATGGAAAAGCCGAAGGTCCAGTACATGACCGACCGCGCCCCGAACTTGTCGGAGAGGTGCCCGCCATATGCGCGGAACAGTGAGGCGGCAAGGCTGAAGGATGCCGCCGCCATGCCTGCAGTGCGCACGTCAACGCCGTAGACGTCCATCAGATAGTGCGGCAGCCACAGCGCCAGTGCCACGAAGGCACCGAAGACGAAGAAGTAGTAGAGCGAGAAGCGCCACACCTGCAGGTTCTTCAACGGCGCGAACTGTTGGGCAAAGCCCGGTGCCTTGGCGCCGGTCCTGCGGCGCTCTACCAGCGCCGGGTCGTCCTTGGCGAAGACAAAGAAGATCACGCCCATCAGGGCAAGCGCTGCCGCCCAGACGTTCGCCACTCCTTGCCAGCCGTAGGCCACCATCACGAAGGGGGCCACAAACTTGGTTACCGCCGCACCGATGTTGCCTGCGCCAAAGATTCCCAAGGCCGTGCCCTGGTGGCCTGCATCATACCAGCGGCTGACATAAGCCACGCCGATGATGAAAGACCCTCCTGCAAGTCCGACACCCAGCGCCGCGACCAGATACATGATGTAGGTGTCGGCAAAAGTCAGCGCCCATGTGGCCAGCGCCGCTAGGATCATCTGGCCGGAAAAGACCAGCCGTCCGCCATACTTCTCTGTCCAGACGCCCAGAAAGATTCGGGTTAGCGACCCGGTCAGAATTGGGGTTGCGACCAACAGGCCGAACTGGGTGTCGTTCAGGCCCAGTTCGGCCTTGATGGCGACACCGATGATGGAAAAGATCGTCCAGACCGCGAAACAGGCGGTGAAGGCGATCGTGCTCAGGCTCAGGGCGCGCGTCTGATCAGCGCGTGAGACTGTGGCGTGCTGCTGCATGGCAGGGCTCTCCGACAAGAATGGCTTGGTCCCCCGCAAAGGGGATCGCAAGCAGACGTGCTGCCGGAGCGGGTCAAAAGACTTGATCTAGATCAAGCGGAGACAGTATCTGAACGAAATAAGCAGGTTAACGAAATATGTTGTCCCGCGATCGCCAAGAGATCAGGTGGCGCCCAGCGCTGATCAATTGCGATCTTGACAAAAATCAAGCAGAACTGTGATCTGATCAGAAGATGATGCGGAGCGCGCAACATGCCTGAGGCACACTATCCAGAGATTCGAGCACTCAACCTGTTCGCAGAGATGGCGGAGGCGAATTTTCTGGCGCTGTTGCGCGGTGCCTACGTGCAGAATTTCCCGCCGCAGATCGAACTGATCGGCGAAGGCGAGCCCAGCGATTTTCTGCACGTCGTCCTCTCCGGCTCGATCGATCTTTTCTCGAGGTGGAACGACCGCGAAACCAGTCTTGCGACTGTGCGGCCCGTTTCGACCTTCATCTTGGCGGCAACGATCAAGAACGCGCCCTATCTGATGTCGGCCAGAACGCTGGAAAAAAGCCGGATCGTCCTGATCCCCAGCAAGGACGTGCGTGCGATTTTCGATGCAGATAGCAACTTTGCCCGTGCGATCGTGACAGAGCTTGCGCAGTGCTACCGTTCCGTCATCAAGGCGCAGAAGGACCTCAAGCTCAGGACCTCGCTCGAGCGGCTCGCGAACTATCTGCTCAGACAACAAAAACATACCGGCGGCGGGGCCACCTTCGAGCTTGATTTCGAAAAGCGCCGGCTTGCCTCGGTGCTGAGCATGACCCCCGAAAACCTCAGCCGCGCCTTCAAGGGCCTTAAGCCCTACGGCGTGACGGTGGACGGCACCACTATCGCCATCGCCGATCGGGCGGACCTTGAGCATTTTGCCAAGCCAAATCCGCTGATCGATGACGTCACAAGTTGAAGGACAGACAAATGACGAAACCCATGCCTGGTGCCGCCGGACATCTTTCGGAGGAATATCCTTATGACTGGAAAGCCTATGCGGCCCTCGGCAAGGCAACGGCTGGCCGTGGCCCCTGACTGCGCGTGAAAATCAGCTTCTAAAATTGGCGCGCTCCATTGGGCAGGCACAAACAGCGCGGTGCACTCCCGCATCAGAATCACCTAGGACATAAACTTACAGGCTGTATTGCTCTGGCTCGTCTCACTGCTTGGAGGATTTCTTTGCTGACTTGACTCCAAAGGGGAACCGGCAGCTGCGTCGGTGGCAATATTTGCTGGAAGAGAACGGCGCACCGCGGAGATCTTGCTCAACAACCTATCCAAAAACGCGACTCCGCCTACCGGATCGTCGCTGTTTTTGCCTTGCCAACTTTAGCCATGGGTTTTGAGGGGGCAAAGCTCAGTTCGGAATGCCTAAGTGCCGGTAAAATTGAACAGTTCACATACGGTCTACGCAGTTTTGTAAGAGTAATCGCAAACTATAAGCCCTGAGGCGCTAAGATCACACTTCCGGCCCTGTGTGTCATCTTATCAGCTCTCATCGGCGCATGCTGAAGATTGGGTAGCGCAGCGGACCTAGCAGCGCGGGACGGTAGGCCCAGAGGAAGATAAACCAGCCGAGCATCCACAGCGCAGCGCTTGCCACCACCGGGTCGGTCCAACTCTGGGGAACAAACGGAGTCAGGACGCGCAGCAACGCGGCCAACCAGACCAACGCGAACGCCGTAACAAGTCCCCGCCCCGCAAGCAGTCTGCCGCCCTGTCGCGCCATTGCTGCCCGACCCGCAATCGCCAGAATCATTGTGCCCATAGCTCCCATGGTCAGGCCATGCGTTGCAGCACCCAATGGCAGAACCTGCGGCCACCGCATCGCGATACCCGTCAGGATCAAGCCCATGGGCACCCAGAGCCAAGCCAAATGCAACATCAACAGTGCCGGATATTGCCGCGTGTGCAGACTTTGCCAGCCGATCAGTCGCAAACACTGCAAGACGCCCGCCAAAATCAGCCACGTCCCGGCAGCTGTGGTTTGCCCCGCCAGAGCCATTCCCCCGCCAATTGCAGTCGCGATCAGCGTACCGGATGACAACACCCTGTTGTCGTGAACATTCCGGTCAGGGGCCGCCGTTTGAAGCCAACTACGCGTGAAGGCGGGAACGGCGCGCCCACCGATGGCACTGATCAGAATCGAAAACAGCAGCACGAGGGCCAAAGGGTCGAACAAGGTGTCGCGCCACCTTAGTATACCCGCCAGTAAGGCGGCATCGCCCAGCAACAGCCCGCCAATGGCACCGACCAGCCACAGCCGTTGCCAGACACGTGCGGCGATCAGCTGACGGGTCAAGATCAGCGCAAGCACTGCAAAATATGCAAGTGCCATCGTCATGACCAGCCCAGACGGCAAGCTTCCGGCGGACGGCAATGCAAGCCGCGCCAAAAGCCACAGCAGGGTCAGTGAACGCACGCTTTGCGGGCCAACCCGGCCTGCTCCGGTCCAGCTCGGCAGCGCGGTCAGCAGATAGCCGCCCACCGCCGCGCCGCCCATGCCGAATAGCAACTCATGCAGATGCCAGTGGAAAGGATTAGTTCCCAACCCGCCCGGCCAAAGCCACACCGCCGGTGCCAGCATCGCACAAAGTCCGGCGCAAAAGAACAGCGGGCGGTGCGCCCCGTGCCACAGCGGATGGCACGAACAGCGGACGATGCTGGGTCGCACCAGGTCGGACCGGTCCTGCCGCGCCCTAACGACGGCAAACAGATTTGGCCGAACAATTCTGAACGCAAGGATCAGGCAAAATGGCGCCATGACAACGAGCGGCACATGGACCTGCCATGGCGCCCAGTCCCAAATGGCCGCATGGGATGCCAAGTCTGCCGCCCCGATCAGCCACGCAAGCGCCGCAAGTGACAGGGCAGAAAAAGCCAGAGCGAAGCCGCTTTGGCCCAGTCGCGTCTGCAACCACGGCCGCACCTGCGGGTGCAACGGAATGGAATGCAAC
>CAMBWO010000289.1 GCA_945871285.1 Pseudorhodobacter antarcticus | reverse complement strand
CGGATTCGGGGCAAGCCCGAACGCACCCGGTGATGTCAGCCCGTCTTTGGTCCTGCGGGTTCCTGTCAGCGCGGGGGATGGTCCCTCGCCTCCCAGCAGGAGCCAAAACAGATGTCCCGCAAAGATGCACACGCCTTCGCCGCCAGCCTCGCAGCAACGCTCATGGTCTCCATCGTGGTCTTCCAGGCAGGGGATGGAACCTTTGGTGCCGTCCCCGCCGATGAAATCGACGGCGACGAGGTCTCCCTGATTGCAGAAATCGACCCGTGGGCGTAATGCCCACGGTCCTTAAGAAGGCCCGGGCATGGCGCGAATGCGCCTCCGGGCCTTTCGCCTGTCTCTCCTCAAGAGCCTGACAGGCCCACTGCGCCGACGTCTAGTCGGCATTCCGAAATCCAAAGAAGGCGGTGGCAAGAAACTGAAGCAGATAGGGCAGGGGGCTTTCTCATGTTAAGGGAACTACGTTTTGTAAACATGACTGAGGCGACATGTTCACAAAAGCGGATTTCTATAACACGAACGTCCTACTGCTCGGTCACGCACAGGCGGTCAGTTGACTGCCATGTCCTCGGGCGATTTGCCTGCTTCTAGGGCTGCGACAAACCACAGCGGCTTGCGCCCCCGGCCTGACCAAGTGAGGGCCGCGTTTTCTGGATGCCGGAACTTCGCGGCGGCGGGCGCACGGGTAGGTTTCACCTCGGTGCCGATCAGGTCGGCAAGAGAATAGCCCATCTCTTTGGCAATGATCTCGAGCTTGCTGCGGGCATCGCTTTTCTGCCGGTCCTCAAATGTGGAAATGGCCCTGGCCAGATCCTTCTGCAGGCTTTTGAGCTCCTTGAGCGACATTGCCTCGATGTTGAATTCAGCCATGGGTGCCTCGTGTCCAAAATGATGCCCTTGGGATAGCCGTCACGGCGCGGGCTCGCAACTCCGATCGGGCTTGGGCGCGAATGGCAAGCAAAGGGGGCACAGAGGTGATCCGCCGCTACGGGAGTAAGGACTTCGAGCTTACCGTCTTATCAGGGCGAGGAAAGACATGTTCTGCAAGAGCCCCCGATCACTCCTGTCCCCGGTGCCATCCCTTCGACTGACAATCCCCTAAGCCTGTTCGGGTTCAATCGTGCAACCCCGCGTCAGTCCGGGCCGTGTTGGCTAGCGCTTCTTTGGAAACGCGGCGCCTGCCCGCTCCACCCCGGACCTTTGGGGGTTTCCGTCTGGTCTGATGGCCCAGCCGTGCACGCCTCACCCGACAGGCTTCTTTCGGGTCTTGTCGAAGGGACGGTCCCAGGGACAGGAAAAACAGGAGCTACCAAATGCAGAACATCGTCATCCTCGCCGGCAACATCGGTCAGAACCCCGAAGTGCGCTCGACCCAAAGCGGCACGAAGATCACCAACTTCACCCTCGCCACCTCGCGCCCCCGCCTCTCGGAAGGCCGCGTGATGCGCGACGAGAACGGCTACCGGGTCATGGACACCGAATGGCACCGCATCACTTGCTTCAACGGTCTCGGCAAAACCGTCGCTGAGCACTGCGAAAAGGGCATGAAGGTCATGGTCCACGGCCGTATCCACTACACGAAGTGGACCGACGCAACCGGCGTTGACCGCTACGGCTGCGAGATCATCGCCGAGAAGGTCGACTTCCTGAGCCGCCCGAAAGCGACCGAAAACGAAAACCCCGAGCTGGTCGACCGCGAAGACGAGATCCCGTTCTGAAAAGAACGGGATCTCCCCAGGGCCCGGCGGGGAAACCCGCCGGGTTTGGCCTTGTCCGCTCCAGATGCGGACAAGCCCCATCAGGTTTCTGTCACTGAAGGCAGTCACAGAAACCCTTGATCAATACGAAGGCCGCAATATCGCGGCGGTTGGTCTAGTGGCAGCCAACCGGGGAGGTTGGAACTGAGTAATCGGTTCTGCGCTGTTTTCTGCCGCGCCGGTGGCGCCAAACATCTGGCCCGCTCGATGTCTTGCCGCTAGGCTCGTCTTATGAAACCCGCAGACAAAGATCGGATTGCTGCCAGTCTGGCCAAGCTCATGGCCATGATGTGTGTGCGCAATACCGGGTTGGAAACGCTACACTCAGGCCTGGTTCCGGTCACTCAGACAGGCGACTATTCCGACGTCTTTGTGCTTGATGCTGATGGCCGCAAAATCCCTTGGGCTGCGGTGTCCCACTTCGACGATGACCAGATGCGCTCCCTCGTGCGTGAAATCGTCAATCGGCTTTATACGTTTCACGTCAGCTGTGACGATCCGGAGTTTCTCGCGCAGGCAGATAAATGGATGGCGGTTGCGGGAAAGTGGGATGAGCCGGAGCTGGACCGCAAGTTTCTGGGGGCGATTAAATACGAACCCTAACGGAAGCTCCGAATGAATTGGGGTGGTCAGGCCAATAGTAACCATATGATTTCAATGAAAGTCCCGGCTGGGGAACAACTTCTTGGCCTGCTCACGCGGGTGGTGTGCCGCCGTCTTGCCCCGGCTGATCACCGGGCGTTTGACCTCATCGACGCGGCCGTCATTGGAGTCGATGATCACGGGGCGGCCCAGTGTAGCCAGCAGGGGTGACACGTCCTCGACGACTTCCGCGATCAGGTGGGTGGTCGGGCCATCGCGCTGCACACGGCCCGTCACCCGCACCAGACGGCCCGCGATGACCGCCTTGCGGAACGTCTCATAGACCTGTTTCCAGACGATGATGTTTGCGGTGCCGGTTTCATCCTCCAGTGTCAGGAAAATCACCCCCGCCGCCGTGCCGGGGCGTTGGCGGGTGATGACAAGGCCGGTGACGGTGACCCGGCCCTTGGCTTGCGGCAGGCTGGTGTGGGGCAGGCTTTCGGGCAACCGGGGGCGCAGCAGTTCCATCGGATGGGCGCGCAGGGACAGGCGCAGTGACAGGTAATCCTCGATCACCTCTTGCCCCAAGGTCATCTGCGGCAGGGTGACGGTGGGTTCCGTACCGCCCTCGCCATCGGGACCAAACAGCGGCAAGGGCGCGGGGGCCTTCAGCGCCTTGGCCGACCACAAAGCCTCGCGACGGCTGAGGTTCAGGGCGGCAAAAGCATCGCCTTCGGCCAGCCGCTCCAGCGTGTCGGGATGCACACCAGCGCGCCGCCACAGGCTTTCAACATCGGGATAACCGTTGCCGCGCGCCGCGACGATCCAGCCCGCGTCTTCCTCGCGCAGGCCCTTGATCTGCCGGAAGCCAAGGCGCAGGGCCAGCCGGCCATCGGCGCGGGCCTCCAGCGTGCAATCCCATTGCGAGTGGTTGACCGAGATTGGCCGCACCTCGACCCCATGATCACGCGCATCGCGGACCAGTTGCGCAGGCGCATAGAACCCCATCGGTTGGCTGTTCAGCAGCGCGCAGGTGAAGACCGCCTGATGGTGGCATTTCAGCCAGGCCGAGATATAGACCAGCCGCGCAAAGCTGGCGGCGTGGGATTCGGGGAAACCGTAAGAGCCAAAGCCCTCGATCTGCGCAAAGCAGCGGGTGGCGAAATCCGCGTCATAGCCGCGCGCCAGCATGCCCGACACAAAGCGGTCGCGGAACCCGCCGATGGTGCCCATGCGTTTGAAGGTGGCCAAGGACCTGCGCAATCGGTCGGCCTCGGACGGCGTGAAGCCTGCGGCGACCACGGCAATCTGCATCGCCTGTTCCTGAAACAGTGGCACGCCGTAGGTGCGCGCCAGCACCTCCATCAAGGCAGGACCAAGGT
Source organism: Pseudorhodobacter antarcticus (assembly GCA_945871285.1). Classification (GTDB taxonomy): domain Bacteria; phylum Pseudomonadota; class Alphaproteobacteria; order Rhodobacterales; family Rhodobacteraceae; genus Stagnihabitans. The sequence goes on along the minus strand of CAMBWO010000289.1, from coordinate 2,076 downwards.
CTTCGACCGGCTCACGCCCCATGCGGCGGTTGATGAAGGGATGCACCATGCCGCCCTGAATCGGGCCGGGGCGGACGATGGCGACCTCACAGACCAGATCGTAGAACTTGCGCGGCCGCATCCGGGGCAGAAAGTTCAGCTGCGCGCGGCTTTCGACTTGGAACACTCCAATCGCATCGGCGCGGCAGAGCATGTCATAGATCGGCGGATCCTCAGGCGGGACATTGGCCAGCGTCAGCCTTTGCCCGCGATGATCGGCCAGCAGGGTGAAAGCCTTGCGAATGGCGGTCAGCATTCCCAGTGCAAGGATATCGACCTTCAGCAGACCCAGCGCGTCGATATCGTCCTTGTCCCATTCGATGATGGTGCGGTCTTCCATCGCGGCGTTCTCAATCGGGCAAAGTTCGTCCAGCCGCCCGTGGGTGATGACAAAACCGCCGACGTGTTGGGACAGGTGGCGGGGAAAGCCGATGATTTCTGCGATCAGCTTTGCCGCCAGCACCATGCGGTTGTCGGTGGGGTCAAGCCCCGCATCGCGCATCCGATCTGCGCTTGGGGCGGCCGATGACCAGCCCCAGATTTGCCCCGACAGCCGTGCAATCACGTCCTGGGACAGGCCCATGACCTTGCCCACCTCGCGGATGGCGGCGCGACTGCGGAAGTGGATCACCACCGCCGTCAAGCCCGCCCGTTCACGGCCATAGCGGTCGTAAATCCACTGAATCACCTCTTCGCGGCGTTCGTGTTCGAAATCGACGTCGATATCCGGCGGCTCTCCGCGTTCCTTCGAGATGAACCGCTCAAAGATCAGGGTGATGCTTTCGGGCGGCACTTCGGTGACACCCAGTAGATAGCAGACCACGGAATTGGCCGCAGACCCGCGCCCTTGGCAAAGGATACCTTTTGACCGCGCAAACTGCACGATGTCATGCACGGTCAGGAAATAGGGCGCGTAATCCACCTCGCGGATCAGGGTCAGTTCCTTTTCCACGCGGTGCACGATTTTTGGCGGTGGGCCCGCGGGATAGCGCCAGAGCAAGCCTTCGCGGGTCAGACGTTCCAGCCGGTCCTGCGCGGGTTCGCCGTTTTGCGCCTCATCGGGGTATTGATAGCGCAGGTCTGACAGGCGAAAGGCGCAGCGGTCGGCGATTTCCAAGGTACGGCGCAGGGCGGCGGGGTGGCGGTGGAACAGCCGCGCCATTTCCGCGCCCGATTTCAGGCGGCGTTCGCCATTGGCCAGCCGCTGCGTGCCGATGCTGTCAATCGTGCAACCGATGCGCAGGCAGGTCAGCACATCGGCCAAGGGGCGGCGGGCGGATCGGTGCATCAGCACATCGCCCACCGCCACCATCGGCAGGTTCGCGCCCTGGGCCAGCAGCGCAAGGCGGTCCAACCGCGCCTGATCACGGCCATCATAGCGGGGGGCCGCCCCCAGAAAGCACTGGCCCGGAAAGCGGCGCACCACCGCCAGCAGATCGGCGCGGGTGGGTTTGGACTGTTCCAGCGGGTCGGGCGGCAGGGCGATCAGGATCATGCCCTGACCCCAATCGAGCAGATCGGCGCGCTGCAGGTGGCACTCCCCCTTGGGCGCGCGACGTTTGCCGATGCTCAGCAGCCGGGTCAGCCGCGACCATGCGGGCAGATCGGTGGGCAGGGCCAGCCATTCCACGGCACTGTCGGTCAGCACCAGCCGCGCCCCCGCGATCAGTTTGGGCAGGGGGGCGTTGGGCAGGGCGGGGGCATCGGTGTCGCCCGAAAAATGCGGCACGGTCTGGCGGCTGGAATGGTCGGTGACCTGCTGCGAGCGGATTTTCGGGCCATCCGCTGCCACCTCGGTCTGCATGCGCGCCAGTTCCTTCAGCGCCGAATAGGCCCGCACCACGCCTGCCAGCGAATTGCGGTCGGTGATGGCGATGGCCGCCAGACCCAGTTCGGCGGCGCGCGTCACCAGTTCTTCGGGGTGCGAGGCCCCGGTCAGGAAGGTGAAGTTCGAAGTCACGCACAACTCTGCATAGGCTGGGATGGCCGAAGGCGGGGGGGCGCTGCCCCCCCCTTGCCCTTTGGGCAATTCACCCC
>CAMBWO010000288.1 GCA_945871285.1 Pseudorhodobacter antarcticus | reverse complement strand
GGCCGACATAGGGTTCGGCGGTGACAAAGGTCATGGGCACCTTGTCGCGCAGTTTGGCACGGCGGAGCGCCGTTTCCAGAATGAAGGTGAATTCATAGGCCGGGCCGAAACAGGACGCGCCCTGAACCGCGCCCACCACAATCGGACCGGGGTTCTGGCAAAAGGCGTCAAAAGCGGACTTGGCCGCCTCGGCGTGGTCGATATGGCAGATGGACTGGGTGAAGCCGTCCGGCCCAAGCCCCTCGATCTCGTCAAAGGCAAGCTCGGGGCCGGTGGCGAGGACGATGTAGTCGTAGCTGAGGCTGCTGCCATCGACGAGTTGCAGGCGGTTTTCTGCAGGGTGCAGCCGTTCGGCGGCCATGGTCACGAAGGTGACGCCCTTCTTTTCCATCGCTGGGCGCAGATCGGCCGAGATGTCGTCGCGCCCGCGCCAGCCGACGGCAACCCATGGGTTGGAGGGCACAAAGTGATAGGTCGGGTCCTTGGTCACCACGGTGATCCGGTCCCCCTTGCCGATCTGGTCCGCGAGTTCGTAAGCCATGATGGAGCCGCCAAGCCCCGCGCCGAGTATGACAATATGAGCCACAGTATCCCCCCTGTTTCGTAATGTGCTGTGGAAAGTGACTTCTCCACCAAACATTCCCTATAAGGAATATATCATTTCCTTTGTCCTGTCTTGCGACAAATTGAGCTATGTTGCGCACCGTTGGGTGCCCTTACGTGACGTGGTGGCATTTCACTCTTGTGTGGGGTGCAATCTGATAGCAGATTCACAACGATGTTTCCCGCCCGAGAATGCCATGCAAGAAGATCACCTTGACGACGCCGCCACGGCACCCGGCTTTGCCGAACAGATGCTGGAAAAGGCGACCATAACGACGCTGTTCCTCAAGGCGGTGTCGCACCCGGCGCGGCTGGTGCTGCTGTGCCGGTTGGCCGAAGGACCGGCGACGGTTGGCGAAATGGAAGATATGCTGGGCCTTCCGCAGGCGGAGGTGTCCAAGCAGTTGGCGCGGTTGCGCGCCGATGGGTTGGTGACGCATCGGCGCGACGGTCGGAACGTGACCTACAGCATCGCAGAACAGCGGACCCTGCGTTTGATCAAGATGCTGCACACCGAATTTTGCAGCTAGGGCTCATTCCCCTTCGAACCGGTAGATCGCCAGACTGCGCTCGCGTTCGTTGACGGCTAGGCGGCGGTTGATCGGAGCATGGGCGCGTGAGGCGCAGTTCGCCCGTTCGCACAGATAGCAGTTCAGCCCAACGTCCACCGGGCGCACCCTGGCAAGGTCGATCCCATCGGCATAGACCAGACGCGGCGCATAGGCCACGTCGCAGCCAAGCCCGATGGCAAAGCGCGGCGCCGGGGCGGCGTGGCTGCCCCCGGCCCGCGTCACCGTGCGGGCAAAGGAGAAATAGCTGGCCCCCTCGGGCATCCGGATGATCTGGGTATGCACCTGATCCGGTCCTTCAAAGGCGGCGTGGATGTTCCACAGGGGACAGGTGCCGCCAAAGCGCGAAATCGCAAACCGCCCCGCGCTGAAGCGTTTGGAGATGTTTCCGGCGCGGTCAACCCGAACAAAAAAGAACGGGATCCCCCGCGCATCCGGGCGTTGCAGGGTCGACATGCGGTGCGCGGTCTGTTCGTAGCTGGTGCCGAACCGGTGGCTGATCGATTCCACATCGTAGCGCAGGCTTTCGCAGGCGGCCAGAAAGCGGCGGTAGGGCATCAGCAGGGCGGCAGCGAAATAGTTGGCCAGCGTCACGCGGGCCAGAACCAGCGCCGAGGGGTCGGTCAGCCCCGACTTTTCCAACGTCAGCACGATCTGCGCGTCCTGCTCCAACCGGGCCAGCAGCACGCCAATCTGAAAGCGGCGGCTGGCCTCACCCAGCAGTTCGGACAGCATCAACTCGCGGCGGTGCGGGTCAAACCGGCGCAACTGATCGCCCATCACGTTGGAGGGCAGGATGCGGACACGGATGCCATGTTCGGCCAGCCGCCCTGTCAGTTCGATGTGGGGGACGGCGCGTTGCAGGCCCAACTCCTCAGCCATCGCCTCAGCCTCGTGGTCCAGATCGTGCAGGTAGTTGCGGCTGTCATAAAGCCAGTTGCGCACCGCCTCGACCGGGCGCGAGGCGTCGGCCAGAGCCTCGACCTTGTCACGGTCTGTCAGGGGGTTGGCTTCGGACAGGTGGTACATCGCCTGCACCGAAAAGCGTTCGTGCAAGCGCACCAAAGCCGCCGCGATGCGGGGCGAGGCTTGCAACACCGCCTCGATCTCGGCCCGCGGCACGGGGCCGGCCTCAAGTGCGGGATCCTTCAGCGCGGCCTCGAAATCCGAGGTCAGTTGGGCGTTGGAACTGGGGGCAAGTTCGGAAATGTTCAGATCGTAAACCTCGGCCAGGCGCAGCAACAGCTTGGCCGAGGCCGGGCGCTGATCGGATTCGATCAGCGTGATGTAACTGGCAGATACGCCAAGTTCCGCCGCCATTTGCCCCTGCGTCAGCCCCAGCGACTGACGCAAGACCTTGAGCCGTTGCCCGATGATCAGTTTGGTTCCGCGTTTTGACATTGTGACAAACCTTACAACAAACAAGGAAGTGACCGACTTTACTGACAAGCGCACCCAATCCCACAAGACTCATGATGCATACGCAGCATGACATTACTAGTGTGACATTACTGAAACCAGACGACTCGAAAGGAATCTGTCATGGCGCTTGATCATCCAGCCCGCACGCCCATCCCCACAGTGCTGCGCAGCGTACCGGGCGTGGCACAGGTCCTGACGCCCGAGGCGTTGGTCTTCCTGTCCGAGTTGCAGGGCAAGTTCGGCCTGCGGCTCCATGCGTTGATGGTGGCCAGGTCGCGCCGGCAAGGCCAGTATGACGCGGGCCGTCTGCCCGACTATCGCCCCGAGACGATCGACATCCGCCGGGGCATCTGGCAGGCTGAGGGGATTCCGGCGGCGTTGCAGGACCGCCGGGTCGAACTTACCGGGTCGGTGGACCGCAAGGGCATGATCGCGGCCTTCAATTCCGGCGCCAATGTCTTTGTCGCCGATTTCGAGGATTCGACCGCACCCAGCTTTGGCAACATCATCGCCGGGCTGGCCAACCTGATTGACCACCGCGACGGCGTGCTGGAGGTTGAAACCGCCGAGAAAACCTGGCGGGTCGGTCCGAACCCCGCCATCCTGATGGTCCGCCCGCGCGGGTTGCACCTGCAAGAGGCGAATGTGATGATTTCGGGCCAGCCGGTGTCGGCCGCGCTGTTCGATTTCGGGATGCACATCTTCCATTGCGGCCGCGCCTTGGCCGCCGTCGGGCAAGGGCCGTTCTACTATCTGCCCAAGCTGGAATCGCTCGAGGAAGCCCGGTTCTGGAATGAGGTGTTCCTGTACACCCAGGACCGCATCGGGCTGGAGAAGGGCACGATCAAGGCGACGGTCCTGATCGAAACCCTGACTGCCGCCTTTGAAATGGACGAGATTGTCTGGGAACTGCGCGACCATATCTGCGGGTTGAACTGCGGACGTTGGGACTATGTGTTCAGCTATATCAAGACCCTGCGCAATCATTCGGCCTATGTCCTGCCCGACCGTTCGGCGCTGACGATGGATGGCGGGTTCCTTGCGGCTTACGGGGCCCGCGTGGTCAAGGTCGGCCATCGGCGCGGCATCCATGCCATCGGCGGCATGGCGGCGCAGGTTCCAACCTCGGATGATCCGACCGCGAACGAGGCCGCCTTGGCCCAGATGAGCGATATCCAGCGCAACGAAGTGCAGATGGGCAATGACGGCACCTGGGTCGCGACGCCGGAATTGGTGCCAATCGCCAGGGCGATCTTTGACGACGAGATGCGCGGGCTGAACCAGATCCGGCTGCCCCGGCAATATTACCGGATCGACCCCGAAATGCTGCTGCGCCCGCATCGCGGCGCGATCACCGAGGCGGGGCTGAAGGGCAACATCGCGGTGGCGATCACCTATCTGGCGCGCTGGTTGTCGGGTCAGGGCGCTGTCGCCATCGACAATCTGATGGAAGACGCCTCGACCGTCGAAATTTGCCGGGCGCAAGTCTGGCAATGGCTGCGCCACCGGGCCAGCGTTACGCTGGCGAATGGCACGCAGCGCCCGATTGATGCGGACTGGGTCGGCGAGTTGTTGCAGGCGGAGATTGTCCGCCTGCTGGACACGCTGGGGCCGAACCGTTTTCACCGGGGGCACTATGCCTCGGCTGCCCGGATTTTCCATGATGCGGTGGTTGCCCAGCAACTGCCCGACTTCATCACGCTGCAAGCCTACGCCCTGTTGAATGCGTTGGAATAAGCGTTGCGACACCACGGTTACAAAGGAATACGAACATGACGCTTACCACGAGCTATGCCGCCCTGCGCGCCGAAGTGGCCGCCCGCTATCCGACGGGCCAAACGGCTGCCGGAATAACGGTCGATGACATCGTGCAGTTGAAGCTGCAAAACAGCTTTGACACCCATCTGGATATCGCCCGTGCCATGGCCAAGGTGATGCGCGCCGATATGGCGGAATATGATGCGGACCATTCCAAGTTCACCCAGTCCCTGGGTTGCTGGTCCGGGTTCCATGCCCAGCAGATGATCAAGTCGGTCAAGCGCCTGCGCGGCACGACGAAGGGGGCCTATGTTTATCTGTCGGGCTGGATGGTGGCGGGTCTGCGCAACCGCTGGGGCCACCTGCCCGATCAGTCGATGCATGAAAAGACCGCCGTGGCGGACCTGATCCAGGAGATCTACACCTCGCTGCGGCAGGCCGATGAAGTGGCGATGAACGATCTGTTCAAGGACCTGACACTTGCCCGCAAGTCGGGCGACAAGGCGGCGGAAGCGCGGGCGATTGCGGCGATTGACGGGTTTGAAACCCATGTCGTGCCGATCATCGCGGACATCGACGCCGGTTTCGGCAATGAACATGCCACCTATTTGCTGGCCAAGGAGTTGATCAAGGCGGGTGCCTGCTGTTTGCAGATCGAAAACCAGGTCTCGGACGCCAAGCAATGCGGCCATCAGGACGGCAAGGTGACGGTCCCGCGTGAGGATTTCATCGAAAAACTGCGCGCCTGCCGGTTGGCATTTGAGGAACTGGGCATCGACGATGGGGTCATCGTGGCGCGGACAGACAGCTTGGGTGCGGGGCTGACGCAAAAGGTGCCGGTTTCGACGGGGCCGGGCGATCTGGCGGCCGAGTATACCAAGTGGCTGAAGACCGAGGCGATCACGCCGGCCAAGCCTATGACCGAGGGGGAGTTGGCGATCTGGTCGGGGGGCGAGTTTGTGCGGCCGTTGCGGCTGGCCAACGGGTTGTTCCCCTTCCGTGAGGGGACGGGTCGGGCGCGGGTGATCGAGGATTGCATCGCGTTCCTGGATCAGGGCGGGGCGGACCTGCTGTGGATCGAGACGGACACGCCGGATGTGACCGAGATCGCCTCGATGGTGAATGAGATCAAGAAGGTCGTGCCGAACGCGAAGCTGGCCTACAACAACTCGCCTTCGTTCAACTGGACGCTGAACCTGCGCAAGCAGGTCCGCAAGCAGTGGCTGGCCGAGGGCCGCATCAAGGATGCCGACTATCCTGATGGCAACGCCTTGATGGGCCCCGACTATGATCAGACCGATTTGGGGATCGAGGCGGATCAGCGGCTCAAGCGGTTCCAGGTCGATATCTCGGCCCGGGCCGGGGTGTTCCACAATCTGATCACGCTGCCCACCTTCCATCTGACTGCAAAGTCGGTTGATGAGCTCTCTGCGGGGTATTTTGGCGAGGA
>CAMBWO010000287.1 GCA_945871285.1 Pseudorhodobacter antarcticus | reverse complement strand
CGATGTGGTGGATGGCGGGGCAGGGAATGACCGCCTGTTTGGGCAGAACGGCAATGACACCCTGCGCGGCGGTGACGGCAATGACCTTTTGAATGGCGGCACCTTTGATGACCTTCTGACAGGCGGACTGGGCCGCGATCAGTTCGTCTTTTCCCTCGTCAGCGGCGATGACCGCATCACCGATTTCACGGTCGGTGATGATCGCCTGAACCTGCGCGCCTTTGGCTTTGCCGATGCCGGGGCCGCCCTTGGCCACTTTGCGCAGACTGCCGAGGGGGCCAGCTTTGCCTTTGGCGGTGTCAGCCTGCTGTTGGAGGGTGTGGACCTTGGGCAGATCAACGGATCGGCGCTGATGCTGTAGGGGCGGGCGGCAAAGGTTTCCGTTTGGTTAACGAAAATCAACAAGATGTTGATATCTATGGAATTTGTGTTTTGTCCGCGCGTGGACACCTCCCCTAACTGAACACCCCCTGACAGAACCACCCCCCCGAAATCGCGCCGCCGTGGGCATAGTATAGCCACAACCGCTCCCCCCCCTCGACCTCGATCCGCCAATAGTCGCGGGGGCCGGATCGCCAGTCGGGGTCGTCCAGCCACCATTCCGGCGTGATCCGTTCCGGCCCGACGGCGACCCGTGTCGCCATATCCCGGCGGCGCCAGCGGAACCGGGCGGGCGGGGTGGGGTCGTCCTCGGGGGCGGTGACGTGTTCGGGGCGAAACATCAGCAGGGGGCGCGGGGCGCGGGGTTCGGGCCAGGGGGCGGGGTGCGGGTCCGACCAGGCGGCGGCCAGGGTCAGGGCGGCCTTTTCGGGGATGTGGCTGTGGGCCGGATGCAGGCGCAGGACATTCTCGGTCCCCAGACGTGCACCCAGCTTGCCGATCAGGTCGGTCAGGGCGGTGTCGTCGGTTTGCCGGGCAGCGGCGGCGGCCGAGGCATCGGCATGGCCGCGGTGCTGGACGGCATAGATGGGTTCCGTCTCCAACGCCTCGATCCGCAGGCAGTCGATGCCGAAACCGGGGTCGATCTGGTCCAGCTTCAGCAGCAGCAGGGGGCGGATGCGGTCGGGTTCGTTGGCGGGGCGGGCCAGACCCACCTCGATCCGGGCGATCACGCCATCGGTGCGAAAGGCCTGCACCCGCACCCGCCGCGCCCCCCGCCCCGCCGCCTGCAAGCGGGCACAGAGGGGGGGCAGGATGCGGTCCAGCCCGGCGGTGATGTCGCTGGCCAGACCGATGGGGTCGGGCAGGGTGATGCGGGCGGCAAAGTGCAGGGGGGCGCGGGCGGGCGCGACGGGTTCAGGCTCAAGCCCCAGCGCCTGATCGACGCGGCGCAGGGTTTCGGCGCCAAAGCGGCGGGCGAGGGCGGCGCGGGGCAGGTCCATCACCTCCTCGACCCGGCGCAGGCCAAGGCGCATCAACCCGTCCACCGCATCGGGCGGCAGGCGCAGGGCGGCCAGCGGCAACCGCGCCAGCGCCTGCCGCGCCTGACCCGGTGCCGCAATCACGCCCTGCGGGGTGAAGCCGCTGGCCCCGCCCGGCGCATCGCCGCCGCGTTCCCAGCCCCGCCGCTTGACCGCCCGCGACCGGGTTGCCCGCGCCTCCTGGTCAATGGCATCGCCGCTGCGGTTGGGTTCGCTGACCCGCCCGGCAAAGCGCGCCAGCGCCCAGGCCGCCCCCCGCGTGTCAGCCACGCCCGCCCGCACCGACAGACCCAAGCCCACACAATCCTGTTCCACCTCGGCCAGCAATTGCGCCTCGCCGCCAAACAGATGGGCGCAGCCGGTCAGGTCGATGACCAGCGAGGTGGGCGGCTCCTCGGCGACCCAGGGGCTGAACTTGCCGGCCCAGCGCCGCAGAACGGTCAGGAACGCCGCCTCGGCCAGGGGATCGGCGGGTTTGGTCAGCAGGCCGGGACACATCGCCGTCGCATCGCGCAGGGGTTGGCCGGGCCGCAGGCCCGCTGCCGCCGCCTCGGGGTTCAGCGATGTCAGGACCTGCGCGCCGTTCTGGTCGCCCACCACGGCAAAGGGCAAGGGCAACGCCTCGCGCCGCAGACGCAGGGCGCGTTCGGCGGCAAGATGGGGAAACCACAGGGACAGGATTCGACGGTTGACCATGGGCAATGTTCCCATATTGTTCACCTCGCGCCAACCCAAATCGCCACCCCGCGCCGAATCGCGGGGCTGCGGCAGGCTGACGCAGGGCAAAACCCGTGCAACCAGCGCCCGGAAACCGGGCAGGCCCCGCAAAACCCCCATGACAATCGCGTGAGGCGCGGCCGATCAGACCAAAGTCCGTATCGCCACGTGACCGCGCCACCCTATACTGAATGCGCACTTTCCAGCAGGGAGCCCGGAAATGAAATTTGTAACGAAAACGCTTGTGCTTGGCCTGATCATGGCGGGCGGAATTGCCTTGGCCCAATCCAAAGCCGCTGATCCCGATGTCAACGCACGCCAGACCCTTATGCAGGGCATCGGCGGGTCGCTGGGGGCGATTGGTGCCATGGTCAAGGGCGACGTGGCGTTTGACGCCGCCGCGGCCGAGGCTGCCAAGGCGACGCTTGTCGCCAATGCCGGCATGATTGCCGAGAAATTCACCAACAACGCCAGCGACCCGCTGAGCAAGGCCAAGCCCGAAGTCTGGACCAGCTGGGATGACTTTGTTGCCAAGGGCAATGCGCTGACTGCCGCGGCAACCGCGTTGGACGCGACCAGCCTTGACGGGCTGAAGGCCGGCATGGGGGCGCTTGGCGGCGCCTGCAAGGATTGCCACACCACGTATCGCGCGTCCTGAGGCGATACGCGCCCCAAGACGTTCACGCGTGAGACGGGTATGTAAGGCGGCCTCGGGGAAACCCGAGGTCGTTTTCCTTATTCAACCGCAGGCGAGGGTCAGGATGATGTCAGCCGCGTCCAAGGTCACGTTCAGGCGGCTTTCGCTGTAATCCATCGTCACCATCTGCCCCGGCCGGATCACCCGCAGCGCGCCCCAGGGGCCATCGGCGGGCAACAGCGCCACGGGGCTGCCGACCAGACCCTGCAACCCGGCGGCGCCGCAACTGCCGATGGGGGGCATGGGCGCAGGTGGGGTCAGGGTGCAGGCCTGCAACAGGGTGGTCAGCACGATCAGGGGCAGGATGGGGCGCATGGGGTCAGCCTTTCTGGTTCAGCCGCAGGCAACGCCGATGATGCGGCCCTGCCTGTCCAGCCCGACATTCAGCCGGGTTGGGGAATAATCCTCGGTCACGGCCATGCCGGGTTCGATCACCCGCAGCGCCGTCCAGCCGCCGGTCGCCGGCATCGCCGCCACCGGTTGGCCCATCAAGGCGCCCACCGGGTCACCACCGCAATTCGCCAGGCTGCCGCCACCGGGGCGGCCGGGGTCAGGCGCGGGCGCGCAGGCGGCCAGCAGCAGGATCAGGGCAAGCGGGGACAGGGCGACATGCGGCATGGGCGGCTCCGGTGTTCGGGGCGAGTGTGGCACCAGTTGCCCCCCGCGTCCATAAACGGTCCGTAAACTTTGGGCAAAGCGGCGCAAACGGCGTTGCCTTTTGGCCTGACGTGTCGCAGCCTGCCGCGAAACACTGAAAGGGATACATCATGCGAACCCGTGCCGCCGTCGCCATTGCCGCAGGCCAGCCGTTGCAGATCATGGAGGTGAACCTTGCTGACCCCAAGGAGGGCGAGGTTCTGGTCGAGATCAAGGCCACCGGCATTTGCCACACCGACGAATTCACCCTGTCGGGCGCCGACCCGGAAGGTCTGTTCCCCGCCATTCTGGGCCATGAGGGCGCGGGCGTGGTGATTGCCGTGGGGCCGGGGGTCAAGACGCTGAAACCGGGCGACCATGTGATCCCGCTGTATACGCCCGAATGCCGCGAATGCCCGTCGTGTCTGAGCCGCAAGACCAACCTGTGCACCGCGATCCGGGCGACGCAGGGTCAGGGCCTGATGCCCGACGGCACCACGCGGTTTTCGATGCTGGATGGCACCCCGATCTTTCACTACATGGGCTGTTCGACGTTCGCCAACCATACGGTTGTGCCGGAAATCGCGCTGGCCAAGGTGCGTGAGGACGCGCCGTTCGACAAGATCTGCTATATCGGCTGCGGCGTCACCACGGGCATCGGCGCTGTGCTGAACACGGCGAATGTCGAGGCGGGGGCCAAGGCCGTGGTCTTTGGCCTGGGCGGCATCGGGTTGAACGTGATTCAGGGTCTGCGCATGGCCGGGGCCGACATGATCATCGGGGTGGACCTGAATGACGACAAGGAGGAATGGGGCCGGAAGTTCGGCATGACCCATTTCGTGAACCCCAAAAAGATTGACGGGTCGGTCGTGCAGGCCATCGTGGACCTGACCAAGACGCCGTTCGACAAGATTGGCGGGGCGGATTATTCATTCGATTGCACCGGGAATGTGAAGGTGATGCGCGACGCGCTGGAATGTACCCATCGTGGCTGGGGTCAGTCCATCATCATCGGTGTGGCGCCCGCCGGGGCGGTGATTGAAACCCGGCCGTTCCAGCTGGTCACGGGCCGGGTCTGGAAGGGAACCGCCTTTGGCGGCGCCCGTGGCCGGACGGATGTGCCGAAAATCGTGGATTGGTATATGGACGGCAAGATCGAGATCGACAGCATGATCACCCACATCCTGCCGCTGGAGCGGATCAACGAAGGGTTTGACCTGATGCACGCGGGCAAGTCGATCCGGGCTGTGGTGGTCTTTTGACCGCGCGTCTGGCCGGGGCTCTGGTCTTGCTTGCAGGTCCGGCATTGGCGGCGGACCCGGCCATTCTGAGCATCGAGTTCGGCCCTGACCGTCTGGACGTGGCCCCGGCCCAGATCCTGACGGTCGAGGTCAAGACCGACTATGGCGTGCCTTATGTCCTGGTCACGCTGGATGGTGCGCTGCAAGACGACATGACGGCGTTGACGCAGGCCCATGTGGGCCAGATTGGCCGCATTCGGGTGTGCGGCCGCATTGTCAGCGAACCGACGCTACAATCGGCCATCACCGAGGCGGTCTTTGTGATCAGCACGGATGACGTGCAGCAGATGCGCCGACTGGCAGCGGTGTTGCAGGCCAAGTCCTGCTCCCTGGATGCCGCGTCCTGACGGCGGCTTTGGGTCGAGGCTGGTGCCCCGCATTAGGGTCTGTTGAGATTCAGGATTCCCAACTGGTCTGATTTCTGATTCAAACTTCCCAAAGGGGAGGTTTGGATGCCAGTTGACCGCTTCATCATCACGGATCGCCAGTGGGCAAAGATCGAACCGAATTGTCTGGGGAAGAAGTCCGATCCTGGTCGAACGGGCGGTGACGCCCGTCTGTTTCTCGAGGCAGTGTTCTGGATTGCCCGAACTGGGGCGCAGTGGCGCGACCTTCCCGGTGAATTCGGCAAGTGGAACTCGGTCTACCGCAGGTTTCGCGATTGGGGTGTGGCCGGGGTCTTCGAGCGTATTTTCAATGCCTTGTCCGAAGAGCCCGACATGGAGATGGCGATGATCGACGGAACTATCGTCAAGGTCCACCGCCACGGACAGGGCTCAAAAGGGGGACTCAAAGTCAGTCGATAGGCAAGTCCAAGGGCGGCTGGACGACCAAGATACTGGCGTTGACCGACGCTCTTGGCAACCTCGTGCGCTTTGTGCTGATGCCGGGACATCGCTTCGACACCTTCGGCGTCGCGCCGCTGATCAAGGGGATCACGTTCGACGCAGTGCTCGCTGACAAGGGGTTCGACAGCAACTGGATCATCGCCGAAATGAATGAACGCGGTGCTGTGATCTGCATTTCCCAGCATCCGCGACGAGCGGCACCCCTGTCCATCGACACGGAACTTTACAAGAGCCGCCACCTCATCGAGAACT
>CAMBWO010000286.1 GCA_945871285.1 Pseudorhodobacter antarcticus | reverse complement strand
ACAGGTCCGCGCCGATGGCGGTGATGATCCCGCCCTCCACCAGCACGTCGGCCTTATAGGTCAAGTCATGGGTGACGACAGTGCCGCCTTTGATGACAGTGGTCATGGCTTACTCCGGCAGGATGACGCCCGTCCGTTCGGTGATGAGGGTGTAAGCCTCGGGCCGACGGTGCTGGGCAAAGTTGAAAACGGTGTCCTTGTAGATGCGGCCCATGTCCAGGTCGCATTTCGCGGTGATCACCTCATCCTCGACAGTCACGGCCTGCGCCACGATCTCGCCAGATGGCGCCACGATCACCGATTGGCCGCCCATCTGCGAGCCTTCCTCGTTGCCGCATTTGGCGGTGCCCACGACCCAGGTGGCGTTTTGATAGGTGCCGGCCTGCATCGACAGGTGGTTGTGAAACAGGGTGAGCGAATCCATCGGCTGGGTGTTCAGATGGCCAAAGGGCGTGTTGTAGCCCAGCATGACCATCTCGACCCCCTGCAACCCCATCACGCGATAGGTTTCGGGCCAGCGGCGATCGTTGCAGATGCACATGCCCATGATGCCGCCCATCGTGCGCCAGACCGGAAAGCCCAGATCGCCGGGCTCGAAATAGCGTTTCTCCAGATGCTGAAAGGGGCGGTTTGGCAGCGGTTCGGCCCAGCCGGGCAGGTGGACCTTGCGGTATTTGCCCACGATCCGGCCGGTCTGATCCACCAGAATTGACGTGTTGAAGCGGTGCTTTTGCCCACCCTCGACGACAAGCTCGGCATAGCCCAAGTAAAACCCGATCCCTAGCCGTGCCGCCTCATCGAACAGCGGCTGCGTCGCGGCCGAGGGCATCGCGGTTTCGTAATAGCTGTCCAGTTCCGCCTCATCCTCGATCATCCAGCGCGGGAAAAAGGTGGTCAGCGCCAGTTCGGTGAACACAACCAGCTTCGCCCCGCGCCCATGCGCCTCGTGCATCATGGCCAGCAGGCGGGCCACGGTGTCGGTCCTTGTTTCGGACTTTGCAATCGGCCCCATCTGGGCGGAAGCAGTGATCAGGTGACGGGCCATCATCTCCTCCTCAGATTGACCAGCGCCGCCGCAAAGGCCGCCGCCGCGCCGACCCCGTCGATCACCTTCAGCCCGTGTTCCGCCTCCATCAGCGCGGCAAGGTCCGCCATCCCGGCGCAGCCCAGCACGATGGCCCCCACGCCATCCTCGGCCTTGGCGCGGGCGATCTCGGCCGATACCTTGGCCACCGCGCCCGAGGCCTCATCCTCCAGATCCAGCACCTTGACCCCGGCCGCCCGCACCCGTGCGCAGGCCGCGGCAAGGCCATAGTGGGCCAGGTTTTCCTCGAGGGTCGGAATAGCGACGGGCAGGGTGGTCACCACCGAAAACCGCCCGCCCAGCATCATTGCCGCATGGAACCCCGCCTCGCCGATGCCCAGAACCGGGATCGAGACACGCGCGCGCGCCTCATCCAACGCCGGATCGTCAAAGCAGGCGATGATGATCGCATCAGCACCCGCAGCCGCCGCATGGTCAACTTCTGCCAGCACGAAAGGCCTGCAAATGGCGTCATCCTCGGGGCCTTGAATGGCGGGGGGCGAGCCATGACAGGTGACGCCCTCGATGGTGGCGCCGGGGGCCGCGACACGCGCGGCTGTGGTGGCCTTTTCGGTCATGGTCACGGTCGAGTTGGGTTTGATCAGGACAATGCGCATCAGACCATCCCCCGCCCCGCATCAGACCCGTTCCGCGCCCGCCGCCTCTGCATGATGGTCACGGACAAGACGACCAGCCCCACGAGCATCAGCGAAAAGATGGTCGTCAGCGTGCCCAACGCATAAAGCACCGGGGACGTCACATTGGTCGTCATGCCCCAGATCTCCAGTGGCAAGGTGTTGCGGCTGCCCGAAACAAGGATGGTGCGGGCGATTTCGTCATAGCTTAGGGTGAAACCGAACAGCGCAACCCCCACCAGCGCAGGCGCAATCAGCGGCAGCACGACATGGGCAAAGACCTGGTATGTGCTGGCGCCCTGATCCCGAGCGGCTTCTTCATAGGCCGGGTTGAACCTGTTGAAGACCGCAAACATGATCAGGATGCCAAAGGGCAGCGTCCATGTCAGTTGCGCCCCAAAGGCCGAGGTCGCCCAGTGGCTGCCAATGCCGGTGCGGTCAAACAACAGGCCAATCCCCAGGGATACAAGGATGGACGGAATGACCAGCGCACCGATCACCAGATAAAATAGCACGGTCGACCTCGGAAACCGCCGCCGGAACGCAAGTCCCGCCATCACCGAGACGACAACCGTCGTCACCATCACCATCAGCCCAAGGATCAACGACCGCCGGAAGCTGCCCCAGATATCGCCCACCGCCTGCGCCATGAACAATTCGCGGAACCAGTTCAGCGACGCGCCGCGCATGGCGAAGGTCGGGCCGCCCTCGGCTCCCTGAAAAGACAGGATCGCGATGGTGATCGTGGGGCCGTAAAGGAACAGCATGAACAGGGCAAAGAATGTGCCAAGGACGAAGAACGAGGCGGGACGCTTTTCCATCACTCACAACTCCTTGCGGATATCGACAAGGCGCAGCATGGCCCCGATGATCAACAGCACCGTGATCAGCAGAACCACCGCCGTCGCCGCGGCGGACGGGTATTGCAGCAACCCGATGTCGTTGGAAATAAGACGTCCGACATTCGCAAGCTGGCTGCCCGACATGAATCGGGTCGTGACAAAATCGCTCATCACAAGGGCAATCACGAAGATCGAGCCGATCATGATGCCCGGTTTGGACAGCGGGATGATGACATTGGTCAGGATCTGAAACCCGCTGGCGCCGCCGTCACGCGCGGCCTCGATCAGAGATTTGTCGATCCGCATCATGGTGTTGAAGATCGGCACCACCATGAACAGCGTGTAAAGGTGGACAAAGGCCAGACAGACCGAAAAACCCGAATAGAGCAGCCACTGCAATGGCTCGTCAATGATCCCGGCGTTGATCAGGGTTTGATTGACGAGGCCACTCTTGCCCAACAGTGGTATCCAGGAGATCATCCTGATGATGTTCGACGTCCAGAACGGGATCGTGGTCAGCAAGAACAGGGCCATCTGCCATTTCTGCGTGCGCACATGGAAGGCCAAGAAATAGGCGATGGTAAATCCGATCGCCAAGGTCAGTGCCCAGACGATGACGGCCATCATGAAGGTCAGGCCAAAGACCTTCCAGGCCACTGCCGACCCAAACAGGTATTCGTAATTGCCAAACTGCAAGTCGGGACGGAAGCTGAATTCATCGGCCGTCCAGAAGCTGACAGCGACGATGAGCAGGATCGGCAAGATCAGGAACACCACAAGCACCCCGGTCAAAGGGGCGGCAAGCAGCCAGCTGTTCAGATTGGCACGGCGCATGGGACCTCGTGTTTCCGCAACCTTCTCCCCCGCATGGCGGGGGAGAAGGATAGCAATGTGATCACAGCATCAGGCTGCGATGAACTCGTTCCATTTGCGGACCATGTACTGGTTTTCGTCCATCACGGCATTCCAGCAGGCAACCTTGCCCATCCGGTTCTCGAAGCTGCCACCGTCGCGCACGGCCCCGGCTTTTTCGATGACAGTGCCCTGCTGGCTGACGATGTCGCCCATCGCGGCCTTGCCTTCGAACCAGAAGCCCCATTCATCTTCCGACATGAACTGCTTTGAGGTTTCGGGCACGGCCGAATAGTATCCCTGACGCATCAGGAACCCACCGACCCAGCCCGACAGATACCAGTTGATGTATTCATAGGCTGCGTCCAGAGCCAGGCCGCTCAGGCCGGCCGAAAGGCCGATCCCGCCACCCCAGCTGCGATAGCCTTCCTTCAGCGGTTGATAGACGCAGGGCACACCCTGCGCACGCACCGCGGTGATCGCCGGCGACCACATCGACTGGATCACCACTTCGCCAGATGCCATCAGGTTCACCGACTCGTCAAACGACTTCCAGAAGGCCCGGAACTGGCCGGCCTTCTTGGCTTCGGTGAAGATCGCGATCGTCTTGTCGATTTCATCCGTGGTCATGTTGCCCTTGTCGGCATACTTGATCTCTCCCATCGCTTCGCAGACCATCGCCATGTCCATGATCCCGATCGAGGAAATGTCCAGGATCGACGCCTTGCCCTTGAACTCGGGGTTCAGCAATTCCGCCCAACTGTCGATGGGACGGCCGATCAGGTCGGGACGTATGCCCAGCGTGTCGGCATTGCAGATCGTGGGGATCGGCTATTGCCTCACCGGCAGCACGAAAGAACACGCCCTGATCTTCTTTGCGGGCACGGGCGGCAACGGGAAGTCGGTCCTTCTGAACACACTGACGGGCATCCTCGGGGGCTATGCCGTCACGGCGTCAATGGACAGGTTCACGGCGTCAAACAGTGACCGCCACCCGACCGACCTTGCGATGTTGCGCGGCGCGCGGCTGGTATCAGCCTCAGTGACAGAAGAAGGCCGGGCCTGGGCGGAAAGCCGGATCAAGTCGATGACCGGGGGTGATCCGATCACCGCCGGTTTCATGCGCAAGGACTTCTTCACCTATCAGCCGCAATTCAAGCTGACCATCGTGGGCAACCACAAGCCAGTTTTGCACAATGTGGACGACGCTGCAAAGCGCCGTTTCAACATGGTCAACTTCAACCTCAAACCCGCAAACACTGACCGGAACCTTGAGGAGAAGCTGCGCGCCGAATGGCCGGGCATCCTGCGCTGGATGATCAACGGTTGTCTCGATTGGCAGGCCAAGGGGCTGATCCGTCCGACAAGCATCGTGGCGGCGACGGCTGACTATTTCAGCGAACAAGACTTCATCGGCCAATGGCTCGAAGACGAGTGCACGGTTGATATCGGCAACCCTAGCCGTTGGGAAACGGCGGCTGAACTGTTCACCTCTTGGCGGGACTACGCCAAGGCGGCGGGTGAAGAACCCGGCACCGCAAAAGGGCTGGCAGGCAAGCTGCTGCGGCATGGCCTGACCAGATCGCAGAAGAAATTCAGCGGTAAAAACAACAAGGTATGGATGGGCCTTAACCTTAAGAAGCGGGATCAAAGCTATGTTGACTGATGTTCACAATCAAGCCGATTGGCAACCGGTAACCGATGGTAACGGTTACTTCCTGTTTTGCCTCATACGCACGCGCGTAAGAGGGGAATACGCGAACCACGGTTGCTATCGGTTACCGGTTACCTCTGGTTTTGAGGGGGCGGTTCAATGATCTATACCCGCACCCCGATCAACACGGCGCTGGCCGTCACGCTGGCCGATGTGAAGGCGCATCTACGCGTCACCCATTCAGACGAGAATGATCTGATCACCCGCATGATCTGGACGGCGGTTCTCGAGTTTGAAGACCTGTGCGGGATTGCCCTGCTGTCTCAGACCATTACGGCAACATCGGCCATCGACCCCGGCACCGATCTGGAATTGCCTATCGGGCCGGTGGCCACGGGCGCGACCATCACGGTGGAGGCGCTGGCCGAGGATGGCACGACCGCACCGATCACCGCCTATTGGCTCGAGGCGGGCCGCTATGCCGTGGTGCACCTGACCGATACACCGGACCATCGGGTGCGCATCACCTATCCCGCGTCATTGGCTGCTAACGCGGCGGCTCTGCCTGCTGACATTCAGATGGCCATCGCTGATCAGGTGGCGCGGCTATACGACCAGCGCGGCGGCGTCTTTGATCGCGGGCCTGCACTGTCGGCCCATTCGGCGCGGGTCATCGCCTGATACCGGAGGGCGCGCCTGTGATCTGGTCCCAATGCCCCAACATCCATGGCTGCAAGGGACCGTGTGGTGTAGTTGTTCGCTTTCGCGTTGCAGGGGGAAAACCATGACCCCGGCGACCAAGGCGACCCAATTCCTGCAAAGCCTGCGCATCCCGGAA
>CAMBWO010000285.1 GCA_945871285.1 Pseudorhodobacter antarcticus | reverse complement strand
GCTTTCCGGCAGGACCACATCCATGGTTTGGGTGTCGGGCATGCCCGTGGTTCCATCAAACCGGCCAGCCCCCAGCGACATCGTCACCCCCACACCGCTGTCGCCTGTGCTGGTGTCGGCGGCGGTCGCGGCAACTGTCGGCTGGCTTTTGCCACGGGACGGTTTTGAGGGCTGTGCCCGCGCCACACCCTGCGGCAGGGTCACGGCATAGTCGCGCAGGATTTCGCCCGTGCCGGGGTTCACCACGATTTCGCGGTGATAGAGGCCGTTCTCCGCGATGATCCGCAGGCGGCCCAGAAAGGTATAGCCGTGTTCGATGATCTGATAGCCCTGCTCTTCCAGGCTGGCCAGAACTTGCTGTTCGATCGTGCGCGCCGCGGCCGGGCCGCCCCAGAGCGCGACCAGAACCGACACTGCCAAAAGCAGACTTTTCATGGCATTCCCCTGATCCGTTCCCAAAGCACCCGGCTGATCCGGCCCAAGCGCCCGTCAAGTGTAGCCGATAACGGCCGTCGGGCAAAGTGTGACACCGGCAGCCACGGCAACTGGTGTCACGACCGTGTCAGGAACCCGCACCGTTCTGCCATTCGCACAGCCACGGCACCTGCGGATGCAAGGCCAGACAGGCCGCCGAATCGCCGGCCAGCGACGGCGCAGCGCTCGAGCGGCGCGGTTTGGCTGCCACAGCGGCGTCGGTGTCGGTGACCAGCGGGCCGCCCGTAGTCTGATAAGCCTCGACGGGCAGGTCCAGATCGCGGCAATTCATGCAATCCTCGGGGCGCGGACCTTCCATATAGTAGATCACGACTTCGCCGTCGTAGCCGTAGCCGCCGTCATAGGTGACGCTGTCGTCGCCGGGCACGCAGCCGACGCCGATGCACAGGCCATCGTCGATCACGATGATGGTGTCGTCATCGCCAACTGGATCCTGCCAGCTGCCATCGTCGACAACTTCATCCTCGACAACGCCATCGTCAGCACCGGCGTCATCACCCGGCATAACGCCACCGTCGTCGATCACGACATCGGGTTCGCCAGCGTCGTTCGGGTCCGGTTCGCCCACCGCAAAGCCCGGATCCTCGCCGCCCGTCTCGCCGCCTGCGTCAATCGCAAGATCGACCGGGTTCAACACCACCTCATCATCGCTGCCAACCGCATCCTGCGCGAAGGCCGCCGACGACAGCAACAGCGCCGCGACAACCGAAAGCCCGGTCCGCAGCAGTTGCTTGTTCACGCTACCGTTTACCATAGTCCCTAATGCTCCTCCTGTTGTGTCCCGAACCCGAATCGCGATGGTCCTTAGTGGATCGTCGGAAATCTTTGCCCTGTCAGCTATCCGCCATTCGTTTGCGTGGACCAAGCCAAGGTGCAAAAGCCCGCCTAAACATTCGTTTACGCGGGCCTTGCGGGGGTGTTTTTCAAAACAGATCAGAGGTTTGGCAAATTGGCGGTCACGTAGGGCAGCCAGCTGCTGACATCGCGAAAATGCGTTGGATTTGCCGTCAAACCTTCATGTCAAAGCCCAGATGGCGGGCGACGGTGAAGATGTCCTTGTCGCCGCGACCACACATGTTCATCACGATGATGTGGTCACGCGGCAGGTCGGGCGCGATTTTCATCACATGGGCCAAGGCGTGGCTGGGTTCCAGCGCGGGAATGATGCCCTCCAACCGGCAGGACAGCTGGAACGCCTCCAGCGCCTCGGCGTCGGTGATGGACACATATTTGGCGCGGCCCATATCGTGCAGCCAGGAATGTTCGGGGCCGATGCCGGGGTAATCCAGACCCGCCGAGATCGAGAAGCCCTCGAGGATTTGCCCGTCCGGGTCTTGCAGCAGATAGGTGCGGTTGCCGTGCAGCACGCCGGGGCGGCCGCCGGTCAGGGATGCGCAGTGCTGCATGCGCTCGTCCACGCCCTTGCCGCCCGCCTCGACCCCGATGATGTTGACCGAGGGGTCATCAAGGAAGGGATAGAACAGGCCCATCGCGTTGGACCCGCCGCCGATGGCCGCGATGATGGTGTCGGGCAGACGCCCCTCACCCTCTTGCTCGGCCAGTTGCCAGCGGACTTCCTTGCCGATGATGCTTTGGAAATCGCGCACCATGGCGGGGTAGGGATGCGGTCCGGCCACCGTGCCGATGCAATAGAAGGTGTCGCGCACGTTGGTGACCCAGTCGCGCATGGCGTCGTTCATCGCGTCTTTCAGCGTGCCACGACCTGAGGTGACCGGGATCACCTCGGCCCCCAGCAGGCGCATGCGGAACACGTTGGGCGACTGGCGTTCGACATCATGCGCGCCCATGTAGACCACGCATTTCAGACCGAACTTGGCGCAGACGGTGGCGGTCGCCACGCCGTGCTGCCCTGCCCCGGTTTCCGCGATGATCCGGGTCTTGCCCATGCGGCGGGCCAGAATGATCTGGCCCAGCACATTGTTGATCTTGTGCGCGCCGGTGTGGTTCAACTCGTCGCGCTTCATGTAGATTTTCGCGCCACCCAGATGGTCGGTCAGGCGTTCGCAGAAATACAAGGGGCTGGGGCGTCCCACGTAATGTTTCCACAGCCAGTCCATCTCGGCCCAGAAGGTCGGGTCGGTCTTGGCGAATTCATAGCGTTCCTCAAGGTCGAGGATCAGCGGCATCAGGGTTTCGGACACAAAGCGCCCGCCGAACTGGCCGAAACGGCCCTGTTCATCGGGACCGGTCATATAAGAATTCGGGTTGTCCTTGGCCATATCGCGCCCTCCTGCTGTTATGCCCGATGTAGCGCCCCGGCACGGCCAAGGAAAGGGGCCTCACAGCGGCTTCTTCATCCCCAGATGGCTGGCCTGAAACCCAAGGCGGGCGTAAAACGCATGGGCGCGGGTGCGGCTGTTGTCGGTCGTCAGTTGCAAGACCCCCGCCCCCGCCGCACGCGCCTCGCATTCCGCCATCAGCGCAGCGCCCAAGCCTTGCGAGCGCAG
Source organism: Pseudorhodobacter antarcticus (assembly GCA_945871285.1). Taxonomy (GTDB): domain Bacteria; phylum Pseudomonadota; class Alphaproteobacteria; order Rhodobacterales; family Rhodobacteraceae; genus Stagnihabitans. Next base: position 2,946 of record CAMBWO010000285.1, on the reverse strand, counting down.
ATCGGCCGCCACGCGCACCGATACCACCAGCGCCCGCCGCGCCCCGCCGCGGGACAGACCGGACAGGAGGGTCAACTGGGCGCAGGCGACGATGCGACCCGCGTCGTCGCTCACGATCAACTGATGCATGGGATTGGCGGCAATCTCGTCAAAGGCGGCCAGATAAGGCGCGGGGTCGTCGCTTTCGCGCCCCCTGCCCAAAGGGTCATCCGCCAGCAGCGCCACGATGGCGGGCACATCGGCGCGGGTGGCGTCGCGGAACATCACCGGGCGGCCGCGATGAAATCGGCCACCTTTGTGTAATCCTTGATCCCCGGCGCGGACTCGACGCCTGACGAGACATCGACGGCGCGGGCGTTGGTCAGGCGAATCGCCTCGGCCACATTGGCGGGGGTCAGGCCACCGGCCAGCATCCAGGGCCGCAGCCAGCGGCGCTGGGCGACCAGACGCCAGTCAAAGGGCACGCCATTGCCGCCGGGCAGAACGGCACCCTTGGGGGCCTTGGCGTCGATCATGATCATGTCGGCGGCGATGGAGAATTCCATCAGATCGGCCAGATCGCCCTCGTCCCGCACGCCCAGCACCTTCATCACCGGCAGGCCATAACGGGCGCGGACCGCGGCCACCCGTGCGGGCGTCTCGTGGCCATGCAGTTGCAGCATGTCCAGCGGCATCGCCTCGACGATGGCATCCAGCGTCGCCTCATCCGCATCGACCGTCAGCGCGACCTTGGCCAGACCCACCGGCGCGGCAAGGGCCAGATCGCGGGCCAGGGGCAACGTCACAAAGCGCGGCGAGGGCGGGAAAAAGTTCAACCCGAACCACGCGGCCCCTGCCCCGGCCACGGCCTGCACATCGGCCACGGAGCGCAGGCCACAAATCTTGACCTGAGCCATCAGCGCGACTTTGGGCGTTCAAGCAGTGCCAGCACGTCGTCCTGCGGCAAGGATGTCTGATCCTTCATCGCGGCCAATTCGAGTTCCAGCTTGCTGACCTCGCGGGTTTTGGTGCTGGCGGTGCGGCGGTGTTTGTATTCGCGCAGCCATTCCCAGACAAAGCCGATGGACACGCCAATCACGATGCCCAGAAACAGCACCATGAACACCGGCAATTCGATCTGCCAGTTGAACATGAACAACGTGGCAAAGGAGTCGGGCAGCAGGTTCATCGTCACCGGCGTCCGGTTGGCCGAGGCCATCACCAACAGGCTGATCGTCAGCAGGGCCAGCAGGACATAACGCAGGGCGCGGATCATGGGCATGGGCTTTCTGAAATGGCTTCAGCCCCAGTATCGGGGCTGAAAGCGTCACACGCAAGATGGGGGGTTACTTGCCGTTCAGCCGGTCGCGCAAAAGTTTGCCGGTCTTGAAGAAGGGGACCTTCTTGTCATCGACCTTGACCGCCTCGCCGGTGCGGGGGTTGCGGCCGACGCGGGCATCGCGCGCCTTGACCGAAAACGCGCCAAAGCCGCGCAATTCGACGCGGTCACCCTTGGCCAGGGCATCGATGATCTCTTCGAAAACGGTGCCCACGATCTTTTCGACGTGTTTTTGGGTCAGGTGCGGGTTTTCATCCGCAATTTTCTGGATCAGTTCCGAACGGATCATCGCAAATATCCCCCTTGTGGTCGCCCGTCCCTGTTCCGGTCCGTTAGGTCGCCACTCTATTCCTGACCGACTATAGGCAATATTCTGCCCCGCACAAATGAATTTGATCTGCAATAACAGCCGCAAACGCAAAAGGCCCCGTCTTGCGACGGGGCCTTTCGTGAACGCTAACAGCTTTCTCAGGTACGGTCGCCTTTCAGCGCTGCACCGAGGATGTCGCCAAGCGACGCGCCCGAATCGGAGGAGCCGTATTGTTCGACGGCTTCTTTCTCTTCGGCGATCTCGCGGGCCTTGATCGACAGACCCAGTTTGCGGGTCTTGGGGTCGATGTTGGTCACACGAACGTCGATGTGATCGCCAACCTGGAAACGCTCGGGGCGCTGGTCCGCGCGGTCACGCGACAGGTCCGAACGGCGGATGAACGACTTGGTGCCGTTGTAATCCACCTCGACGCCGCCCTCTTCGATGGCCGAAACCGTGACGGTTATGATACCGCCGCGCTTCACGCCATCAACCGCATCGGTGAAGGTGTCATCGCCCAGGGCCTTGACGGACAGCGAGATACGCTCTTTCTCGACATCCACTTCGGTGACGGCGGCCTTGACCGTGTCGCCCTTGCGGTAGTTCTGAATGACGTCCTCGCCGCGCTGATCCCAGGACAGGTCAGACAGGTGAACCATGCCGTCGATGTCATTGTCGAGGCCGACGAACAGACCGAATTCGGTGATGTTCTTGACTTCGCCTTCAATCGCGGTGCCGACCGGGTGGGTTTCTGCGAACACTTCCCACGGGTTGCGCTGAGTCTGCTTGAGGCCAAGCGAAACGCGACGCTTGGCGCTGTCGATTTCCAGAACCATGACTTCGACTTCCTGGCTGGTCGAGACGATCTTGCCGGGATGGACGTTCTTCTTGGTCCAGGACATTTCCGAGACGTGAACCAGACCTTCGACGCCAGCTTCCAATTCGACGAAAGCGCCGTAATCGGTGATGTTGGTGACGCGGCCCTTGTGGACGGTGCCGATGGCATAGTCTTTCTCAACGGCATCCCACGGATCGGATTGCAGCTGCTTCATGCCCAAGGAAATACGGTGGGTTTCCTTGTTGATCTTGATGACCTGCACTTTGACAGTCTCGCCAATCGCCAGAATCTCCGACGGGTGGTTGACGCGGCGCCAGGCCATGTCGGTCACGTGCAGCAGGCCGTCAACGCCGCCCAGATCGACGAACGCGCCGTATTCGGTGATGTTTTTCACAACGCCGTCCACAGTCTGGCCTTCGGTCAGGTTGCCGATAACCTCGGCACGCTGTTCGGCGCGCGACTCTTCCAGGATGGCGCGGC
>CAMBWO010000284.1 GCA_945871285.1 Pseudorhodobacter antarcticus | reverse complement strand
TCACTCGCCCCAGATCACCACGCAGAACTGGCGGGCCGCGTGGGACGGGTTTGCCTGGCGCGGGGACAACCCGGACGCCGAACGCTGGCGGCGGGGCATGACGGGGGAACCCGTGGTCGATGCGGCGATGCGGCAGATGTATGTGACGGGCACGATGCACAACCGGGCGCGGATGATTGTGGCCAGTTACCTGACCAAGCATCTGCTGACCGATTGGCGGGTGGGGCAGGCGTGGTTTGCCGAGTGCCTGACCGATTGGGACCCGGCCAGCAATGCGATGGGCTGGCAATGGGTGGCGGGGTCGGGCCCCGATGCCGCGCCCTATTTCCGCATTTTCAACCCCGCTACCCAGGCCGAAAAGTTTGACCCCGAGGGGGTTTATCGGCGGCGCTGGCTGGACCCGGTGTCGCCCCGGGCGCGCGCCTTTTATGACGCGGTGCCCAAGGAATGGGGTCTGGGGCCGGAAACGCCCTATCCCGCGCAGGTGATCGGGTTGGCGCAGGGGCGCGAGCGGGCTTTGGCGGCGCTGAAACAACGAAACGCTTGAGAAAATATTAACGATCTGAATACATGGCAAGGAAGACTTGCTTGGGGGAAGCTATGACTGTGCTGACAACAACCAAGGGCCAAACCGGCCTGCCGCGGTATTTTGCGGCGGCCTTTGAGACGGCCAAGCGGCTGCAACAGGGCCGGCTGGATTTCCGGATGCCCGACGGCCGGGTGTTCCGCGCCGAGGGGGTCAAGCCCGGCCCGGTGGCCGAGATTACCATTGTGAACCCCGATTGTTTTGCCCGCCTGATTCGCGATGGCGATCTGGGGTTTTCCGAGGCCTATCTGGAGGGGTGGTGGACGACGCCCGACCTGCAGGGGTTCATGGACCTGATCCAGTCGGGCAATTCCGAGGTCTATGACGCATTCCCCGGTTTCGTCATGGTGCGGGCCTATGAACGGCTGCGGTTCTGGCTGCAATCGAACAGCAAATCCCGCGCCCGCAAGAACATTGCCCACCATTATGATCTGGGCAACAGCTTCTACAAGCTGTGGCTGGATGACAGCATGACCTATTCCAGCGCCCTGTTCAAAACTGGGCAGGAAAGTCTGGAAAAGGCGCAGGAACAGAAATATGCCAGCATGGTCGATCAGATGGGGTCCAAGCCCGGCGATCATGTGCTGGAGATTGGCTGCGGCTGGGGTGGGTTTGCCGAATACGCGGCCTCCAAGCGGGGGTTGCGGGTGACGGCGCTGACGATCAGCAAGGCGCAGCATGATTATGCGGTGGCGCGGATTGCCAAGGCGGGTCTATCGGACCGGGTGGAAATCAAGTTGCAGGATTACCGGGATGAAAAGGGCGTCTATGACGGCATCGCCAGCATCGAGATGTTCGAGGCGGTGGGCGAAAAGTATTGGCCGATCTATTTCGACACCGTAATGGCGCGGCTGCGGCCCGGCGCCAAGGCGACGTTGCAGATCATCACGACGCAGGATGCACGGTTCGAGGCCTATCGCAAATCGGTGGATTTCATTCAGAAATACATCTTTCCGGGGGGGATGCTGCCGTCGCCCAGCGTCTTGAAGCGTGAGGTCGAGCGGGCGGGGCTGAAGGTGCTGGGGTCGATCGAGTTTGGCAAGAGTTACAGCCAGACCCTGCGGCGCTGGCATGAGACGTTCAACGACCGGTGGAGCGAGGTGGCCAGTTTGGGGTTTGACGACCGGTTCCGGCGGATGTGGAATTTCTACCTGACCTCTTGCGCGGGGGCCTTTGAGGGCGGAAACTGCGATGTGACGCAGATCACCATCGCCCGGCCCGCCTGAGGCCGTCGAGAAGGAGCCGACATGCCGACGGGTGCGAAACTGATAGCCGCGGTGGCCTTTGCCATCGTGGGGTGGCTGGCGGCGCTGGCCTATATTCCGCAACTGCCCGAGAGCACGCGGACCGGCTATTTCCCGCAGATCATGGCGGCACTGGGCTTTGTGCTGGGCTGGCTGACCTTGGGGCCGCATATGGGGCGGGGGTATTCCGAGGCGGCGTCGTTGGGGGTGCGGACGTCGCTGCTGTTGGTGTTCTGGGGGCTGCTGGGGTTCGCCATCTACTTCATGGTCCAGCGATCCACCAAGATGATCTATGACAATGCCGGGGTGGCCGCGCTGGATGTGCCGATGCTGATGCTGCAATACGGGCGCCTGATGGGGTCGGTCGAGTTGATCGCGGTGCTGGCGGTGGGCGGGCTGCTGGGCGGGTTGGCGGCCGAGTTTACCAGCAGGCGCTGGCGGTGAGGCCGGATCTGGACGAGGACGACGCGGCGCGGGTGGCGTTTTTCGACGCAGTGGTGGCGGGGTTTTCGGGCGAGGTGCCGGACGCGGTTTGGCAGGCGACAGCGGGCGATATCATGGCGCTGATGGGCCGGGCCAGTGTGGCGGAGGTTGCGGCGCGGCTGGGGCCGATGCTGGTGCGGGGCGCGTCGCGGGTCAGGGCGGCGCAATCGGCGCCGACGGCGTTGCGGCATAGGGCGGAGGCGGGCGATGTGGTGGTGGCGGATCTGCGCCAGCCCTATGCCAGGTTCTTTGCGGTCGAGGAATATGACGTTTCGTGGCGTCGGTTTGACGGGGCGATGAGCGACAGCGTGACGCGGGCGGCGTTTCTGTCGGGCGATGCGGTGACGGTGCTGCCCTATGACCCGGTGCGCGACCGGGTGTTGGTGGTGGAACAGTTCCGGGCGGGGCCGCTGGCGCGGGGCGATGGTCAGTGCTGGCAGATCGAGGCGATTGCCGGGCGGATCGACCCTGACGAAACCCCGCAAGCTGCCGCACGGCGCGAGGCGGTCGAGGAGGCCGGGCTGCACTTGACCGAGTTGCTGGAGGTGGCGCGCTATTATCCCAGCCCCGGGGCGGTGGGCGAGTTTATCTATTCCTATGTTGCCCTAACCGACCTGCCGGATGGATCGGCCGGCGTCTTTGGCGTGGTGGGAGAGACCGAGGATATCCGGGGCCATCTGATCGGATTCGAGCGGCTGATGGAGTTGGTCGCGTCGGGTGAGATCGAGAATTCGCCGCTGATCCTGACAGCGCTGTGGTTGCAGCGCGAACGGGGGCGTTTGCGGGACTTGTAGGATGGGCGATTCGCCCATCTTGGTCACGGTGGGGAAGATGGGCAAACCTGCGTCTTGGTTCCAAGACGCAGGACTGCCCATCCTACAAGATCACAGGTTCAGCGCGGTCCAGGCGCCGTTTTTCTTGGACGACCGCACGCAGGCATCGACGAAGGCGACGCCTTCCAGACCCTCTTTCAGGCCGGGGAAGGTGACGGCAGCATCGAGGGCGGTGCCGTCACGCCGGGCGATGATGGCGCGGGCGGCTTCACTGTAGATATTGGCGAAGCCTTCCAGATAGCCCTCGGGGTGGCCCGAGGGGATGCGCGACATGCGGGCCGCTGCGTCACCGGTGCCGGGGCCGCCACGGGTCAGGCGGTAGCGCGGTTTGCCCAAGGGGGTGACCCAGAGGTAGTTGGGATTTTCCTGTTCCCATTCCAGACCCGCCTTGGTGCCATAGATGCGCAGGCGCAGGCCGTTTTCCTGGCCCGAGGCGACCTGGCTGCACCACAGCATCCCCCGAGCCCCCGAGGTATAGCGCATCAGCACATGGGCGTTGTCATCGACGCGGCGGCCGGGGACGAAGCTTTGCAGATCGGCGGCGAGGGTATCCAGTGTCAGGCCGCTGACGAAGTTGGCCAGGTTGAAGGCATGGGTGCCGATGTCGCCGGTGGAGCCGCCGGCGCCGGAGCGGGCGGGGTCGGTGCGCCAGTCGGCCTGTTTCTGGCCGGTATTCTCGATCGGTTCGGCCAGCCAGTCTTGGGCGTATTCCACATAGACCAGACGCAGGTCGCCCAATTCGCCCGCCTCGACCATCGCCTTGGCTTGGCGGATCATCGGGTAGCCGGTGTAATTGTGGGTGAGGGCGAAGATCAGGCCAGACGCCTCGGCCGCGCGGGCCAGTTTCTTGGCCTCGGGGAGGGTGGCGGTCAGGGGTTTGTCGCAGATCACATGGATGCCGCGTTTCAGGAAGGCGAGCGCGGCGGGGGCGTGCATGTGGTTGGGGGTGACGATGGCGACGGCCTCGATCCCGTCCTTGCGGCGGGATTCGCGGGCGGCCATCTCCTCGAAACTGCCATAGGCGCGGGCCACGCCCAGATCGGCGGCAGAGGCGGCGGAACGCTCGGGGTCGGAGGAGAAGGCACCGGCGACCAGGTCATACTGGTCGTCGATGCGCGAGGCGATGCGGTGAACGGCGCCGATGAAGGCACCGCGGCCCCCGCCAACCATGCCAAGGCGGATGCGGGGGGAGCGGGCGACGTGAGCTGCGGTGATGGCCATGATCTACTCCAGTCCCAGCATCTTGCGGTTGGCGGCGCGGTCGGTGCCGGAATCGGCAAAGTCATCGAACGCCTTTTCGGTGACGCGGATGATGTGGGAGTTCACGAATTCGGCGCCTTCGCGTGCGCCGTCTTCGGGATGCTTGATGCAGCACTCCCATTCGACCACGGCCCAGCCGTCAAAGCCGTATTGCGTGAGTTTCGAGAAGATGCCGCCGAAATCGACCTGGCCATCGCCCAAGCTGCGGAAGCGGCCGGCGCGGTTGACCCAGGACTGGAAGCCGCCATAGACGCCCTGACGCCCGGTCGGGTTCAACTCGGCGTCCTTGACGTGGAACATCTTGATGCGGTCGTGGTAGATGTCGATATGGTCAAGGTAATCAAGGTGTTGCAGGACATAGTGGCTGGGGTCGTAGAGCATGTTGGCGCGGGGGTGGTTGTTCACCCGCTCGAGGAACATCTCGAAGCTGATGCCGTCATGCAGGTCCTCGCCGGGGTGAATTTCGTAGCAGACGTCGATGCCGCAGGCGTCGGCATGGTCGAGGATCGGGGTCCAGCGGCGGGCCAACTCGTCAAACGCCTCTTCGACCAGACCGGCGGGGCGCTGGGGCCAGGGGTAGAGATAGGGCCAGGCGAGGGCGCCCGAGAAGGTGGCGTGAGCGGTCAGGCCAAGGTTCTTGGACGCCGACAGCGCCTTTTTTACCTGATCGACGGCCCATTCCTGACGCGCCTTGGGGTTGCCGCGCACTTGTGGTGCGGCAAAGCCGTCAAACTGGTGGTCATAGGCGGGGTGGACGGCGACCAACTGGCCCTGCAGGTGGGTGGACAGTTCGGTGATGGTGATGCCATTGGCGGCGGCGATGCCCTTGAGGTCATCGCAATAGGTCTGCGAGGTGGCGGCCTTGTCGAGGTCGATCATGCGGGCGTCCCAGGACGGGATCTGCACGCCCTTGTAGCCGATGCTGCCCGCCCATTCGGTGATGGCGGGCAGGCTGTTGAAGGGGGCGGTGTCGCCGGCAAATTGCGCCAGAAAAAGGGCCGGGCCCTTGATGGTTTTCATGGATGTCTCCTCCGAGAATAGGTCAACGCGTGTGGGATTACTTTAGGTCAACGTGGTCGGGCCGGTCCAGATATTGGCCCTGAGAAGGTGTGCGTCTTTCTATCGCCGAAATCAGGGCGCGGGTCAAAAAGCTGCCGGCGAGGCCCATCTTTTCTTCGACGACGATGATTTCCTTGCGGAAGCGGTGCAGAAAGCTGTGCGCCTCTTTCGAGACGATGTCGAAATCGCGGCCGATGACCATGCCCGCCTTTTCGGCGGCGGCGACGCAGGCGACGGCACTGGTGGGCGAGCCTGACATGATGCCGTCAATCGTGGGCGTCTGGCCAAAGCGCTGCATCATGGCGGTTTCAATGTCATTGGCGGGGGTGTCGCTGGTGATGGCCTCGATGATTTCATGGTCAAGGCCGAGGCGTTGCGCCTCGTCCAGAAAGCCGGTGGTCATGTGGACGGAATAGCTGTGTTCGGCGGGGGGCCGCACCAGGGCC